>CAZDXC010000002.1:0-169666 GCA_964509675.1 Candidatus Woesearchaeota archaeon
CTAAAACTTTTTATATTAAAGATTAATTGTATTTCTAATTGCGGAGTTGCCGGAGAACTCAAGCCTTTGCTCAAATCAAGGGCGATTAATGGCTCGCAAAAACTTTCGGGTCAAACGAGTTTTCCCACTCGCTTAAATGCGGAGTTGCCGGAGTGGTCAAACGGGACAGGCTTAGGTGAGCGATTTGATGTTCATCGTCTGAGAAACCTGTTGGCTTAGTGCCTGCATAGGTTCGAATCCTATACTCCGCATTATTTTGGATTCGATTAAACTGTTTAAACGAGGGGAAAATTAGCAAGAAATAAAAGGAAGGTTAAGCGAAGGAAACCTTGGTGTCCTCGCGTTGTCTTGCTTCGGATTCTATGCCTGCATTTTTGGGGTTCGATTAAATATTTGCCTTGCAGGATTCATCCTGCTCACATTTTGCAAGCAGCAATTTCTTAAGCCAATTCATATCTTTTTGTAAATTAAAGAGCCCATTCATAAAACCATTAGTCCCTCTTACATCTCCGCAATCTTTTTCTGTAAGAATTCCGTCAAATACTAATTGATCGACAAAAATCTTGTTTGCATCATACTTTCCTATTCTTTCATTAACTTCAATAACAGCACTGCTTAAGGTCCATTTTTTTCTTGCATTAATGATTTCCTTAGTATCTCCTGTATATCTGTATGCTCTGTAAAAATATATTCCCTTATCTATTGCATTTATGAAATCTATTGTTTCTATTTTAACTTTGCTCCCTAAATTAGTATAAATATAAATTTTGTTATTGCTGTCTTTTGGAACTCCGACAATTCCTATGGAATAATTTTTTTGACAACCTTTTCCCATAAGAACAATGTCGCCTATTTTTAAATTATTAACATCTGCTTCAGAAAATTCTGTTTTTTTCTCTATTATAGAAACAAGAGAGTCTACAGAAGTTGGGAGTGCTCCTGAGATTTGTACTCCTGAAACTCCTGCATTAGCCAATGAACGGCTTACAAACATTGCAGCAACATCATTAATGTTGGGAGAGGCACCATTATTGGCAATATCTCTCGCAGCAGCATAGATTTTCTCTCTAACAGTTGCAGTTGATTCTGAAATTGTCGGAGTTTCTTCCTCAGGTTTTATTGGATATTCTTTAATAGGAAGTTTGTTAATAACACTCTCATCCTTAGATACTGGCTGCCAATATACATACACAGGATGCTTATCATCACTTAAATCTTCTGTATAATACCTAAAGACAGGATTATTGCTCCCTTGAGAATAACCATTCCAATCAAATAAATATGCTATTCTTTTCTCCTTGTCTTTCCATCTTATAAAAATAGCATTATGTCCTGCATTACTACGCCAGGCATATGATAATAAAAACCCTGATTCAATAGTATCCAGTTTTTCTTTTGAATTTAAAGTATGCGAACCAGAAGAACCATAATAGCAATTAGAGTAAACAGTAAAATCAGGAAAACTTCTGCCATTTACATATAATTGAGTAGTTATCCTTGTTTTCTTGCCAGAGCCACGTTCATTTTCTATTGTATATCTTTTCCTATCAGCATCTGAATAAACACACGAATCTCCAACCTTGGCATTTTTGTAGACTTGATATGCCGCATCCCAGCAATTATCATAAATATTTCTTGAGGCACTTTCTCCTGCCAACTCCTTTGTTGCTAATATTACTTTCTCCTGAGAGTCAGGCAATCCAATAACATCCATTGTTCCTACAGCCTCATCAGGAAGCACAGTGCCCAATGAGAGAATCTCTTGGTTAGTTGGCTTTTCTTCTGGTTTTTCTCCTATCTCAGGAGCAGCCTCTGGCTTTGGAAGTTTGCTCCACAATTCTCTAAATATTTCTGCATAAGAATTCCCCCTAAGATATAATAACTGAACTTTTTCTCCGCTCCAAAAAACATTATTAATTATATCGTTAATAAGTACAATTTTTTCAGAAGGCTCTTTTCCATTTATTTTTTCAATTGCAGATGAAAACTGTTCTTCACTTAAATAATTTCCCTCATTCTTCAATATTTCCAAATAATCAGTCGTAACTTCCTGTAATGCTTCTCCTTCAACTGTCGTAGTTTTTATAACATCCTCCACACTTTTGGTATCAAGCCAGCATCTAATCTTTGTATTACCGCAATAACCAACATCCACCCATCTTGATTCATTTGTTCCCACATAAGCATCTGTTCCCTGTCCTGGATTGGCAGTAGCACATACTCTTATTATTCCCTGATTGTAAATCGCAGGATTAACAATTTCTTCTGCTGCTGACTGAGCATTTGGATTTAATAAACTATAGGCACTGGCACTCCCAGATATACACTCACTTTCTGTCTTGATGTCAGTTTCAGTTGCCTGGCTTGCCAAATATTCATCTTTTATATAATTGGCTGCGAAAGATGTTGAAACTTCCTTGAAGCCGCATTCTTCCTGCCCATTGACATTTATGCACAGCTCCTTATACCCAAAGACTGCTGTGAAATCTTTAGTTTCAGATGCATAACCTCCAACAGCAACATATCCGGAAGCCACCATAAAATTGCCTCCTGTATCTTGGTAATATGAACTCCCAGGAACACCCCTCAAATAAACCTGATAATATGCTCCTGAATCTTTTCCTGCAAATATATGATAAAATACTTTATAATGTGAAGTCGGAGGAACTGTCGCAGTTGTTAAAGGTATTTCATCAAATCTTCCGTGGAATTGTGAAGGCGAGTCCGGTTGAGTTAGTGTATTCAAAAAGTCTCCTCCGGATGGGACAACAGCAGAAGTATAAACTTTACAAACTTCATTCTGAATTCCTTCTGTTGCTCTCGCTGTAAATGCCTTCTTTGAATTTGTTCCATAGTAATTCACAAAATAATTAACTGCCTTGTTTGCACCATCCCATGCGTTAGCAACACTAAGATATTCTCCACCTCCCCTGACATTTTGCCCCAAGAGAGTTTCCACAACTTTCGGAACAACCAAGTCTGCAAATGGAAGCGCTTGTTTCCAGAAGAAATCGCACATATAGATACTATAAATCTCATCACAAATTCCAACCATCTTTCCTGTATCCAAACTTTCCTGAAGGCAATCCCTGTATGATTGTTTAACAGACAAAAATCCGTCTATTCCTGCTTTTATTCCTGTAAGACAAACAGGAACAACAATTCCTTCTTTTGCATTTGGCAGACATAAAGCCACGCTTCCAACCACTCCTGACTGAACAACATCTCTGACAGGATATGCTCCTCCTAAATTACATCTGCTTGAAGGACAAATCACGGGGTCGCATAAATTAAATAATATTAAACATTCTTTTGGAGACATGAAATCCTGGCATTGAAAATCAGGGATATCTGCTGCAGGTTCTCCAACCTTAATTCTTTGTCCCAAGATACTAACATATCCTTTTCTCTGAGTTTCTGAAATTCTTGAAGCTTGCTCAATAGCCTGAACTGCCTTGTCTACTATGCTTTTTGCTTCACTTTCACTCAATCCGGCAAATTGATCATAAGGCTGCCCGGTTCCTGTATTAATCATTTCACAAATATCATCTCCTCCGATATTTTCCTCCAGCCCATTTGCTCCAACATTGCACAAATAAAAACTGCTTACTCTTCCAGAAGCTTCGTAAGAGGCTATATTGCTTCCTGTCGGAAGAGTTTGTTTTATTGCAGCATACCATCCCTTATTTAAATCAAAAGGAACAATTGCAGGCAGTCCTTTGTAGGGCTCTGTTTCATAATATTTCAGTTCTGCATTCTTATACTGATTATTATAACTAGAGGAATCATATCTCTGAAAATATAAATTGAGTAGTTCTTTAGGAGGATTCTCAACAAGAGTTCCATCAACATCATATATTGCTCTTTTGTTATCTCCTAAATCCTTAATCGGAAGATTTGCTCCAAGCTGATTATCCAAGACAACAATATACTTTTTTCCGTCTGAAGTAGGAACTAAGGCAACAGGAGTATCTGAACTAAATCCTCCCAAACCAGTTTTTCCTATTTGCCCCAGTGTAAGTCCTTCATAGGCTCTTTTCTTGGCATTTTCTCCGATTTCTACAAATGTGAATTTACCCGCAGGAACATTGTTAAGACTGCTTGCCCATGTAATAATTTCTGCATAATTTTCTGAATTTATTTTCACATCTGACAAAACAGAGTACAGCCCCACATCAGAAAATTCTTTTAATTGAGAATTCTGAGAAGCCATGCAGAATAATTCAATATTTCTCAATTGTTCTATACTGTATTTTCCTTCATTGTAATTCGAAGAGAGAATTGTCAAAATCTCCTGTTTGCTTATTGATTGCTCTTTTCCTGTAGGGTCCTGAAAACTATTTTCAGAAAGTTTCTCCAGACAATTTTTAACTTGGGGGGCATATTTTTCCGCAAACTTGTCAGTATCAACAACTTTCTCTGATAAAAATCCCGGAGTTGTAACTCCTTTTTCTAATTCCCTGATATTAGAATTTTGTTTATCAATTATTTTGCTTAATTCTTCAACATCGCTGTCTATTTTATCTGCATTATCTGCAAGACATTTGTCTACAGAAATATGTTCCTGTGCGCTAATTGCTTCGCATTTTTCAAACCATCCGTTTGCCCCCCTCATAACTTGTTGCCTTGCAATTCCAGAAGGCCCTGCATTCAAAAAGAAATTCTTGACAACTAATCCTGCTCCTGTAGCAATGCATGCTTTTTTTAATCCTTGGGTAACATTTCCCAAAGCATTAGAAATATTCTGCCACTTTCCAATACTTGCATCCAAATCTGTTATCTTCTCCTTGATTTTCTCAGGAGGCAAGTCAATTGCTCTTTTTTCAATTCCAATTTTAAACCCGAAATTTGTCTGTGTTCCTGTGCTGTCTATGTTCGGAATAAGAGAAACTTTTGCAACTTTTTTCAGATTAACTCTGGACAGAGTAAAAGAATATCCCTCTTCAAAATTGTTAGTAACATCTTTCTCCAAGTTCACTATTTCAGTTTTGGTTCCCTTTGATGTTGTCACACTAATTTTAACTTTTGCAGAAGTTTCCTCTGCAGAAATAAACTGAACAGAAAGTCCTGTATCAGAGACAGCCTGCTCTTTTCTTAAATCAAAATACTTTGTTCCTTGAGGAGTGTTAGCCATTATTCTAATTCCATATTCTTCAAAAGTCGGTTTAAAAATTTCATCAAAAGAGATTTTCTTAACCTGTTTGTTTATGGTTACATAAACTTCTCCTGTTCCCTGGCTTGCAAGTTTTTTTGCGTCATTACAAATTCTCATATCTTTTTTTGAATCAGGATAACTCTGTGTAAACTCTTCACATAAACTAAGAGCGCTTTTCTTTTGTTCTGCATCCCAAGCAAGCATGATTTCATTGTACAACGCTTCTTCTCCGTAAGTGCTTGTCTCCTGATATGCCTCAGAAGAAAAACTTTCTCTTATTGTCTCATAATCTTTCTTCGCATTATCATATTGTTCTTTTAAATCTCCTGAAAGTTCTTTGTCTTGTGCTCCTGCAAAATCAGTTATTGAAACACTCTTTCCAAAAAACTCTGCTGTATCCCCGAAATTTATTCTGTAAAACGTTTCTCCATTTGCAATTGCTCTGCCCAAACTGCTGCTCAATCCTGCAAAAATTTCAAGTCCTTTTTCTACCTTGTCAATAAGTTTGCTTGATGTTTGTCCTGCACTCGTTAAATCTCCTGCAAGAGAACCTACAGAAGAAAGTTCTTCTTCGCTGAGTTTGTCTTTTTTCTGTGGCATTGAAACAAGATAAACAAACAAATCCCCTGTCTTAGTTCCTCCCATCCCGATATATCCAAGATAAATTCCTTTATCTCCCTGCTCATACAATTTTTCTCCAAGCCCGAATTCCTTATCTTCTCCATTTATATTGAGAATTAATTTAGGGCTTATGCTTAAATCAAAATTGCTTATTCCTGTATCTTCCTGACACCTTAAAGTAATTCTCTGAACAATTCCATTGGACTGCAAATTTCTAACTTGACATTTATTATCCAAAAATTTTTCTCCTTTGGCAGCCTCAACCACTTCTGCATTTATTCTCAATTGTGCTCTCGTATCTGAATTTTCAACTCCATCCAATCTTAATTTTAATCCTGCTTGACATTCAAAACTAGGAATATAAATATCACTGGAAGTTTCTCCTTTTTTCAGACTGACTGTGGAGATTTTTCCGGCATCTGTATAAACAGAAATCTGAGCAGAATCTATATCAATAATATCGGCTCTCAAATATCCTTTACCATTCCAAAAACTATATTGACTTTTTTGAGTTTCAAATTTTTCATCACTTGGAAATTCCGGAAGATAAAATAATGCTTTTCCTATTCCAAAGGCATTTTTTACATTATAGCTTATCTTTGCAGTTAAATTCCCAGAAACATAATCAGGAATTGCAGAAGCATTTGGCTGCTTTCTCAGATTAATAACAACATATCCTATATTTCCCAAAACAGGAGAGTTTAAATTTCCTTCAACTCCTAATGCTGCTCTAGCAGGATGGAAGCCTATACCAGAAACCTCTTTTGGATAAGTCCCTGAAAAAGAAATGCTGTCTATTGTCTCAACATCTATTAAAGGATTTATTTCTGTTGCCCCTAACTGACAATATACTTGAACATCATTTTCTTCTAACAAATCACTTCTTACAACAGCAGGGCTGCATCCAAACGGAGTAATCTGAATTATAAAATCCTGTCCTGCCTGACACATGGCTTTGCTTAAATTGGTTTGTGTGAATTGAAACGTTTGTACATTAGAAGTCATATAAGCAAGAAATAAACTCGAAAATAAAATAATCCCGATTATCAAAAATATTCCAAAAAAAATCCTTTTATTTAACCTCATATGAAATTAACTCCTAAACTACTGCTATCAAATATCAGATAATTGTTTTGAAGCTGTTCTATCGTTGAAGGAACACCAAAATCATCTGTGTTTATTTCAAGGGTATTTGAATTTTTCAAATCACTTTCCAAAACATAATAATCCTGTTTACCTCCTCCTGAAAGGGCACTTGATAATATCTGTGAAGGAATTTTTACGTCAAAGCATTTCTTCTCTTTCATTCCAAACAATGCTCCAATGCCTGAACTCGGAACTTCCATGCATTGCTGCTGAGTTGTTTCTTTAAGTTTCATTGAAGAATCCTTGTAAATGTAAACTGAAATTTCATATTGCCCCTCCGACAATTTAACTGTTCTTTGCTCTGGATAAGAAACTGCCTCAGAATTTCCCTCAGAATTAAAATAAACAATTGCGTTTCCATTGTAATTCACTCCATCAAGCTTTAATTGAAGATTTAAATCATAAATTTTGTCTAAAATTATATCCACGCTTCCGCTCTCTGTTGTTGAATACTGGTACCTTGCTTCTTTAAATCCGTCTGCTCTCGCAATTATAAATCCATTAACACATTGGGGGAATTCTCTTGTTAAAGTTCCTGAACTTGTTTTTCCAATATCACAGCTCTCTCCAAAGCATTCATAAGAAATTTGAGATTCCACAGGATTCAAATTTGTATCATGAGTTTTAACAGTTACAGGAGTGTTCTTGTAAGAACATAATTCAGAAGTTATTGTTCCTGCGGATGAATTTAATGCTGTTCTTGGTTTATTTCCCTGTATTACTACTGCAACAGGGAATTGAAATATCTCTTCTTCATTAACAACCTGAATCAAAACAGGATATTTTACATTGTAAACAAAATGATACGGAACATAACAAAAACCCAAAATACCCAATCCAGGCTGGTTTCCAACAGGATTTGCAATCAAAAGAGAGCCATCAGAAGGCAGAACCTCAAAACTATTGCTCCAGTTTCTTGAATTGATAAATCTAACATCTCCGTTTGCATTAACAAAAAAGTATTTTTCTTCCTTTGTAGCAGGAGTTTTTGTGGAAAGAGCAAGAGTATTTGTTTCTATTGCTTCCTGTAATTTATTAAAGACATCATTTGCATCCCAGACTTTTGGGCTGCAGGTAAGTTCAACACCGTCAACAGGCGCATACAATCTTAAAGTATCAATTCCATAATTTTCCAAAAATAATTCTTTCTGTTCTTTTTGATAGACCGCCTTAGCAGAATTATACAATGCTCCCAAATTTGACTTAACAATAATCTGATGGTTTGTAACCAATGCTGTATCTTCCCCTTTTGTAATTCTCATGTTCATATTCAGCCTCACATTAACATTGTTATTTCTTATATCAATGCTTGTTTTTGGTTCTCCCTGAACTATTTCAAAGCCTTCATTATAATAATTTTCATAATTACACTCTCTTATTTTTTCATCGATAAAATTCCCCAAACCTTTTTCCATGTCTTTTTCAGAAGGAACCTGTTCTTTCTGAACATTATTTCCAGAAACATAATACCAGTATGGGATAGGACTTCCAAAAGCATCTAACTGAGATGAAAATGGCATGTATGCATTTCCTGGAGAGAATTCCGGCAGTTCAATGTAGCCTCCCTGGCTTTCTAAAACATCAATTCCTGTTTTGGTTTTATCTTCCAGACATGATAAAAAACTATTATAAACAGGCTGTATGCTTGCAGGAACTTTTGTAATTCTTAAACCTCCCTTAAGAAATAAAAACCCAGCGACTCCTGCTACAATGACTATTGCAATTATAATAAAAATAGTCACCTGCCCCTTTTTATCCATAAAGAAATAATGAAAATAACGTATATAAACTTTATTTATCGATAAGCAAATTTAGGCACTCTCCTCATTGACATCAGGCCTGCGATAATTATTAAAATTCCTCCTGCAACAGTTATATAATTTTTAATCGGATCAGCAAATCCTAAATTTATGAAATTAAATCCTAAATTTATGAAATATATTCCTAAAATTAAATGCACAAAGAACCAGATTATTTTGCTATTCCCCCTTCTGGTTTGTGCGCTCTTTTCCATATATAAAAATACAAAACAAACTTTTTAAATATTTCTTGCTAATTAAAAAAATTGAAAGAAAAATCAGGTCCCATAGTCCAATGGCTAAGACATGTCCTTGACGTTGTAGAGTTAAAATCTTTGATTTTACTCTGACAGTCAACTTCCTTTAAAGAAGCGATGTAAACATCAAGATGGACAAGACCCAGGTTCAATTCCTGGTGGGACCACTATGAAAATCCCAATTCTTAAGGGAATGCTTCATCCGCAGCAAAGCGAGGACTAACTTTAAAAACCCAATTTTTCTTTTCTAATTAGAATGAAAATTCCAAAATCAACAAACAGACTTTGTCCATATTGTAGGAAAAAAACAGAACAAAAGATTAAGTTAGTGTCAACAGGAGCAAAGAGGGGAACTCTTACAAGGGGTTCTATTAGCAGGGCAAAAAAAAGAGGACTTGGAAGAGGGATAGGAAATAAAGGAAAATGGGGAAGTAAGCCTGCTGTAAGCAAATTCAAAAGAAAATCAAAAACAACTAAAAAAACAAATATAATGTATACGTGTTCAGTATGCGGAAAATCTAAATATCAAAAAAAAGGAAAAAGGTCAGGTAAAATATTGCAAGAATGATAATTCAATTAAATATCGGGCGAAGCGTATGCAACGAACGAAGTGAGTGGAATCGCAATGGCACAAGCAAAAAAGAAAAAGAAATTTTTTAATGTTGAAATGCCTTTAATAGGAAAACAGACACAAATACAAGCTTATGAGCCTTCAGAGTTAGAAGGAAGATTTCTAAAATATGATTTAACAAGAATGCTTAAAGGAAAGAGCATGATGTTAACATCAAAAGTTAAGATAGAAAATGAAGAAGCAGTTGCATTTCCAAAAAAAATTATTCTTATGCCTTATTTTTTGAAAAGAATGATAAGAAAAGGAACAAACTATGTTGAAGACTCTTTTGTAACAGAATGCGCTGATGCTAAAGTAATTATAAAGCCTTTTTTGATAACAAGAAGAAAAGTCTCAAGAGCAGTGAGAAAAGCTCTAAGAAATAAGGCAAGAGAAGAACTCATAAATTATGTCAAAGACAAAACTTCTGAAGAATTATTTGATGAAATTTTAAAAAACCAGATTCAAAGGCCATTGAGTCAAAAACTAAAAAAGATTTATCCCTTATCATTATGCGAGATAAGAGTTTTGGAAGTTAAAGAAAAAAGACAATAAGAAATCTTTTAAATCATTATTCTTTCCATTTATTAAGCCTCAGTAGCTCAGTAGCAGAGCATCTGCCTTGTAAGCAGAGGGTCGGGGGTGCGAATCCCTCCTGAGGCTTATCTTCTCAGAAAAAAATAAATAATCTTAATCCTTTAAAAAAATATGAAAAATAATGTAAAGTATATTTTAAATTTTATAGTTTCAATTTTGGCAACATTAATAGTCCACTATCTTTTTATTTCAAAGATTAATCTACATCCAACAATACATGTATTAATATCACTAATAATCTTTTGGATATTTTTAGCAATATTTAGTTTTTTAATAAAATAAAGAAAAATCCCAATATCTAATAAAAGTTATTCCCCAACAATTTCTGCTTTTCCAGAATCAATCAAAATCTTTGCAATTTCTTTTGGAATATTGGCAATCTGCCCTTTTTCAAAAGCTCCCATTTGTTCCCCATTAAGCCCCAAAAACTGTTCAACATATTCCTTAAAAACTACGAGTTCGTTTTTTTGTTCTTCTTGATTTCCATTCAAAATATCATTTAATTTCCTGTCTGATAAGTCAATAGATTTCATCAAATCCTCAAAAAGAACTTTCTCAAAGAGGAGCATATTTTCAAAATCCTGTTTTGAAATCCCTGTTTCTGTGGCAATTAAAACAAGATTCAAAATCTTTTTTTTCCTTCTTAATATCAATTCCTTAAAAAGAGTTATTGCATTTTCCAGCTGTTTCTTTGTTTTAATTATTACATCAGAAAAAACATCATTCTCCTTTGAAGCAATGTCTTTTTTTTCTTTAAGATAATCAGAAACCTCACTTACAAAATTTTTAGGCAATTGTTGCAGTTGTTCAGAGTATCTCTCTTTTCTGGCAGCCTCATAAATATCATTATAAGTTATCATATAAAAATTAGTGGATTTCAATTTTTAATAATTATTATGATAGAAAAATGGCCTTTATAAATCAAGTCTTCTTGACACCAAGAAAAAAATTATAAAGAAAGAATCTCATAAATGTGTATGATTAAAAGAAGTAAAAGATTGTTGAGAAATTTTCTAAAAGATATAAAATATGGTGGAAGATTCTTGGGGGGGGGAGTTCCTTCAAAATATGAACATTGTTACAATATGGCCAATAGTGATTATGATATTCTATCAGCAATTTTTAAAATTGCAAATATAAAAAAATCAAATATTGTAGTGGATGTGGGGTGCGGAAAAGGAAGAGTAATAAATTGGCTTTTGGATAATAATTTTGAAAACAAAATATACGGAATAGAAATAGATGAAAAGATAGCAGAAGAAACAAAGAATAGATTAAAACATTATAAAAATGTTGAGATAATAACCGGGAAGGCTGAATTAAATATACCTTCTGACGGAGAGGTTTTTTATCTTTATAATCCTTTTGATGAGATTATTCTTGGACAATTTATAAGTAAAATAATTAATATGTTTTATAGAAAAAAAGAAATAATAATTATTTATTATAATCCGGCACATTTGGATATCTTAAAAAATAATAAAAAATTAGATGTAAAGTATTTCGATATTAAACAATATATGAAGAAAATGGACACAGCAAACACACAGAATTTTGCGATAATTAAGTTTAAAAATAATATTTTTTTAAATTTTCTAAATTCATCATAAAAATTCTTTTATAATTCAATGCTTCTGCACCAACTTCCTGCTCTTACATTAACAACGTTTCCTTCTATTTCACTTTTTAATTCTAAGGAGAAATTCCCGGAGGTATCTTGAACGGTATATATGTATATCCTCGTAGGCGTTACAGTTGTTCCTGCACTGGAACTAGTTGCACAGGATAGGATTTAATTTTGTGCAAAGCCCCTATTTCAAAAACCCGACTTTTTCTAAGAGTTCTTTACCAAGAATTCTTCCTAATTTCCCTTTTCTTGCCTCACTCTCACAGAATTTTTTCTCTTTTGGAATTGAACCATTATAAAAAAGAACAGGGACAGGGTCTGCTGAATGTGTTTTAAGGCTGCAGGGGGTAGAATGGTCGGCTGTTATAACGACCTTTATTTTATTCGGAGGAGCAAATTTTCTCAGAAAATTAAAAAAGGTTTTATCAATATATTCAAGCATATCTTTTTTTTCGATAGGCTTATTGTCATGCCCGGGAACATCTGGCTCTTTTATATGGACATAGGCATAATCTGCACTTTTTCTGTTTTTCCATAAAACCCAGTTTGAAAATTTGCAGGCTTTTGCCAATCCATCACGCAAGTTCGCATATACATCCATTTTTTTTAATTTTGGGTAACTAAAAGAAAAAGTTTTCATTCCAGAAGATATTGAAAATCCTTTTTCAAGAGGCATATATGCAGCAGATACCCAGTTTTTATAGAGTTTTAATTTTGGAGGCTCTATCCCTGCCCCCCTAACGAGAATAAAATTTGCAGGTTCCAATCCTCTTTTTCTTCTGTTTTGATTTACAGGATGATTATCAAGAACCTCAAAAGCTTTCTCTAAAAACTCATTTACAATATTCGCGGTATACTGAGAATTTTCTTCATCATCCAATGCACGACATGGAATTATCTTATTAGAAGTTTTAATTTGTCCTCCAAAATATTGTGTATCATTCCCTGAAATGTTATCTGAGAACCCTCCCTTAAACACTAAAACTCCCCTGTGTCCAATTGTTGACTTGAAAACAAAAGGACTAGGGATTTTTATTTTATTATTAAGAGCCTTGGACAATGTTTCTGCCTCTCCTGTCATAAGAGTTCTCCCTGCTCTTCTGTCAATGATGTTTCCTGATTTGTAAGAATCAATAGTTGCAAAATTAGCCCTCAAAGCCAAATCTCCCCTAACCAACTTTATATCTGCTCCCCTTGCCTCTAACTGTCCTCTTGTACTGGAAATTAATTCATTTCCAAATATAGAAACAACAGCCTCATCACTTTCAGGAACAAATCCTGGCTTTATTGGATACATATATCCGAGTTCTCCTCTTGTAGCCAAAAAATCAGCATTAGGCATATTCGCTGCTTCCAGAGAAGTTTTATTTCCCAATTGTTTATTAGGCAAACCACCCATGCCGTCTATTATTACAAGAATACCTTTCATTTGACAAACCTCTTTATCATATTTCCCGAAAGATAATCCTCTTTATAAAAATTTATATTTGCTAAGAAAACTTATAAATCTTGAAGGATTTATAAAGAAATAATAGCCAAAAACTGCAGGTAATTTTACTATGTTTAAGTTTTTAAAAGAAAAAATAGAGAATTGGACAAAAAAAGTCACAAAAAAGGCAGAAGCAGAAGAAAAGGTAAAGGAAATTAAGATAGAAAAGAGAGAGAAAATCCAAAAATCAGAAATTAGAGAAGAAGCAGAACCAGGAACAGAATCTTTCTTCAAAAAAATAACTTCAAAAATATCCAAGATAAAAATTTCTGATAAAGAATTTGAAATCTATAAAGAAGAATTAGAAATGCTTCTCTTAGAAAATAATGTTGCCTTGGAAGTCGCAGAAAAAATAGTGCAGGATTTGAAAGAAAAAATTGTTGGAAAAGAATTTCTGAAAAAAGAAGCAGAAACAGAGATAAAAGAAGCATTCAAGGAAATAATCAGGAATATCTTAGTCACTCCTCCTGATTTAACAAAAGAAATAAGAGAAAAAAACACAGACCAATCTAAAAAACCTTATGTGATATTGTTCTGCGGAATAAATGGCTCTGGAAAAACAACAACAATAGCAAAGGTAGCGGAAAATCTCAAATCAAGGGGAATTTCTTGTGTGATTGCTGCTGCAGACACATTCAGGGCAGCTTCTATTGAACAGATAAAAGAACACGGAGAAAAAGTGGGAGTGAAAGTTATCTCTCATGAATATGGCTCTGACCCTGCAAGTGTTGGTTTTGATGCAATAAAATATGCAGAAAAAAATTTCATTAATTGTGTGCTTATTGATACAGCAGGAAGAATGCACACCCAAAAAAACCTTTTAAGAGAAATGGAAAAAATAGAAAAGGTCTGTAAGCCTGATAAAAAAATATTTGTAGGAGAAAGCATAACAGGAAATGATTCTATAGAACAGGTAAGGAGTTTTGATTGGGCAATAGGAATAGATGCAATTATTTTAACAAAGGCGGACATTGATGAGAAAGGCGGAACAGCCTTATCAGTAGGATATGTAACAAAAAAGCCGATTCTTTATCTTGGAACAGGACAGGCTTATGATAAAATAGAGGTTTTTGATAAGGAAAAATTTATAAAAAGGCTTGGACTGTAAAGAGGCATGAACTTATTTCAAAAACTTGCAGAAGCAGGAAAAGAAACAAGAGAAGACCTAAGAGAAATATCAAGAAAATTCAGGGAAGCAGAAAGAAATTCTCCTTATTATGAAAATAAAATTTTGAGAAATGAAGAATTCATAACAATGTTATTTGCTCCTCCAACCTATTATTTTTCAAATCTTTTCAGAAAAAAGGTTAGAAATTAAAACCTGTACAAATTCTTGGCTCTAATTTTTTGGGCTGAAAAAAAATTCTTGCAGAAATTTTTTGCTTTCTTAACATCAAATCTCTTGCAACTAAAAATATCAATGAATGCCCTATTGCCAAATTCATCCAGATGAACTGTTATTGAAGATGTCATTATAAATTGTATCATTGAATATCCCTCAAGACTTCCTTCTCCAAATCTCTTAATTATTGGCTCTCCAAAAGGAACCATATCTATTTCTTTGCAAATGCCTTTAGAAAATTCTTTCAACTTTTCCGGATTAGTCAAGAGAGAATTGTCACATTCTCGAAGATCTATTGATAATGATTGTCCCCATATTTCCTCCATAACTAAATATCATAAAAAATTCATTTAAAAACCTTTTCCTATTACAAACCCAAAATTTATTAACCTTAACTTTACTATTTTCTTTATGCTGGAAAAACTTGGAGAAGTAATAAAAAAAGCCACTGACAGAATAGCCAATGCTCTTTTTCTTGACAAAAATTTAGTTGATTCTATAATCAGGGATTTGCAAAGGGCATTAATAGAAGCAGATGTAAATGTTTCCTTAGTAAAAGAATTAAGCGATAAAATAAAAAAATCTGCCTTGGATGAAAGACTCAAGGGCATAGAGAAAAAAGAACATCTGATAAAACTTTTTCATGATGAATTATTGAAAATACTTGGAGAATACAAACCATTAAAACTCAAACAAAAAAACAATATAATTCTTCTTCTTGGATTATATGGAAGCGGTAAGACAACAACAATAGCAAAATTAGGAAATTATTACTCAAAAAGAGGTTTTAAAGTTGCTATTGTTGGCTTGGATACTCACCGTCCTGCAGCACAGGAACAATTAAAACAACTAGCAGAAAAAAACAAGTTAAATTATTTCATAGATGTTTCAGAGAAAGACCCTATAAAAATTTTAAAAAAATATGAAAAAAAATTAAAAAACTATAATTTAATTCTCGTGGATACTGCAGGAAGACATACTCTTGATAAAGATTTGATAAAAGAGATAAAAAAAATAGACAGGGAAATAAAACCAACAGAAAGCATTCTTGTAATTCCTGCAGATATAGGACAAGCTGCAAAAGTTCAATCACAGCAATTCAAAGATGCAGTGGATATTTCAGGAGTTATAATAACAAGAATGGATTCAACTGCAAAAGCAGGGGGGGCACTAACAGCCTGTGCAGAAACAAAGGCACCCATTTATTTTATAGGAACAGGGGAAAAAATAAATGATATCGAAGAATTCAATCCAAAATCTTTTCTCTCAAGGCTTTTGGGGATGGGAGATCTGGAAACTCTTATTGAAAAAATAAAATCTGTAACAGAAGAAAAAGGCCATAAAAAAATCCAAAAGAATCTTGAAGAAGGAAAATTAACCTTAGATGATGTTATAGAACAAGTTAAGTCAATGAGTTCTCTTGGTGGACTTGACAAAATAAAATCCATGATTCCCGGGCTGTCAGGAATTAAGAAAAAAATCCCTGAAAATATGCTTGAGAATCAGGAAGCAAAGGTTGCAAAATGGCAACATATTGTAAAATCTATGACTGCTGAAGAAAAAAATAATCCTGAAATGTTAGAGAAACAAACTTCCAGAATCGCAAGAGTTGCAAAAGGAGCAGGAGTTCCCACAAGTGATGTTCGTTCTTTATTAAAACAATACAAACTTCTCAATGACATGATAAGATCAGGAACATCTGCAGATTTCTCTCAAGGCTTAAGCCAAAAACAAATGATGAAATTTGCAAAGAAGTTCGGAAAGAAGTTGAGGTTTTAGATGGCAAAGATAACCTTTGATTTATTTTCAGCATTAGTTATAGGTACTTTATCAGCATTTGTATATTCTATGATATCTATAAATGTCACTAATCTATTACGTAAAATCAGAAAAGAGAATAATTTTGGGCTTCAATTATTTTTTTCATTTATTGCAGTCATTATATTTTTGCTTCTATTATTTTTATTTATTTTAATTACAAATAGTATTTTAAAATGACACTAAAACTTATCCAGCAGGGAGCAGAGGCAAAGATTTTTTTAAATGAAAAAAGCAACATCATAACAAAAGACAGGATAAAAAAGTCTTATCGCATCAAAGAGATTGATGAAAGGATAAGAAAGCAGAGAACACGTTCAGAGAAAAAACTTCTTGAAAAAGCATCAAAGATAATCAATGCTCCTGATCCTTTTCCTCTGAAAGAATTTAGTAAAATAGAAATACCGTTTATTAACGGAAAAAAACTTTCAGAAAATCTCGATTCTTTTTCAATGGAAAAACAAAAAGAAATATGCAAAAATACAGGAAAAGAAATTGCAAAATTGCACGATGCAGACATAATTCATGGAGACTTAACAACCTCAAATATGATTTTGATTGAAAATTTACCTGCTCACAAAAGTTCGCAGATTAATGAATTAACTGATAATAAAAAAGGTGATGGAGGGGTGAATGGTGGAAAACTTAATTCAGGCAAATTCAAAATATTCTTTATTGATTTTGGACTTGGTTTCATAAGTCATAAAATTGAAGACAAGGCAGTTGATTTGCATTTGCTTAAACAAGCCTTAGAAGCCAAGCACTTCAAAAACTGGAAGATATTATTTGAAGAAGTTTTAAAGGGTTATAAAAACTATAAAGAATCAAAAAAAGTTCTTGAAAGGCTTAAGGCAGTTGAAAAAAGAGGAAGATACAAAAAGCAATAGCCCCTCCAGGATTCGAACCTGGGTCACAGCCTTTCTATTATTTGACTTGATTAACAAATCTCCTAACCAAAGGGCTGTATACTTGACCGCTGTACTAAGGGGCTGACATATTCGCATTTTTCGCCTTGCTGTAGATTTTGGATTTGCGAACTATAAAACTTACAGATAAATTTTATTTATAAGCCTTTTTAATTGAGTAGTAAGATTTAAAAGACTAAACTGCGATTTACTAAAATGCCAAAAAAAACAGAAGAAAAAAACAAGGAAGAAGCAAAAAAGAGCAAAAAAATATCCAAAGAAGAATTCAGAAAAAGAGTATTAGAACTATCAGAAAAAGGACTCACAGCAGAAAAAATAGGGGAAACTTTAAGAAAAGAAGGGATTCATTCTAAAGAATTCGGAGAAAAAATATCGAAAATACTTGGAAACAAATATATAAGTCCTGATGAAAAAAATATTTCAGAAAAACTTGAAAAAATAGAAAAACATCTCTCTAAAAACAAAAAAGACAAGAGAGCAATGAGAGACAAAGGAAAAATATTTGCCAGATTAAGAAGATTGAGAAAGTATCTTAACAAATAAACTTTTTTTAAAAGAGGATGGAAAAAAAATTAAATAAAAACTTAGAATCAGAAATTAAATCAGTTGCAGATAAGTTTTTGGAACTCATCGCTGACAGAGAAATATTAATAGTAAGTCATTTTGACACAGACGGAATAACTTCTGCGACAATTCTCATACAAACATTAAGGAAGATTGACAAAAAATTTTCTGTAAAAATTGTAAAAAGACTCGAAAAGGAAATAATTTTTGATTTGCCGAAAAATAAAGTAATAGTCTTTCTTGATTTAGCCTCAGGAAGTCTGAATCATCTTTCTAAAATAAATTCAGAAAATATTTTTATAATAGATCATCATGAAATTTTTCAGGAAATTCCAGATGGAATAAAAATAATAAATCCCCACCTTAACGGAAAAGAAGAGATAAGCAGTTCAAGTCTTGTATATCTTTTTTGCAAGCAACTGAATGGAGAAGGCAAGGAATTGGCAAAGCTGGCTATTCTTGGAATGATTGGAGATTCTATGGAAAAAAGCATAGATAAACTAAACAATTTGATAATAAATGACGGAGAAGTCAACAGAAAAAGGGGGCTTCTAATATATCCTTCAACCCGCCCGTTAAACAGAACACTTGAATATTGCTCAGACCCATACATTCCTGGAGTGACGGGCAATTCCAGGGGGGTAACTGAATTGCTAAGGGAGGTAGGGCTTACTCCTTCCAATGGAAAATACAAAAGTCTCATAGAGTTAGATGATGAAGAAATGTCCAAGTTAGTTACTGCAATAATTCTTAAAAATCCAAAGGTAAAAAACAAAGAAGTGATTGGGGATATCTTCCTGATAAAGTTTTTTAATAAACTGGAAGATGCAAGAGAATTAAGCGCAATAATCAATGCCTGTTCAAGACTGGGAGAGAGTGAAACTGCCTTGCAATTTTGCATGGAATCATTAAAAGCAAAAAAAAGAGCAGAACTCCTTCATACAAAATATAAGCAATTTATAATTTCCGGATTAAAATTTGTTTCTGAATCTGAAAAAATAGAGGGAAATGGTTTTGTCATAATAAATGCAAAAGAAAAGATAAAAGACACTATGATAGGAACAATAGCAAGCATACTTTCAAATTCTTCCCTCTACGAAGAAGGAACAATAATAACAACAATGGCTTATTATGAAGACAAGATAAAAGTATCCGCCAGAAGCGTTGGGAAAAATGGAAAAAATATAAGAAAAATTTTAACTTCAACAATAGAAAAAATAGGAGGAGAAGTCGGAGGGCATGAATTCGCTGCTGGCTGCATGTTAAAACAGGAAAAAGAAAAAGAGTTCCTGGATTGTCTGAAAAAGAATCTGGAAATTGAATTAGTAAAGATTTAAAATTAATAATAAAAATCCCTTGATATTTTCTGTTTATGTAATATTTAAAAACCCATTCCTTTTTCTTAAAATATAGAAAGCCATTACGCATAGCGATTGCGCATACGCGTTACGAGGCATAACAACACTTCGCGAGGCACTAAAAATGGAATTAGAAGTTGGAGATATAGTATTATGCACAGTGGAAAGAATTGTAGGTACAGTTGTATTTGTAAAAATAGATGGGAATGGGGAAGGAAGTATAGTAACAAGTGAAATTGCTCCTGGAAGAATCCGTAATCTGAGGGATTATGTTGTTCCAAAAAAAAGGATAGTTTGCAAAATTTTAAGAATAAGCTTTCAGGGAAATATAGAATTGTCATTGAGAAGAGTAACTCAAAAAGAAAGGAAAGAAGCGCTTGAACAAGACAAACAAGAAAAGAGTTATATCAAAATATTAAAAAGCATTTTAGGTGAAAAGGCCGAGAAATTAATAAAAGAAATTTCTTCTCATGAAAGAATATTCTCTTTTTTAGAAGAAGCAAAAACAAACCCTGAAAAATTAGAAAAAATAATCGGAAAAGAAAATTCCAAAAAAATTCTGGAAATATTAAGTATGCAGAAAAAAAAGAAAGCAATATTAAAAAAAGAAATCCATATAATAACAACCAAGCCAAACGGAATAACACTAATAAAAAAAATTTTGGATTTTTTTAAGGGAGTAAATATAAAATATATTTCTGCAGGAAGATATAGTCTGGAATTAGAATCAGAAGATCTTAAAACTGCAGATAAAAAAATAAAAGACATGATAGAAAATGCAGAAAAAAATTCAAGAAAATTGGGTGTGGAATTAAGTGTCAAATAAGAGTAGATTGTTTTTCTCCAATAATGGCTTTTCCATATTCACCATCAAAACCCGGCTTTACTTTTATTTTTCCTTCCCTGTTTCTTAATATTAACTCAATTATTTTACTATCTATATTTTTTTTGATAAATTCTTCTTTTGACATATTTAATAAAATTTCAAATTCATTTTTAAAGTCACTTATAAGAGAATTGTAAATATTCCAGACTGCCTTGCTCTGCATTTGGCTTCCCAAAGCCAATGCAAGAATTTCATGAAGCGGGAGAAGTTCATAAAAAACTTTTGCATCCTTTGTCTTAAACCCCTTGGGAAAAGAAGAAATTTTCTCAACTCTGTTGTCAACTCCTATTGTTAATGGCTTTTTACATACAGGACAAATCCCATTAAGTTTTTTACTCTCTTCAGGACTGCAGGAAAAATTACAATTTCTGTGTCCGTCATAATGATATTTTCCATAAGCGGGGTCTGTTTCTATTGTTGCTATAAATTCTTTATTCCTGATCTGCCTAATCAAATCTGAATAAGAATCAGTTTTTTTGAATATGGTTGCTTCTCTTCCAAGTCTAAAAGGCCAAAAACTGTGGCTGTCAGAAAAACTTACTATTGCCTTATCTTCTAATTCTTGGATTCTCCAGTTCATTTCAGGATCAGAAGACATTCCGGTTTCAATTGCATGTATATTTTCATTTTGTTCTCCAAAACATTCCTTCAGGCTGTCAAATCCAGACATGCTTCCGAACACACCAAACCATGGCGTCCATATATGTGCGGGAATGATTTCTATCTCAGAAGAAATATTCATCATTTCTTTGGCAAATTGCTCTGCACTGAGATTAAAAATAGGCCTGCCATCATAATCTCTTCTTCCTTTTGTATCAAGATAAGAGTTTATTTTGTCTGCAATTTCCAAATTCGGAACCAATATTAAAAGATGGATTCTTCTTCCTCGTCCTTGGGTATAAATAAGAGAGATTTCTCCTGTTATAACAAAAGAAAAATCATTGTAATAATAAAAGCCATTTTTTTCTTCTAGTTTTTCTTTTATTTCCTTAAGCCATAGGGGATGCGTAAAATCACCTGTCCCTAACAAGTCAAGCCCCTTAATCCTTCCCCATTTAACCAAATTCTCAAAATTTATATTACTGCTGCATGCTCTTGAAAATCTGGAATGAATATGCAAATCAGCAATCATCCAATCACTATCCATCAAAATTTAGAAAGAGCAAGGTATTAAAATCTTTTTATTTTTTTCTTCTTTTACTTAAAATAACTGCGCCTACAACAATAGCTACTAGAATAATTATTCCTGCTAATCCCCACCACATTAAATTTTTCTCTGTTTTTCCAGAAGGAAGAGGAGTTTCAGAC
This sequence comes from Candidatus Woesearchaeota archaeon, assembly GCA_964509675.1. Lineage (GTDB taxonomy): Archaea > Nanobdellota > Nanobdellia > Pacearchaeales > GW2011-AR1 > RBG-13-33-26. The sequence continues at coordinate 21,504 of CAZDXC010000002.1, forward strand.
ACTGCTGCTGTTTTTTCTGCAATTGTAAAATAACTAAAACCAGTTAACTCAGTATCATAATAGTAATATTTGCTGTCTTCATCTTTAAATTGGGTATTAAGTTCATTCCATTTCTGTGTTGTTTCATCAAATCTGAATAATGCTATATCACTCTTATTAAACCCATTATCAGACAGCCAAGATTTTTCAACTTGTATCTCTAATGTTGCTTTCTCTAATTTATTTCCAAGGTTTTCTTCTTTTATTTGAAAATATTTATTAACCTTTCCTGATTTTGCAACAGAAACTCCTGCTGGCTTTGATTGGTATTTAGTCACAGTTATTTTAACATTTTGTGCTTCATTGTTAACTGTTATCTGAATTTGTTTTACCCCTATGTCTGTATTGAAATCTTTCATTATTACTGTTGCTCCCGAAGTTATTTTTTCCCATGAATTGATTTTTTTCATTATATTTACAGAAGTTTCATTGACTATAATACTACTAACAATAGGGTTCACGACATAAGTAGCACTTGCATTTCCTGTATTTCCTGCAGTATCTGTAAAATAACAATAAACAGTCTGAGTCCCTGTGGATGAAACAGGAGGATTTCCTGTATATGAATAAGTGGTTAAAGCAGAGTTTATGCTTGAAAGTGCATCACTTGGAGTACAGGTACATGTGACAGTTCCTGAAGCTGTTATGGGGCTTGGAGAACAGGAAAATGCAGCAGTAGGAGCAGTTCTGTCAATTATCATCTGAATCTGTTCAGAATTATTTAAATTATTTAAGGTATCATTAGCATAAACACTAACATTATATCTTCCTTCTGTAAATCCAGCACCAATTATCGTTACATTATAGTAACCTCCCCCAGAAGTAGAAGCCTTTGTATAATTCCCTGCCACCACAGTCCCGTTAGGATATGTCACATTAAAATAAACAGAATCTATTCCAATTCCGCCATCGCTTACACTAATATTCAAATTAAAAGTTCCTGAATTGTTAAAATTTCCTGCTGTTGAAACAGTTGGGGGGGTTGAATCAAACAATACATTCTGAGTTATTGTAGAAGCTCCTGATCCAAAATCTGTAGTATTTGAAATTGTCGCATTAATGCTGTATCTTCCATCTATTAATGTAGATATATCCAAAGTTGCATTACAAGAACTAATAAAAGTAATATTATTATTCTTGCAAACTAATGTACTGCCAATCAAAGTCCAACTTCCACTAATATTATAATAAAATGATGCGTTAACTGCATCTGTAATATCTGTCGCATTAACATAACTAACATTAAAAACAGCAGTTCCTGTATGATTAGTATTGCTTGCAGGAGCAACAACAGTTATTGCAGCATTTGCAAAATTAGTTACTTCTATAAACAAAATTAAAAAAAGGATTAATACAAAATATCTACTAAACCCCTTTTTCATAGTAACCTCCTTTTCTCATATTAATTCCTATAGGATATATTTATCTACAAGGTTTATAAATGTTTTTTTTTAGAATTTTTGAATTTGAACTTTCTTTTTCAATCATTATTCATCAATAATTCCTTTTTCTGTAACAAAAAAAATTGTTTCATTGTCAGGCAAATCAGGACTATCTATGAGTTTTGCCACTCTTGAATCTTTTTTTCCTCTTCTTAAATAAATCCTGTATGTAGAAGCATGTCCTACAATATGTCCGCCTATAGCGGTTGTCGGATCCCCGAACATTTGTGCAGGATTTGCCATAACTTGGTTAGTTACGTATATTGCAAGATTGTATTGCTCTGCCAATTTCATTAAGTTATGCAAATACTTGTTTAATTTCTGTTGTCTGTCTGCTAATTGCCCTCTTCCAGAAAATTCTGCCCTGAAATGTGCTGTCAGAGAATCAATAATCATAAGCTTGATTGGCTCTCCATTTTTTATCATTTCTGAAACTTTGTCTAAGAGCAAAATTTGGTGGTCTGAATTAAATGCTCTTGCAACAAAAATATTCTTCAAAACTTTTTCTGGATTTGCTCCTACCCCTTCAGCAATCTGTTTTATTCTTGAAGGCCGGAAAGTTCCTTCTGTATCAATAAAAACGCATTTGCCATTTGTTCCTCCTCTTTCAAAAGGCAATTGTGCATTTACTGCAAACATTAATCCCAATTGAGTTTTCCCGCTTCCATATGCTCCAAATGCTTCTGTAACTGCCCTGCTTTGTATTCCTCTCCCGCCAAGAAGCGCATCAAAACTTTTGCTTCCTGTTGTAATATAACCTATATTTGCTCTTCTTTCAGCAAATTCCATTCCATCAACAAATCCTATATCAAGCATTTTTCTTGCAGCCTGAATTACTTTTCTTGCAACAGCTGCTCCAACTCCTGCAACTTCTCCCAAATTACTCGGGCTCATCACAGCCAAGGACATTAAATCATAAATCCCGGCAGCCTCTAATTTAGAAGCGACTGCAGGCCCAATTCCAGGAAGATCAGTCAATTGCGGCTCTTTATTTTCATCTTTTTTAATCTCTTCATCCTCTGTTCTCTTTACAGCCATATAAAAACAATTTATAACTACTTTATAAAGATTATTTGGCACAGATATATCTTACAAAGCAGCATAAATTCTGTTAAAAACAAGAAACAAATCTGTTAAAAAAAATACGCCAAAAAGAAAATTTTCAACTATCCCTCCTGTCTTTATTTTGCCTTTTATTCTAAATTTTAGAGGATAAAAAGGCATTATTCCCTGCAAAGTAAGAGAATCCAGCAACAAATGTAAAGAGTAACCAAAAATAAAGGGGATCCATACTTCTTTAAAAGACAAAAAAATTAAAAGAGTGATAATTGCAAGAAATCCAAAACTGTGAGTTATGCCTCTGTGCTTGATAAAAAAATTAAAAATTCTTGATAATCTGTAATGCCCTATTTTTGAAAATCTATTATCTATATCTGGAATTAGCATTGCAAGAAAAACAACAGGAAGAAAAATCAATGGATTTTGGATATATTTAAAAAAAATTAAAATGAAAAAGGCAGTTATTATAAAATGTGTTCTTAGAAACATCCTAATTTTCTAATTCCTTAATTAATAAGTCAGGATTTATATCTTCCACTTTTTCTATGATAAATTCGGGGGTATTGAAAATTTTATTATTCCTGATAACCCCATAGAATAGCATTTCTTTTCCCAAAAGTTTTTCTCTCTGAGAAATCAATTCTTCCTTGTTCTCTAAATCAACCAACCCGACACTAGCAAGATTATCATGAAATAGGACCGTTCTTATTGTTTCTGTCCCGTCATCGATAATTAAATTTATCAAAGCCCTTTTCTCTGCAGCAACTTTGCCATGTTCAGAGCAGACAAAGGAATTATCTTCCTGAATTGCCTTTTTTCTGCATTCAGGGCAAACATAAAAAAATCTTGGTTCAAAAGACTGAACAATAAATGCTCTTATTCTTACATTATCCGAATTTTTCAGTTCAGAAATATTTTTCTCTCTGAAAATTCTTTCAACTTTCAAATTATCAATGGATTCATCGGTTATTTTTATTTCTGAGAAACTTCCAAGATGAAGTTCATTATCTCTCATGCTTGCATTTGAAATTTCAACCACAATGCCTTCAGCAATTTTCCCGTTTTCAATAAGGGATATATGGTTCGTATCCCAAAGAACAACCTTTACATTAGAAGTATCATCTGCAATAAACAAATTTGCTACTTTTCCATCATCCCCTTTCTTTGTTTTAAAGGTTCGGGGAGGAAATACATTTATTATTTTTCCGAGAGTATTGACTTTTCTCATCCCAGGAAGAAGTTCTTCTATCTTTAATATTTCATTATCAAAAGAAATTCCAAGTTCTGCAGCGATTACCTGCGCTGCCCCCTCCTTGCTGATAAGTCCGGAAAGTTTTGCTCTTTTAGCCTCAATTCTCCTCTCGATTTCTTCCTTTTCTAAATTAGATAACTTAGAAATTTTTTCTATTATTCTTTCATAATTCCCAAGAGGCATTTATTCAAAAAGAAGTGTGCATTTTTAAGTATTTTGCGGATAAAGAACAGAAACCATTATAAATAAGGCATCTTAAATTAAAATATGGGAACCGCAGCAGTGAAAATTAGAATTTTGCCTACTTCTCCAGAAGCAGATTTAGAAAAATTAAAAGAAGCAATAAAAAATCTTATTGAAAAAAATGGGGGGAAAAATTGCAGTTTTGAAGAAGAACCGATTGCTTTTGGTTTAAAGGCGATAATTATCCTTTTTGCATGGCCTGAAGAATCAGAATTAGAAGAATTAGAAAACTCTCTCAATAAATTAGAGGAAGTCAGTTCTCTGCAAGTAATAGATATGAGACGGGCTTTTGGTTGAAATGCTTTCGGAAGAAGAAACTAAAGAAATAAAGAATAAAATCATTTCTCATATAGAATCTACTTTTCCTGCAGAACAAATGCCTCAAGCTAAGCAACAAATTGAATCAATGAATTCAGAAGAATTAGAAAATTTTCTGGAAAAGAACAGGATAATAAAAACTGAAAATTCAAATGCAGGAAATGAATGTGTCTTTTGTTCAATTGTTTCTGGAAAAATTAACTCTGTAAAGTTAGATGAGGATGAAAATGCGATAGCTATTTTAGAAATAAATCCGATATCCAAGGGACATACAATCATAATCCCAAAAGAACATGAGGATAATTTAAAAAAAGCATTGCCTCTTGCAAAAAAAATTTCTAAAAAATTAAAAAAGAAATTCTCTCCAAAGGATATAGAAATTTCAAAATCAAAATTATTCGGACATGAGATAATAAATATAATTCCTGTTTACAATAGCGAGAACATCAATTCAAAAAGAACTCCTGCAAAAATAGAAGAACTTGAACAAATAAAAGAAGAATTAGAAAAAGAAAAAAAGCCAGAAAAAATCAGGAAACCCAAAAGAGAAAAAATCAGGAAATTTTTCTGGTTACCAAAGAGGATTCCATAATTTCAAATTAAAAAGATTAATAACAATAAATATAAGAAAACTAATAAGGAAAACAGGAGAGAAAGGAATTCCTTCTTTTATCTTTATTCTCTTATACTTCTTCTTTATTTTTCTTATGTCTTCCTTGCTAAGCCCTTCCCATCGTGCCTTTAATATCTTTTTTCCTATTTTTAAATCGGCATAAAGCATATCTCCCCGTCTTAAATCCTTTGTTTTTATTTTTTTAACCATGCAGGATTCGTCAATTGCCTTTGAATACAAATAAAGATATGAACTAAAGAATATTAAAACTCCAAAAACAAAAAAGATTTTCTCTGCAAATCCAAGAGACAAGATAATCACACTCAAAAGCAAAAAGGCAATCATCATTTTTTTGTTTTTATGAAATTGCTTAATAAATTCTCTCTTAAAATGATGAAATTTTTTTATGCAAAGAAAAATACTTGACAAAAAAACATAAATAAATCCAACAGACAAAAAAATCAGAATAAAATCAAAGAAAAGATAAGAATTAAGAGAAAAATTAGGGAAATAAGGCAGTATTGTTCCCATAGAAATCATAAGTTTTGCATCTCCACCGGCAAAAACCCTTCCATAATATAACAAATTTCCAACTATAAAAAAAATTCCAAGTCCGATTATTCCGTTATAAAAAAATAAAAAATTATCTCCCTGAAAAAGAGAATAAAAGAATCTAAAACCCAATGCAAAAATAATCAAAGAAAAGCTGAGCCAATTCGCAATTTCTTTTGTTTTAATATCCTGAATTACTGCAAATATAATATAAATTAAAGCCAATAACCATAAAAAAATTACCTCATACATGAAATATATTATAAATCTCAATTAATAAAGTTTTAGAAGGGATTCATTTTTTCTTGAAAGATAAACTTCTTTGTCTTCCGCCTTTTTTATAAGGATGCCTCTTTTTTTCTTTTTTCTTGTCTTTTTTCTTTTTTCTTTTATCAGAAAAAAAATATTCACCCATAGTAATTAAGAAGAAAATAAGTTTTTAAAACTAACATAAATTTGGACACTCTTCTATCCCATACTTCAAATAATTTGCATCAGTGGAAAAGAATGTACAATTTCCTGTAACTTCTTTTTTACCTTCAGGCAAATCAGAAGCTTTCAAAGTTCTTTCCATATTACAAAAGCCATAAGCATCCTGTGTTGCACATGCAGCCTGGCATTGATTAACTATTGTATCAACATTGCTTGAAGAAAGCCAAGGAAGAACCTTTTGCCACCCCAAAAAAAATCCTGCCATTAACAAAATCAGAATAGCTAATCCCAAAACTATAAGAATAATCGTACTTATTTGTAATCCTTGCCCCCTACGATTTTCTGAAAGAAAGTTGCAGGGAGAAAAACTTTTGTTTTGACCCCTTTTATCCATAACTAAAATAAGTTTATTTTGTTTAAAAATGTTTTTATTAGGGTTTGAATTTATATTCTGCCGAAAATAAGAGAACCTCTTTTTTCCAAAAAAGAATTCCTTTTGTTACATTTTTTTCAAAATACAATCCGTCAGGGCTCTCGCCATTAAAAATTTTTTCTTCTATCTGTGAATTCATTTTTTCTACTACTCCGACTCCTGCAAAATAATTTCTTGTTTTTATTGTAGAAGAGAAAAAACTAAAAATAGCCAAAGCACAAACTAACAATACCCCTATTACTAAAATTGTTATGGGAATGTCCCCTCTCTTGTTCAATCTTCTTTTATTAACCATTTTCTTTCAAAAGATTATCAATAATATCTTTGTTTTCATTGTTAACTAATTTGTGGCTTAGAGAAGTCTTCATATTCAATATTTGAGATTCTTTTTCCAAATCTGTCTTTACATTTCCAACACTTATAATCTTAACTTTAGACATTAAAACAGAAATGTAAATAAAAATAAGCAGGATTCCAATTATAACAAGAGTTGCAACAACCCATGAAAGGGTTTCTCCAATCTGGGCTTTCTTGTTTTTATTATTATATTTTAACATTTTTTTCTGATTTTCTCACAACAGTCAAAATTTTTATTATATATTGGTTATTTTTATCATCAAGAGAATAAAAGTTTCCTTTAACACATTTGGCCAATCTTTCTTTTTCCCTGTCTCCTTGCAATGCACAACTGGACAGCCATTTGTTGTCTCCTGCATTTACACTAAAAACAGGTTCATTTAGGTCTTCAAGTTTGTAAAATTTTATTTCTGTATAATATTGTTCATCTCCCCAATCAACAGATTTAAAATTTAAATGACAAGTCTTCAAAAAATTTTCTTCATATCCCTGATTAAATTGCCCTTCAGAAATCAGATTAGCATTGATTTTTCCTGCATAAGAAATGCAATCCGCTATTTGGTTTATCAAAACATGGGCTTCTATTTCTCTTACATCATAAGGCGTTCCATAAAAAACATAAACCATCCCAAAAATTCCTCCGGCCACAACTATAAGGACAGCAAACCAATAAATCGAAAGAACCTTGTCTCCTCTTTTGTTCATAAACATCTTATTTATACCCGTTTACATTAATTACATAGTTTTTTTCTGGAAAAACATCAGGATAAGTTGTGACATCAACATTATTGAAAAAAGAATATTTATATCCTCCATCTTTGCTAAGCTTGACTGTGACAACATTGTCATTTATTTTCACAATCTCTTCCCTTTTCACCCCATTTTTTTCTGCTAAATCCATTGCATCCTGCATATTCAATTTCATTTCAGTTACAGGTTTTGCAGAGTCAATCAGCAATGCTATGTTCTTTGCATAACTTTGTTCAAGCACAATTGCTCCATTTCCCTGCCTAAAAAGAAACAAGACAAGAATTGAAATGAAAACAAGATTTAAGATAATAAAAATTACATTCTCAATTAATATAGTCCCTCTTTTAGTCATAAATCCTTAAAATGGGTATTCTTAATAAAATTAACTAATTAGGCTAAGGTTTTTATGTCCTTGCACTTTAATGCTTCATAATCTTTTGAATTAGCTTCTATTATTGTCGGAGCCATATAAGAATCTCCAGACTCTCCTTTTACAAATGTTCCTGCGAAATATCCTCCAATCCCTCCTGTAGTAGCTCCAAGCGCAACTGCCATTACAGCAGGAGTTCCCAGTCCTCCTGTGAGAACTATAACACCAACAGCTGTCCCTGCGCCAACCCCAAACAAAACCCATTTTAAGGCACTAACATCACTAACAACACCCATTATTATATACTGTTGCTTATTCAGATTTATTTTTCCGAAATCTGCACTATTAATTGTCAAAGTATTTTTTATTTGCTGTGAATTTTTCAAGCCAATTAAATAATCAAGATAACTAATTTCCTTGCCAGACACATTTGTTTCAGCAAGATAATTATAGAAATCAGCCTTGTCAATTTCATTATTGGTAAAAAAATCCAAACTGTCATCAAAAGCTATCTGTGAACAAATTGAACAATAAAGATTATTTGCAAGCAAGTCTTTTCCGACATAATTCAGTTTCCCTTCTCCAAACATCCACCAGCAATCTGCCATTTCATTGGCAAGCGACTCATAAACTTCTCCTTTCGTTTTAACTTTTTTAATTTCAGGAGAAGTCATTTTTTCGCAACTCCCGTCTTTTGTAAAACATACATAATTCGTCTTGCAATTTAATGGAATTGACTCTTTTGGTATTACTTCTGAACTTCTTGTAACAACTGAATTATGGCATATTTCAATATCGCTTGTCCTTCCTAAATTAAGCCTGAGAATAAAAAACAAGATAACTGCAAAACTTGCTATAAGAATAATTAACAAAACTATCTGCTGTGTTGTAATTTCTGCCTTTTTTTTCATTATATCATCCCAAATTTTTTAAGTGCAAAATATATTCCACTGAAAGCTAATGCAAAAAAAATAATCCATATTAAATATTTTATTATTTCATCCAGGTTCATTTTTTTGTTATTACTATTTCATCACCTATCTTTTTAATTAAAAGAGATGTCCCTCCTTTTTCTATTTTTATTTTGTCAAATTTTTTCAGATTTGAGACTACCGAACAGGTCCCTTTATCATCGCATTTGCCTATTTGTCTTTTTTGCCAATTAAAAATATTAACAACAACTCCCTGACAAATACAAATGCAATTTTCTCCTGTGCATAAATTAGGCTTGATATCTTCTCTGACAAAACTAAAAACATACCATCCCGAAGGATTTGGAATAAGTTTTCCCTGTTCATCAGGAATTCCTCCCAAGTTTACTCTCTCTATTTCTTTTGCTAGCCCGTTTGCTCCTTTCATGCTGGCTTCTGCTTCTTTTTTTCCCTGCTCCCCTGTCATTGAAAAATATAATGAAACTAAAAGAAAAACCAAAAATCCAAGGCATATTACTGCAATTAAAATTTTCAAAACTTCTTCTGGAAGAAGGTTCCCTTTTTTATTTAGCTCTTTTTTCATTTTATATCAGCGCAATAAAAATTTTAGTTATATTTTTAGCAGAAAGTCCCTTAAAAAAATCAATAATACTGTTCCTGAAGAAGAAATAAACTCCAATAACAACAGCCGCCACAATAAAAATCCCCAAAATTATTTTTATCAGCTGTTCTATTGTAAGCTCTGCCATTATCTCCCTCTAAAAAGATTTTTAATTTGTTCTATAAACTCAAATCCTTTTCCCTTAAGCAGAAAGATACTAATCATAATTATCGCAAGAATTGCAAGAGCGATTAAAAGCCAAGGCAGATATTCTGAAACTATCCCTTTTTCCCCTTTTTTCATAGTATAAAAAAGAGTGTGAATATTAATAAATGTTTAGGATTTTTGAAAAAATATATCTCAATAATCTTTAAAAAATACCTGTTCTCTCTTTTTCTCATGAAAAGCTTAAAAAAGGTTCTCTCAGCCGCCTTTTTTGGGGCTTCACTTTTCTTCTCTCCAATGACATTTGCTGATAGAGAAACTGTTTTTAATGAAACTTATTCTGTTCCAATGACTTATGAATTTGGAAAAGAAATTGAAGAAAAAATAAGAATTCATGCTTCATTAGATGCAGACACAAACACAATTTATGTATCTACTTACACACAGGATTATAACAGAAGAAATTGGATAGGAGATGAGAAACAGAAACTTCCAGCATACAAGAGACACACCAATATAAATTATATGAACTCCAGATTTTTTATTCTTCGCCCCCAAAGAGTCAAAGTTTCTGGCATAGAACAAAAAGCATTTATTGTTCCGCAATACAGGTGGATTTCAGGATTAGAATCCTATGAAGAAAAAGAAGGAACACAATTTATTGTTGAAGAAAGTCAGAGAACATTAAAAAGAATATTCTCAAAAATTCCTTTTTTAAACAAAATTTATGATAAATTCATAAAAGATGCTAAAGAAAAAGAAGAAGAATATTATGAAGCAATTTTTGATAAAATTGATGAAGATTATATAGCAATACAAGTTCCCCCTTACATCCCAAAAAACCTTATAGGATACACTGAAACAGCAAGAGAATATATTATTCAATTTGATACAAACATGCAGGACAAAATTCCAATGTTTATCTGGCTGAAAATAGCATTGGGAGATCCCTCAAACTCTTCTTTTGGTTCTTTTCCGAATAAATACGGAGAACTAGAAAATATACTTATTAAATTTAATTTAAACGAAAATAAAATTAAAAGAGAAGAACTATACGATTATTTTTTCCATAGAGACGAATTAAAACATCTAAACATAGCTAAAAGAAATATTGAAGGAACTGGTTCAAATCCTGCAATAATTACAATAAAAAATTTAAAACTGGAAGAAAGAGAGTTATATGAAGAAGACAGGGTTCTTAGAATAGGAATGGCAGAATATATTTTTCAGGAAGGCGGAGATTCATTAGAAAAAGATTTGTCTTTTGCCATAGTGCAGTTTGAAACAAAAAGAGACAGGGAAAATTTTATTCAAAAGAAGAGAGGAGAACTCAAATATCCAACTTTTTTCAAAGAGAGCATAATGTCTTTTATTGATAAACCAACAATAGAAAAGGTTCTTGATCCATTTGGAGAATTTAGTGAAGAACAAATGCTAATATATATGGATTTAATTCTAGATTATACAAATAGAACAGGAATGGAAGTAATTCTGTCTGAAGATGAAGAAAAAAGCAAAACATTGCTCGAACAAATTAAGAAATACATTTTAAACTCAGAAGAGTTATACTAAATTCCCCAACACAATTGATGTCAGTATAAATAAAGATATTATGGCTAATAATGCAGCTACAATATACAATCTGATTCCTTTTTTTAAATTAATCCCTGTCTTGTTTGTTTTTTCTAATTTATCATCTCCAGAATCAATTACAACAAGTGCTCCTGAAAGAATAAAAATTATTTCTATAATATAAATCCCGACTACTATCTGTAATATATAAGGAGGAATCATTTTCGTAACATCAAAAATACTTAATATTGCATTTAAATTTCCAACCCCGGCAATTGTTTCTCCGCCCACTGCACTTGCTATATTCAATTTATTCAAGATGCTTGTTATCATTGCAGCCAATCCAATTACAACTCCTGAAAGCAATGGAGCAAGAAATGTCATATTACTTTTCATGTCAGAAATTATTTCCGCAAGCATGTCTCTGAGCCTGTTTGTTATTTTTCCTATATTCTTAACATACTCTGAAATGCTTATCAAACTCAATGCCGCAATTCTCAGGCCTTTTTTTGCAGATTCAACAAGAATTTTCATGCTTGTTGAAATCAAATCAGAAGGATAATATCTTAAAGCTCCCCTATTTTTATCGAATATTGCGCTTTCAACAGACATCCCCATTTGTATTATGTTATAATTTACTCTTCTGAAAAAATCCTCTGTTTTCAGTCCTTTTGTTGATTCTGCTACCTTTCCAAATGCCAATTCAGGAGGAACTCCGTTGCCGATTCTATTCCCCAATTGAAATAAAGAATTATTAAACTCAACTTCAAGCTGTTTGGTTTTTTCTCTTTCCTTAATCAATCCTTTTGTTCTCTCTTTAAATGAAATTGAAAAAAACAAGGCAACTCCAAGAGTAAAAAATACTCCCATTATTAATGCTCCAACCCCAAAAGGCCCCCCTACTTTTCCTCCGACATTAGTAAATCCAAAAACAAGTTCATCTCCAAAAAAACTGATTCCCAATTCAGAAAATGTATAATCTGATTTCAATCCAAAAAATGAGGGAATTGCTGTATATTGAAAGATCAGAGGAAGGAGTCCGATGATAAAAAAAGGAAGACATATGAAAAAAGCCTTCCAGTAAGGTTTTTTGCTTTTATAAGAAGAATAAAGAGGATTTCTCTCTAATAACTCTGTTTCTCCATAACCGCCTGGGCGTAAAAATAAAATTTTGTCTGTGAGATAAAAAACAAAAAAAGGAATTATTAAATTAAAAAGAACAAAGACATGATACCATTTCAAAAAATCTCCGACCATTGCAGAAGCAAGAGGAAGCAAAGCCAAGCCAAGAGTAGGCAATACCACTCCAAGCATGTAAACATTAGTTAAAGGGCTTCTGACTTCATGAGTAAATTTAAGCATCTTGTCATAAACACCATCCAAAACAACCTGCAGGGATTTTTCCAGGGTTGTAATTCTCTTATTTTCATCAGATTCAAACAAACTGCTTTCTATCAAATGAAAAGCTTCAATAAACTCTACAGAATAATCTCTCCAGTTTTCAAGATAGTTATCCAAACTTTCTTTTATAGTAGAAAATTTTCCAACTTCCACATTATAAAATACTTTTTTTAAGTCAAGTGCAAGAGGATACTGCAAATGCTGAGAAGCAAATGCAATGGCTTTTTCCAGATTGGGTGTGTGTCTCATATAAACAACGATGTACAAGATAGCAGGAACCATTTGTGAACTTGCCTTTAATCTCCATTTATTTGCCAGCCTCTTGGGGTAACCATTAACAAAATAAAAAAGAAACATTGCAAAAATCATTACCAAAAAGAAAAAGGAAAAAGGAAAATCTGCAAATCCTCCCTTAAAAAGCGCTATTGCAACTGAAATTAAAAGCCCCAGAATAAAAACACTGACAAAAGCCATTACACTAAGAGTAATCGTTTGCCATGGTTCCAAATCCAGATGGGCAATTTCCAGAAATCTTCTTATTTTATCTTCATCTTTTTTAGAAACTTTTAGTTTTATTATGTTTCCAAGACTGTGACACCATTTTTCATATCTCGATAATTCCGGAGACATTTCTTCTTTGAATTTTGTATAACTTTGGCTAAAATTAACATTTTCAGTTGCATTAGTTTTCATGCTTTTTTCAATTCTGGCTGCATGTTTCCTGAGAATATCTTCGACGCTAGGTTTGTCAGGCATTTTTCCTCTTTTATAATTAGCAAACAATAACAGAATTAATAAATGTTTAGAATTTTTTTGTTTTTATTTGTTCATTTAGCCATTTCTGCCATTCAGGAAAAACTCTTTCACTTACAGGTAAGCCGACTTCCTGCCTGACATTGTCAGAAATTTCATAAAACATATGATTTGCAAGTGTATTGAATTGTGCTTCTAATATTTTGCTGTAGCCTGTTTTTTTTGCAACATCCACGAGTTCTTTTTTGATTTTAGTTCTCAGCAGAATATTATCATAGATAGCATCCCAATTTCCTGCCCATCCCTTGACGCTTGAAGCAACTCCCTTTATGATTTCGCTGTCTCCATTAATCAAATCATCACTTGCCTCAAGCTCGTCTTTTTCTATATTGTAATTAAGCAAATCTACAAATCCTTTTTCCAAAAGAGGGTCTTCTTTCCAATGTTTTCTGACTTCTGCAAGCTGGACAACCCTTCTCAAAGAATGCAAACCATCAGGAGTTTTTATCGGATTGCAGACAAGAACTATGTCAGTGGCCTTGAAACTAGTAGCCGGAACTTCCAAGTCATTCACAACCCTGTCAAAAACAGCATACGGAGATGCTCCGTGAATTGTCCCTGCCACGACATTTGCCAGAGCCCCAACCCTCATTGCTTCATAAAGTGCCTTCGCCTCAACACTCCTAACCTCTCCGAGAATTAAACAACTATCTCCCAAACGCAAACTTGTTCTTATTCCATCATCAGCAGAAACTTCTGTTGTTGTTTTAAGCAAAGCAGAACGAACCTTCATTCTCAGGATATCATATTCTAATTTTCTTAAAGATTCAACAGGCAATTCAAGAGAATCCTCAATAACAATAATCCTGTGTTTTGGAACAATTTCCAGCATAAGACTTCCAAGCAGAGAAGTTTTTCCCGAACTCCTCGTTCCTGCAACCAAAAGAGTCCTTGCTCCGTCAATTAAAAAGCTCAGTAATCCTGCAGTAAAAGAATTTATCATTCTGTTCTGTATAAAAAGAGGAAGTGTCCACGGTTCTTCTCTGTGGCGTCTTATTGCATATGCCAACCCATCAGGAGAAAGAGGATTTTGAATTATTGAAATTCTTGCTCTTATCTTCCCAATTTCCAGCTGAGTATCAAGAATTGGGTTTGCCTCATCCAAAGGCCTTCCTGAAATCATTCTGAACTTTGCTGCCCATGAATCAATATCAGACTGACTCGGAAGAATGTTTGTGGAACACTCATCAAAATCCTGGTGTCTCACAAAAATATTAGTCATTGGAATCGGAGCATTTAAAACTATATCCTGAAGTTTCTTGTCCTGCAGCAAAACTTCTATAAGTCCGAAACCAATAGTTTGACGAACGAGAATTGTTGCCAGTTTGTTTAAATCAGAATAATTTAATTTTATTCTTTTTGTTTGTGATAAATCCTGCAATAAATCTTTTGAAATATTAAAAAAAACCTGCCTTATCCTTTCTACATCTGTGAATTCTTCTGCCTTGGGTTGATGTTCTATTAAAACCCCTCTTGCCAAATTTAAAAGCATATTATAATCTTCATCAAGAGAATTTTCAGGAGGATTGAGATGATACATTAATTTTGATTCATTTTTTCTTTTTAAGATTGTCACGATAGAAGTATCATAATCTTCTCCTATTTCATATTGGTCAATAATCTCTGAATCATCAGGAATATCATAAATCAGCCTGGTAAAGGTAAAATTAGGGATTATGTCTGGTTTTAATATCTTGTTATATATGTTCCTGTCTCCTTTTCTGTATCCTTCAAGGTAAGGAAGAGCCATCTGTATCATTTTTGTATTCTCCAGCAAAGAAAAAATTCTTTCCAAAAGATGTGTGTAATTTTCCTGGTCTGCCCTAAACTGCAAATCAATTTTTTCTGTCAGAATCTTGGATTGAATAATTATTTTTTTTAATTCAAAATATGCAGCAATTGGATCCTGTCTTAGCAAGAGTAAAAAAGAAAAAAGTTCATTATATCTTTGACTAAAAAATTGTTCATTAGAAGTCACTAGTTTGTCTTGAGACAATATTTTTTCCTGTTTCAAAAGATAGACATATAACTGCGCAATTTCTAACAGAATAGCGGTTTCTTTAAAATCATAATTGTAATTTTTTTGCTGAGAAAAGACAATCCTTGAAACGCCGGGATTTTCAATTAAAGCATCCATAGTTCTTGCCATTACTTCTGGATAATCCGAAAGACTCGGAACATACGGTGCTCCAAGGTAATCAATATAAAGAACATCCTCTCCACCTTCCCGTCTGACTTCATGAGAATATAACTTTTCCTCTTTGTCCGGCATGTATAAAAAAGATGTAGCAAGTTTAAAATATTTTGTATCAAACACAACAATTTTAAACTATTTTAACATTATTCCATTATGGCTGAACAGGGAGACTACAGTGGATTTTTTTCTGAAATTAATGCAAAGATTAGGGACATTGAAGACAAACAAAAAATTATGAAAAGCAGACTTCTTTTAATAGGAGAGAATCTTGTTGAAATAAAAGATAACACTAACAAAAAAATATTAGAATTAAAAAAAGATGTTGAAATCATAAAACAAAGCATAGAAAGAATGTCTTCTTTTTTAGAAACAATTTCAGGTGAATTTTCAAAATTTGCGAAAAAAGAAGATTTGGAAATTTTAATAAAACAAGCAAAAATGTTCCAGCCATTGGAGTCAAGAAGAAAAAATAAGTAGAAAAATTAAAAAACATTTAAAATATAAATAAGATATCAAAAATTTTTAAAATGGGTGTTTTAGAGCAAGTTACTAGGATGAAAGAGCAGGGAATTCCTGAAAGGGAAATCGTAAGTGAATTATCACAACAGGGGATATCTCCTAAAGAAATTGATGATGCCTTAAAACAAGCCCAAATTAAATATGCTGTTTCTGATGATGAAGAAGGAATGCAACCTTCAATCATGCCAAAAGGAGAAATGCCTCCAAGCCCAAAACAAAATAAAACATATACTCCTCCTACCTACGAACAACAGCAATATGCTCCTCAAGAAGAATATGCTCCCCAGGAGCAATACATTCCACAACAACAAGAACAATACTACACTCCTGGAGAAGGATATGAACAGCAATATGCCGCAGGCATTGATACAGACACTGTAATGGAAATTGCAGACCAGATTTTTTCAGACAGGATAAAAAAAATCCAAAAACAGCTTGATGATGTAACAGAAGCCTCAACACTATTGCAAACAAAAGTGGAAAATGTTTCAGAGAGACTTAAAAAAATGGAAACAATGATGGATAAATTGCAGATTGCAATTCTTGAAAAAGTCGGAAGCTATGGAAAAAACCTGGAAAATATAAAAAAAGAAATGTCTATGATGCAAAATTCCTTTTCAAAAATGATTTCCAGTCCTAAAAAAGAAAGCACTGAAAAGAAAATAGAAAAGAGCTTGACTAATCTGGAAAAGAAAATTTCCAAGAAAAAATAATTATTCTTTAAAACCCCTAAATAAAACAGGAGTATAAGGGGGAGGTTCTTTGCCTTTAGGAGATGCACTTCCAATAATTACTGCAATTAATATAAAAAGAACTATTGCACCTACAACCAATTGCCAGTTATCTCCCCACCATTGTCCTGACTGCCAGCCAGCTGCTCCTGCAGATTGTATCAGAACTGCACCAATGGTGATAACCCCCACTCCAAGAAGAACATAGTTGATTAAATTGCTTTTCGGGTCTGCAAATAATCCAAGAACAATTAAAATTCCAAGTATTATTGCTAAGGCAATTCCAATCCTTGGAAAAATTTCTGAAAAAAAAGCGGGAACAAATTCAAATTGTAATGCCATTAACGCGACAGCCAAAGCAATAATTCCGTTAACAACTTTATTATCCTTGAATATTTGAATTCTTGTCAGGATTCCAAAAACCAAAGCAAATATTAGCAAAAAGGGAAGAAGATAACTAAAAAATCCTGCCTGTTCCCATTTAGAAAGAAAATCGCCTAAAGCTCCTCCTGAAAAAGCACTGTAAGAAGCTAGGATTATCACCCCATGTAACATATAAAAGATTATGAAAATATATTTAAATATGTTTCGTTGAATTTATGATTTTTTCTCTTTGCCGATTAAAACCAAAGCTAATGCTACTGCTATTACAAGAACAAAGGCAATATTTGTCCAAATCTGACTTTGAGTTGATAAAAAATTTCCGATCCCAGTCCCCCATCCTGTCGCCCAAAGAATTCCTCCTATAAAGGCAATACCAACAACAACTCCAAGCACTATCTTCATCCACTTATCCAATTTGAATTCTTCTTTGCTTCCGAATATAAATCCCCACAACAATAAAATAACAAATACTACCACAAGAGTAACGGTTAAAAATAAAATCATATTTTCAACAACGAGTTTGGGGTAAACTGCACTTACAAAAATTAAACCTATCACAAATGAGACAAGAGCATTTAGTTGTTTTTTTCTCTCTCCAAAAAGTTTGGTTCTGTCAAGGATTGCAAAAACTATAAAGAAAACCAATAAAAAAGGAAGAATAAATTTTGAAACAATCCAGCTTTGCAAAAATGTCTCATTAGCCATCTTATACCAAATCTTCAGGTATCTCTTCTAAATTAGAATCCGGGTTTGGCAGAGCAGCCCTGTTGATTAAGAATACATCTCCAACTGCCTTAACAAACTGATGGGGGATTATAACTCCCTTTGCTCCTCCAACAAGAGACACAACACTACCTCCTACCTTTATCCTCCAACCATCAACCTTATTATCTGACAAATTAGCTTCTTCTATTTCTCCAAAAAAATCTCCAGAATCAGTATAAACTCTGCTCCCAATAACCTCACTAATCTTTTTTATCCTCATAAATAAATTTATGATGTCCTATTTAAATAGTTTTCCATAATTGAAAATATAATAGGAGTAACATAACAAGCTTTATAAAAAAAATAAACATAGAAAAGATATGATAAATAAAAAAGAGATATTGGTTATAAGTGTTATTATTCTCATCATCACCCTGACATTAAGTTTGTCTTTGAATATGATTAAAGAATGGAAAACAATTCTTTACACCCTCCTTGCAGTGTCAATAGTGATTTTGGCAAATATATTAACAAAAAAAATTGTGGCTTACAATCTTGATTCAGAAATAGAAATAAGGATTTGGGAAACCGGAAAATACGGATTTGTAAAGGATAAAAAAAAGAAAAAACCATTTCCATTAGGGGCTTTTCTTCCTGTAATCTCTAAAATAGTTCTCTTTCCGTTCAAAAGTTTTATTTGGATGGCCTCTTTAGTTTTTGATGTAAAACCAAGGATCTACAGAGGAGCAAAAAGATTTGGGTTATATACATTCTCTGAAATAACAGAATACCATCTCGGATTAATTGCTGCGTCTGGAATTGTCATAAATCTTATTCTTGCAGTTGTTGGATATTTTTCAGGTTTTCCTCTTTTAGCAAGGTTGAATGTATACTATGCTTTTTTTAATATGCTTCCGATATCTGAATTAGACGGAAATAAAATATTCTTTGGAAATCTGATAATGTGGAGTTTCTTGGCTTCTTTGGTTTTAATCGGCATGCTTCTTGCAATTTTTATAATATAATTACATAAATTATTTAAAATAAACAAACATAGAAAAGATATGAAAGAAAGTTTTCTTACAAAAAGGAATGTGACATGGATATTTGCAATTATTTCTATAATTTCGGGCTTCTTCTTCCTTGACTCTGGCCCAACAGGAAATATAATTATAAACAAACAGAGTTCAATAAGCATCCTTTCAATAATTGGTTTATTATTAATTGCATGTTCTGCTGTTCTTATCACATATTCTGTAAAAAAGAAATAAAATTAAAATGGAATTTTTAAAGGGAATATCTCCTAGAGAATATCAGCAAAAAATAGTCAACACATGCATAAATAAGAATTGTTTGGTAATCCTTCCTACCGGATTAGGAAAAACTCTTATTGCCCTAATGTTAACAATAGAAAGAATGAAAAACTTTCCTGGAGATAAAGTTATTTTTCTTGCTCCAACCAAACCACTCGTTGAACAACATCTCAATTATTTCAAAAAACACCTCCCGGAATTATTTGCTGAAATGACTCTTTTTACAGGACAAATAAACCCCGAACAGAGAAAAAAACTCTGGCAGACATCCGACATTATTTTTTCAACCCCACAATGTATTGCCAATGATCTAAAAAAAGAATTATATGATTTAAGAAATGTCTGTCTTTTGATAGAGGATGAGGCCCACAGATGTATTAAAAATTATGATTATAATTATGTGGCGCATAAATATATAGAACAGGCTTCTCATCAAAGGGTAATGGGTTTAACAGCATCTCCTGGCTCTGACGCAGGAAAAATAAAAGAAATTTGCAGAAATCTTTCCATTGAAGAAGTTGAATTAAAAACAAGGGACAGTGAAGATGTTAAAGAATACCTCCAAGAATTAAAATTCGAAAAAATAATTATAGATTTTCCAGAGAAGCTAAATGAAATAAGAAACCTGCTTAAAAAAATTTTAAATACTTATGTTGAGGAATTAAAAAACAGGAAAGTTTTGTTTGAATCTCCATCAAAGATAAAATTGATAGAATTACAGAAAAAATTAATGCGTATGATCTCTTCTGGAAATAGAAATTATAATTATCTTCTGGCAGTCTCCTCGTGTTCACAGGCAATAAAACTTCAGCATGCAATAGAACTTTTGGAAACACAAACTCTTTTCAGTTTTAATGAATATTTAAAAGAGCTGTTTAAACAAGCATATGATAAAAAGAGCAAGGGAGTTATAAAACTCGTAAATAAAAATGAGTTTAAGCTTGCATATATAAAAAGCAGTGAGATGCTTGCAAATGGAATTGAACATCCAAAGCTGGAAGGATTAACAAGACTGATAGAGGAAGAAAAGAAAAAAAATGATAAAGTAAAAATTCTTATTTTCACGCAATTCAGAAACACGGCTGCAATAATTTCAAGAAAATTAAATTATATTCCGGGAATAAGAGCCAGGGTTTTTATTGGACAGGCAAAAAAAATCTCCAATGGAAAAAGCATGGGATTAAGTCAAAAAGAGCAGAAAAAAATAATACAGGAATTTTCCTCAGGAGAAATAAATGTTCTTTGTGCGACTTCAATAGGGGAAGAAGGATTAGATATTCCAGAAGTCAATATTGTTATTTTTTACGAAAGTGTTCCTTCTGCAATAAGAAAAATTCAAAGAAGCGGAAGAACAGCAAGATTAATTGCAGGAAAATTAATAATGCTTATAGCAAGAACTACAAGAGACGAAACTTTTTATTATGTAGCAAATGCAAAAGAAAAAAAGATGCATAAAACAATTCAGGGAATAAAAGAAGAAATGACAAATGGAAGTTTAAAATATAAAAAAGAAAAACAAAAAACTCTATAACACAAACTTTTATAAAAAGCATTTCTAAGATAGAAACATGGCTCCATTTTTCAATATTTTCTCACCTAAGAAGGTAATAAAACAGGAAACTGAAAAACAAAAGATAATCATTGATTACAGAGAAAAAAATTCTTTGGTTGCAGCAACTCTCACTGAACTTGGCTTTCAGACAGAGTTCAGGGAATTAAAAGTTGCGGATTACCTTGTTAATAATGTTGCAATAGAAAGAAAGACAATTTCTGATTTTATAAATTCCATAATCAACAAAAGAATCCTAAAACAGCTGCATGAATTACAGCAATATGAAAATAAGCTTTTAATAATAGAAGGAATCGATGAACAGGAATTATACAGTAATGACGCAGAAAAGAGAATGCGATTTCCTTCAGAGGCAATTGGAGAAATCGCCCAACAGAGTCAAAGGGGAAAACACAATAAAGAAACCCGCAGATTGTCTTTACATCCAAATGCTGTAAGGGGATTTTTGCTTTCAGTAACCCTGAGGCACAAAGTTCCTGTAATATTAACAAAAAACTATGAAGATACTGCAAAATATCTCGCAGTATTGGCAAGAAAAAAAGAAAAAGAATCCTCTCTAAATGTAACAAAAAAAACCCTGAATAAGCAAGAAAGGCTCCAGTTCGTCTTGGAAGGTTTCCCGGGAATCGGTCCAAAAACTGCAAAAAAACTTCTGCAGCATTTCAAAACAATAAAAAATATAGCAAATGCTTCTATTGAGGAATTAACAGAAGTGATAGGAAAAAAGGCAGAAATTTTTAAGCTGTTTGAAGAAGAATATTAACATCTTTATTCATTCCATTAAAATATCCCGCATGGAGAAAAAAGCCAACATCAATATTATAAGAAGCCTCTCCCAACACGATAGGCACCCTTTTCTCTGTTGATAAGAAATAATCACTTAATTTGTCTCTAAAAGTAATAAGGGTTTTTTTATCGCTTCCATATAATCCGATTCTCCCTTCCCCGTTGTTTTTATTCAAAAAATCTTCTCCTAATTCCTGTGCAAGTCTTTCCAAAATCTTTTCTCTTTTTATTCCTATTTTATTTTCTTCCATTTTTTAAAATTCTCTCAACAATTTCTTCCTCAAGAGAAGGATATATTGAAAATAAACTTGTGGAAGGTTTGCTGTTTTTCTCGCAGATAATTTCATAAATTCCTTTGCTGTAATCAGTTTTTCCATTCTGAGAATTAGCCCAATTTTCTAATCCAGCCATTCCGCTGTTAAAATAAATAATAGTGGCTTTTTTTACAAGTCCCCTCAAAATTTGCTCATTCATTAAAATATAATTTAGAAGGACTCTTTTTTAAAAAAATCTATATTAAAAAACATATTTCCAAGAACAAAAATTATATAAAACTAAAAATTCTTTCTTAGTTATATTTTTAAATTATATGTCTCAAGATTTTCATAAATCGGTCCTTTTTCTGTCAAAATTGATTTCTTTAAATTAAAATTATTAACAATAAATTTCATTTTTGAAATTTCCACTTTTTTCAATTTCTCAAGAAATCTCTTTTTGTCTTTTATTGATTTTATTCTTGCAATAGTCAGATGAGACATAAATCTTTTTTCTTTTTCAAATAAATCCTTAAGCTTATTATCTATCTCTCTCTGTAATCCATCACAGTTTTTTATATGCAGCCAGATAATTTTGATAAATTTTTCTGAAAAAACTCCTATTGAATCAATCTCTGCCTCAAATTTCTTAAACTCAATTTCTTTCAATTTTTCTCTAATCTTTCCGATTTTTTCATAATTAACTTCGCCCAAAAACTTCAAAGTTAAATGCAAATTATCTGTTTCAGTTTTCTTACCCTTAAACTTTGGAAGGGAATCCCGAATATTAACAATTTTCTTTTTTATTTCATTAGGAATCTCTATTGAAATGAATGCTCTCATAATAACTCTGCAAGTATTTTTGCTCCAAGTTTAACAGTCATATTATTATGTAATTTATCCATAAGGGGGTTAATTTCAACAATATCAACTGCCCTTAAAGTTTTTATTTTTTTTATGCGTTGCATTAAAAAGATGAATTGTCTGCTGCTCAGTCCTCCTGGCTCCAAATATCCTGTTGCAGGGGCAAACACAGGATCTATTATGTCTATATCAACTGAAACATACAATTCAGAATTTGCTTTATTTGAAAATTCCATAATTGTATCACACATATCATTCAAGTCTTCTGCAAGATTAGACATAGAAAGTGTCTTTATGTTATTTTCCTTCAAAAATCTTATCTCCTCTCTCCAAACATTTCTCAGTCCAACAATTAAAACATTTTCCTTAGGAAATCCCCCTTCTATTAACTTTCTAAGCCATTCTTCATGGCTCGGTTCCTGCATTGCAGGCATGCAGTCTGCATGTGCATCAAAAACTATCAAGCAAGGCTCTTTTTCTAAATTTTTACAATGTTCTAAAAAACCCCTTCCCAAAGGATAACTTATGCTATGGTCCCCTCCTAAAAAAATAACCTTGGACTTTGTTTCAAAAATCTTTAAAGAATTATCATAGACTAATTTATTGCTTAATTCCATGTTGGAATTATCCAAATGAATTTCTTCCAAATCTAAAAGAGATGAATCAATTATATTTCCCTGCTCATTGCTATGAATTTCTTTTAAAGATTCCAAAATGGCATTCCCTGCTTTTTCACAGCCTTTTGTTTTTCCCAAGCCGTTAATTCCAGGAACTTTAACAATAAACATGAAATTAACAGAGGGGATGCTCTTTTAAAACTATTCCTGAATAGAAGTTAAAAAAAGTTCTTATCCTAAGATTAATCCTTAGGAACAAGTGCAAGAAAACTGTAATTTTTAAGATTGGCAAGTTTCTTAACATCTTCTAATTTTACTTCAGATATATTTTTTTCAAAATTATAAAATTCTTTTGCATTTCCATCAATTTCATATAAAAGCAGATTAATTAATTGCATCTGAGAATCTTCCATTGAAATCTGATAATTTCCTGTCATTTGTTCTTTAACCTGCTTCAATTCTTTTTCTGTAAGCCCTTTAGTCACTTTTTCAAATTCTCTGATAATTATGTCTTTTACAATTTCAACATTTTGTTTTATAGTTCCTACGTAAATGGTATTATAAGCAAAAAATTTGGTTATATTTGAGTCTCCCTTAACAGCATAGGCAAGATTTCTCTTTTCTCTTATTTCGCCGAATAATCTTGAAGACATCCCTCCCGCTGTTAACACCCCTAAAATTTCTGCTGCATAACATCTCTTGTCTGTTGATAAAGGAACATGATAGGCAAAAATAAGATTGGCTTGGTCAATTCCTTTTCTTTCTTCAATTTCAACAGAATTTTGGGGAGAAAATTTAATTTCAGGAACTTTTCCTTTTATTTTTCCAAAAGTATTTTCTGCAAATTCTATAATTTTGTCAAAATCTGCATTTCCAACAATTCCCAAAATCATGTTATTTGGTTGATAGATTTGCTTGAACCTATTGATTATTTTTTTTCTGTCAATCGAACTCATCGTTTCATAAGTTCCTATAATTGGGAAACCCAAAGTCCCCCTATACAATTCCTTTTGTATGTTGTCAAGAACATAAATATGGGGGTTATCCTTTCTCATTTTGATCTCCTCAAAAATAACTTTTCTTTCTTTCTCTAATTCTTTTTCATCAAAGAGGGGATTTTTAATCATATCACTCAATACATCTAACGCTGTATTCAAATACTTGCTTGGAATTTTGCACCAATAAGCTGTGATTGCCTCATCTGTAAAGCCGTTAAGTTCTCCTCCTTTTTTCTCTATTTCTTCAGCAATCTTTTTTGCATTTCTTTTTTTCGTTCCCTTGTAAAGCATGTGTTCAATAAAATGAGAAATGCCTTTTTCTGAAAGTGATTCATTCATACCTCCGCTTCTTACAGCAAATGCAACAGCAACAACAGGAAGTTCTCTTTTTTCGAAGATAACAGTCATTCCATTCTTAAGAACTCGCCTGTAAAACTCCGGTTTCATAGAATAGAAAAAAATACAAGATATATAAATCATTTGTTGAAGATCAAATATCTTTCATTTCCCATCCTAAAATCATCGAGAAGATTAAAGTTTTCTTTAATAAAATCAACAATCCACCTTCTATTTGCCTTAAATTTAACCCTGTTTCCTAAACTTTTTGTCGCAAAGCTTATTACAACCTTGTCTGCAAGTGGAACAATTTCTGAAATTAATTCAATTGAATAATTTCTTTTTAACATTTCCAAGGCATCAATAACCTTGAAAAGCAAAACAATCCTTGGTTTCTTTTCTTTGAAGATTATTTTTTTAACTTTTTCTTTTTCAAATAAACTTAGATGAATCGCCCTTCCATTCAATTTGTTCTTTTCAAAATAAAAATTCATCAATTTATCAAGCTGTCCTACAGATTCTATTGCTGTGTATTTCGCATTTATTTTAAAGAATTTATAACTGAATCCATTAATTCCTGCCCCCAAGTCAATTATGCTTGCTTTTTTATATTCTTCAAAAATTTTTTTATAAATTTCCTTATAATAAGCCAATCTTTCTCTTGTAGAAATGTGTTTTCTAAGAATCCACTCTGGCTCTTTTTCTTTCAGAGACAGAATCTTCTTGCTTATAAAAACACTAAAAACTTTTCTCAATAATTCTTTTGTCAGCCTTATCTTTTCTTCTTCGCTGACTTGCCTCTTTTGAAAATGACTAAAAGCCATTTCAATATCTTCTTCTGGCAATTGAGAGAACTCTCTTTTTTCTCTGATTTCCTCAAGAATTTTTCTGTTCATTTTTACTAACAAATTTGTTTCCCTTAATATAAAATCTCATTTTTTCGGGCAAATCTCTTTTTAAGCCAATCCTAAAACTTTCGACAATTTCGGGTTTATCAATCCTGTTTTCTATCCAAAAATCATTTAAATCAAAAATATTCTTCTTATGAAAACCTTTATTTATAACAAAAGCTCTTGTCAACAAACCAGGACCAGAACAATTTAAAACAAAATTCAAAGGTTCCAAGGCTCTTAATAAAACTGCCTCTGCCTTCTTTGGTTTATTTGTTATAAAATTTATAAGCCAGTTATTATGAACTCCATAAACCAGGATTGTTCCAGGAGCCATAAGCATCGTTTTTCTTAAATCCCCATTTTGCCCTGCTCTGCTTCCAGGATCATTTTCATCAAAATAAGCTTCGGTTTCAATTATTTTTGCCTTTAATTCCTTGCCGTTGATTTTTCTGACTAATATTTTCCCAAGCAATTCTTGGGCAACTTGTCTTGCATCTCCCGAAAAGAAATTCTTTCCAATTCTTTTTTCTTTCATAAGTTTTTTAATATAAACAAGTTTAAAAGATGTATGCCAATTAATGCTCATCCAGATTATTTAGCAGCAGAAAAAGAATATTTTCTGGCAGAAAATGATGAAGACAAGTTAAAAGCACTGGAAAAGATGATTTCTCTTGCTCCAAAACACAAGGGAGCTGAAAACCTGAGAGCCCAGTTAAAAACGCGATACAAAAAACTAAAAGAAAAAATAATATCTGAAAAGAAATCCAGGAAAAGTTCAAGAGCAGGAATAAAAAAAGAAGAAATGCAGGCAGTAATAACTGGAAAAACAGGAACAGGAAAATCCTCTCTTCTTTCTCTTCTGACAAATGCACGCCCAGAAATAGCCGATTATCCCTTTACAACAAAAGTTCCCATAGTTGGCATGATAGATTACAAGGGAACAGGAATCCAGTTAATAGAAAATCCGGCAGTTGAATCAGAATATTATGACAAGGGATTGACAAACAATGCAGACAGCATATTGATATTAATAACAAACCTAAATCAGATACAGGAAATAGAAAAAAAATTAAATAAGGCAACAGGAAAAAGGATAATTGTTTTTAATAAAACAGATTTATTGTCTGAAAATGAGAAAAGAAAAGTTTCCTCTACTCTGGCAAGCAAAAAATATAATTTCAAACTAATCTCCTCAAAAACAGAGGAGGGAATTGAAGCACTTAAAGAAAAAATTTTTCGTAGTTTTGAAAAAATAAGAATTTATACAAGACAACCAAGAGAACGCACAAAAAGCAACAAACCAATAATCTTACCCCCAAACAGCATTGTAAAGGATGTGGCCGAAAAAATATTAAAAGGTTTTTCGTCTCAGGTTCTGCAAACTAAAATATGGGGCCCTTCAAGCAAGTTTCCAGGACAAATAGTTGGTTTGAAGCATAAATTGCGCGATTTGGATATTGTTGAATTCAAAACAAAGTAAATTATTTATAGCTCTTCCTGATTGGAGAAATAATTTTCTCTAAATATTCTGTGACTGCATTCTTTAAATCAAGAGGATGCAATTTCCCAAGAGAATAATTTTTTTCAAGCTCAGTATAGTTCTTAAATTTTATATTGCCGCCAAATTTATCCGCTCTTTTTATTTCAACAGAGTCAAATTTCGGAAAAATAATTAATTTAGTAATTTGTAAAATTGGATTTTCTTTGATTTCTCTTTCAGGACAATAGGCTTTTGCAATTGTTTTTTTTATCTCTTCATAAGAATCTGTAATAGAAATGCCGCTTCCTGCAATAGATTTTGACATTTTTTCTCCGGGCCCCCTCAATGAAGTTATTAAAGGAGTGTGTATTGCAATAAATTTATGATTAAGAACATTGTCCATATCTTTTCCAAGCATATGCACTTTTCTCTGTTCCATTCCCCCAAGAGCAACATCTAATTTCAAATGTTTGATATCTGTAATCTGCATTAGAGGATACCATAATTGAGAAATCGTAGCATTACTTATGTCACGAGCAATTTCCTGCATACTCCTTAATCCTCTTTGAATAGTGGACGCATGTGCAAGTTTCATAACATCTAGCTGATAATTCTTGTTGAATTCAAAACTGCTTCCTAAAACAACTTCTGCGTTAATTCCTATAGCTTTAATTGTTTTTTTCCAATTTTCAACTTCCTTTTTTATGCTTTCTTCTGAGCCTTTCCTATTTAAAAAAGCATGGATGTCTGCAAGCAAAATAACAACCTTGAAGCCAGCCTTTTCCAAATCCATAAGTTTTGTTATTGTAACAAAATGTCCCAGATGCATGGGGCCAGAAGGCTCATAACCACAATAAACTTTCAGACTTTTTTTCTTTTTTAGCAAATCTTTTAATCCATCCAAACTGACAATCTCCTCTGTATTTCTTTTTATTAATTCAAGTTTATCATTGTTATTCATAACCACATAAATAAATATTAATTATTAAACTTTTTTATAAATAGAATGTTAGCAGAGATTTTAATCTCAACCTTTATTGGAGTTTTTGCTGGAACATTCACAGGCTTAATGCCAGGAATTCATATAAATCTGATTGGAACAATTTTAATTGGTTTATCTGCAACTCTTTTTTCTCTAATAAATCCAATTTACCTAATTTCCTTCATAGCCTCAATGGCAATTACCCACACTTTTGTTGACTTCATACCCAGCATATTTCTTGGTTGCCCAGATACAGAAACACAACTCTCTGTTCTCCCAGGGCATGAATTATTAAAAGAAGGAAAGGGATATGAAGCAGTCATGCTTACTGCAAAAGGAGGAATTTCAGGGATTTTTATTTTTCTCCTGCTTTCTTTCCCATTAGCATTTCTTATTTCAAGAATATATGACTTAGTTCATTCTTTGATGTTTTGGATATTGCTAGTAACTTCCTTTCTGCTGATTTTCACAGAAAAAAGAAAATTTACTGCGCTTTTTGTATTCTTAATTTCAGGACTTTTAGGGCTGTGTGTTTTAAACTCAGGAGTTAAAGAACCGCTCCTTCCACTCTTAACAGGATTGTTTGGAAGTTCAATGCTTATCATGAGCATAAAAAATAAAATTCAAATTTCTCCCCAAAAAATAAATTATCCAAAAGGCAAAATAATCAGGCCCATAATAGGAGCAATTATTGCTTCTCCGTTATGTGGCTTTCTTCCTGGATTGGGAAGCGGGCAAGCAGCCATACTTGGAAATAATATCTCAAGAACAGACAAAAAAGGATTTCTTGTATTAATAGGTTCTACAAATATTTTGGTTATGGGTTTGTCTTTTGTATCGCTGTATGCAATCTCCAAAGCAAGAACAGGTGCAGCTGCGACGATTGGAGAAATAATAGGAGTTCTCTCCTGGAAAATTTTGATAATCTTGTTATTTGTGGTTTTAACAAGCGGAATAATTTCCTTTCTGCTTGTAAAAATTTTGGCAGGATATTTTTCACAAAAAATAAACAAAATAAACTATTCTATGCTTTCAATCATAACGCTTATTCTTTTAATTGTAATTGTTTTCTTTTTTTCCGGATTTTGGGGATTTCTTATTTTATTAGCATCAACATTAACAGGAATTTATTGCAATTCCTTGGGGATAAAGAAAACTCATATGATGGGTTGTCTTTTAATTCCGACAATCCTTTTTTACTTTTTAAAAATCATTTAAAACCATTTCTCAATGCTTTCTTGTTTCTCTAATTCTTTTCCAAAAATACTATCAATATTTTCTTTAATAATTTGAAGATTTTGTTTTATATAGATAGAAAGATTATATCTTTCTGCCAAATCTAATGCTGGCTCAAGGTATTTTTTAATCCCTCCTTCATTGATTGTAAAAATAATTTTCCCGCCGCACTTATGACAAATTCCGGTCAAAGGAGGACGTCTCATAATTTCATTGCAGGAAACGCACCTAAATCCTTGCATAGAAAATTTTCTTAGATTCCCTTTTAAATCTTTTAAAAAATGTCTATCAATAATCAGTTTAGCTGTATCAGAAGTATCTACTGCCCGAATTTTTTCAACCAACCCCATCTGGTGATTCACCTTATCCTGCATTGTTGCTAGAAGTTTATAAGAAGAACAAACAACACCATCATTGAGATTGGAAGTATCATGTGTATATCCCATTCCAACAAAAGGATTTTTTTCTTCTTTTAACATAGTTCTTACATTGTTTATTTTTATTTCAGAAGAATGTTTCCCTTGTTCTGCAAGTTGGTACAGTTCAAGAGGATATTCAGTTGTAAATTCAAAATCCAAGATTTGGTCATCGACTTCCCCCGCATCAATTCTTGAATTTAAAACAAGAGGAGCATCCTGTGTTCCTCCCCGATGTCCCGGAAGAAACTTTTTTGAAAAATTCAACAAAACATCTCCTAAAAGCATAATTGCTGCTTCATCACCATCACAATCTCTTCTTATTGCAGCATGCATGTATGGACTTGCTAAAAGCCCCAAAGTATTAGAAAATCCAATAAACCTGCATATAACCCCTGCGCAATTATGGGGAGCCATGCAAACTCCAATCTGCCCAACCAAATCCTCTCTTTTTTTTACATTATAAAAAGTTTCCAAACCATAAAAATTCGTCAATAAAAAATCTATAAAATTGCAAACCCTCATAAAAACATCATCGGCTTTTTCATCAATGGATTTTACAGGACTTGGCAAAATAATGTCATGAGGCATCAATTCCAGAATCTGTTCTTCATCAACCAAGTCTTTTCCGTAAATGTCTTTCTCGTACCCCAACTCTTTTAACTTCTTTATACTCACAAAGATTTCTTTGGGTTTGAAAGAAACGATAGGCAATTCTGTTGCATCAAATCTTACTGTCCCGTCTTTGTTAACCTGGAGATTATACATTGCTCTTGTAATTCCTTTGCAAAGGTTCTCTATATCATGGTTTTGAGAAGATGTTCCTCTTATCCCTTTAATCAAAGGAGGAATGTCTGTTTTTGGGATTTTTAATTTCTCTGCAGCTTTTTCAAGATAATATTTTATATCAATGTCTTTTATTTGGTATGTTTGAGTGTGTTTATGCTCTCTGCAAATATCAAAAGAAGATTTGTTGCATTCACTGCAATAAAAAATTTCTCTTGATTTCTTTTCGCAATTCTCGCAGACAGGATAAATTGTTTCTTTCTTGCAATTTTCACAATAATAAACAGGAAAGGTACTTCTCACAAATCCTTCCTCACATGCTGCCTGTACACTCCTCAATCTCCCTCCTTCTCTTCCTACAGGAAACAATATGTTTGGACTCCCAACCAATTTTCTTAATTTTGCTTTTTCGGGTCGTCCCATCCTTGCTCCTATAAATTCTCCGGCTTTATCTTTAATTGTAAATTCTGAAACAGAATTCACTATCGCCAAAACATTTTTGTCTGAGTTAAATTTATTTTCATCAATAAAATCAGAAAGAAGAACATTTTTTTCTAAAACAGCAAGATCAATTCCAAGATTCAAAAGTAATGCCTTACTGTTTGTCTTATTTAACACAACATTTTCTATTGTTACTTCATGCTCAATTCCAAGAAGCTCCAAAGCTCTTTTTCCTTCTTTAAATTTTTCTTGCTCTGATTTGCCATAAGGAAAAATTATTTTTTCATCTACTCTTGAATTTTTAAGCCACCTTATCAATTCAAAAAATTGTTCTTTGGAAATTTGTGTCCAATAAAAAATATATTGTGGATAAAGCGGAACATTAAAACCTCTACTTATTTCAATTGCTTTTTCAACAGAGATATCAGAAAAATTTGTCTTTTTTTCAAAAACCTCATCTTTCTGCCTTAATTCCAGTTTCCACCATTCTTCCACATATCCTGGCTTTATTAAATTCGAATTTCTGTTTGCAACATCGCTAAAAGGAAACAAAATATCTCCAAAATAAATTATTTCATCAACATCAGGATAAAGTCTTTGGGCTTCTTCTTTGGTATTTATCTTTCTTACACTTCCGTTAAACAGTTTAACTGTGGGTCCCTCAATAGAATCACAAGAAGTAACAACACAACCTTTTGTTGGCTTCTCAATTTTTAGTTGTGTTCCTATTGCAATAAAAGAATCACTGATTCCCATTGTTGCAGGATGTAAGGAAGTTGCACTAAACCCAGAAGTTCTTCCTCTCCCATATCTAAACCTAAAGGCTCCTGACCTTGAGGGATGTCCAAATACAGGCCTGCCGGCAACCAAATCTTGAATATAGGTTGGAGAATCTTCTGTTTTTCCCACTTCTCTTCTTTCATGCAATTTTACATAATCCTCTAAGAAATCAAACCCTGTCGATTTAAGCCCCCTTGCTTTTACTTCTTTTAAAAGTCTGAGCCCCTTTTTTGCTTTTTGTGCAAGTCCTTCTGAGAAAATCAAGCACATTCCCCCCCTGAGAAAATTAGTTTCAACTCTTGACAAATTCTTGTAATTAGAAACCTCTACTTTTTCTGTTGGGTCCCCTGCAATTTGAATGGGGAGATTTTGGGCCAAAAATGTTGCTTCTTCAACAGTCGGAAGATATTGTAGATTAGTTACAAATTCATGATAATCATAATTCTCAGTAACATATCTCTTCACTTCTTCCTCAATAGGATCATATTTTTCATAACCAAACATTTCCCTCAAATAATCAATGAGCATTAAAACAACACAACTTGCTGTCGTCCCTGCACTTCTGATTGGCCCTGAAAAAGAAGCAATAATATATTCCTTATTATCTCTCGTTTTTCCGATTTTCAATCCAGTATATCCTTCTATTGGAGAAGAAACAACCCCCAGCGTAGTGTAAGCAAAACCAATTCTTATTCCTGCATCAATTGCTTCCAATAAACTGGCAAATTTGCAATATTTTTGTTTTGCAATCTCTTCTGCAATTTTGAAAGAAACCACAATATTTAGTTTTCCAAATTGTTTTTCCAATTCAAGAATTCTGTTTGCTATTTTTGAGTTTTCCATCTGGGGGTAAATAGTTGAAATCAACCCCACAACTTTTTCAGCCAGACTTCTCGCTAATGGAACTTCTACCTTGTTTACAGGATCAAGATTTTTCTCTCTTGCTTTTTCTGCTATATCGTATACTTTTTTCAGGCGCTTCTCCAAATCAAGAAAATATTTTTGAGAATCCATTTAACTCTCTTCTATAATTTTATTTAATTCTCTAAAATCCCGTATAATATATTTTACATATTTTTTTGTTTTTTCTGTTTTTGGATTAAAAGCAACAGGTATTCCCACGATTCTAAAAATAGGAATGTCATTTTCATTATCTCCAACATAAACAATTTCCTCAAGTTTCAAGTTTTTCTCATCCGCTATCCTTAACAATTCCAAATCTTTTTCCCATAAATTCAAATTAGATTCTCCTTTTCCGGTAAAAAAACCTCCTTTAATCTCAATACTATTGCTGATTGAAAAATCAAAGCCAAATTCTTCTTTTATTTTATCAGCAACAAGACTTACCCCCGAACTTATTATTCCTCTAACAAAACCATTTCTTTTATAAAAAAAATCTCTGGCTCCAAGAGAATAAGGGATAGGAAATAGATAATCTTCCACACTCTTAACACTAATGTCTGTCAGAAGAGCCACTTCTGTTTTATACCATTCTCTGTAAAGGTTTCTTCTGGGATAGTAAAAATCTCTTACCCTTATCCATTCTTTTTTTTGTTCGTCTGAGAGAGATTTCGTTAATGCATCCCAAGAAGAATGAAATGGTTCATTGGGATAGTTCACTAAAGTTCCGTCCATATCACAAATTATTGCCTTAACTTTCATCTTCAAAATCCAAAATTTTAATTTGTCTGGTTTTTAGATTGAACATAGGAACCTTGCAAAAATCAGGCTCATTTCCCATTCTCTCTTGGTTTGATGTTTTACTTTCCCAAGAAGACACAGAAATCATTAACACATTATTATAATAAGAAACTGCACTCTTGTGAGTATGGGCAGAAACAAAAATATCCGGAACTTTTTTTATTATCAAATTATCCTCTTCAGAAGGATAATATTGGACAGAGGAATGGCTTGGAGCAAGATGCCTGTTTTTTAAAAGATATGCCATTATTTTATCAGGAAAATTTAGTGTTTTTTCTTTCATGAATTTTGGAACTGTATTTGCGTAATAAGGAAAAGAAAATCCATGATAGGTTAGAACATCAAAACCAGAAAAATTATTTTTATTTCCGATGTTAACATATGTGGGATTTCCTGTTAAGATTACGTTCTTTAAATCATAAAGACTCCAGGCATACCTTTCATTAAACAAAGGTTGGGGTTCCATTAATCTAACTCCATCATGATTTCCGGGGGAAATTATAATATGGATATCTTTTCTAATTTTTTTCAAAATTTCTGAAATCCCGATGAATTGTTCTTCTATATCTCCAATATTCAAATCTCTTTCCTGACTTGGATAAACACCAACCCCTGCAATGATATCTCCAACAAGAAATAAATATTTCACTTTTTCTGATTCAGGTGTATTTGGAACCTTTCCGTTAAGATAATCAATAAATTTTAGAAATCCCTTTTCCAAAAAAAGTTTGCTGCCAAAATGTAAATCACCCAAAAAAAGAGCATATTCCTCAACAGGGGATTTTTTTCTTTCAGGAAGAACAGAATCAGGAAAAACAATGTCATTTACAAAAAAAATTTCGTCATTTCCAAAACCACTAAATCCCATAATCGAATCAAGACTTATTTCTTCGGCCACTTCATAGAGTAAAGGATTATTTTGATTTACCAAAACCTTTATCTTCCCAGTCAAATCCTCCACTTCCAAAAGTATATTTTTATTTTTGGTTGTTTTTTTGTCAGAAACAATTCCAATTATGGATATCCCATGTCTGTTTCCAGAAATCTTATTTATTGAAACAAGATTTCTAAGAGAAGTGTTGCTCTGAAGAATTTTTTTCATTTCATTAAGTCTGTTTCTGAAATATCTTGTAAAATCATTCACTGCGAGTTTCTTTGTATTATGATTAAAAAAGGAAGATAGAATTTTCACTCCATTATTATTCACTTCATTTTCCCTTATCTCTTTCTTTTCTTCAATTTTATTTTCTTGTGAAAATTCCTTGGAAATTTCTATGCTTAAACCAAGTTTTATCTTTAATTTCTCTAATCGCCTTTGGTTTTCTTGAGGCAAGGCAGAAAAAATCTGAAAAACCTTGTCTTTATTTTGACTAAAGAGATTTTTTGTTATTATTCTTTGATTAGTGGAATCTTTTATTTTTTCTATAATCAACTTTACAGATTCAACATCATTAGTTTCACCTAATAAACTCAAAACTTCATTATCCAATAAAAAGCCTCTTTCTAAGCAAAATTTCAATATCTCTTTTGTATCCATACCTAAAAAATTTTTTATTTAATTGTAAGATAATGAATTTGAAATAATCTCCTTTGCTTTTCCAATAATGTCTTTTGTTATAGCAAGCCGAATTTCCCTCATTCTTCCCCCTCTTCCTTTGGAAATAACATTTACAGTAATAATCCCTAACATATCAAACTCCTGAATTATGTCTCCTACTCTCCTCTGAGTAAGCACTTCTAAATGATTTTTTATACATAAATCTCTATAACAATTATAAACCTCTCCAGTAAATAAATGGTAATTTGGGTTTTTTTCTGAAATTTGAATTATTGAACTTAATACAAGTTGGAATTGTTTTGGTTCTGATTTTATAACATCCAAAATTTTATCTCTTTCTATTTTATCATTAGCTTCATCTATATATTTTAAGAAGATTTTTTTTGAATTGTCTCTCTCTGCCAATTCTCCGGCTATTCTCAACAAATCCAAAGCTCTTCTAGCATCTCCATGTTCCCTGGCAGCTAAAGCAGCACATTTGGCAATAACTCCTTCCTGAAGAATCCCTCCTTTAAAAGCATCTTTTGCTCTTTTGGATAAGATGTCCTGCAATTGTAAGGCATTATAAGGGTCAAAAACAATTTCCTCTTCTGAAAGTGAACTTTTCACCCTTGGGTCTAATTCATCCAAAAAAGTTAGATTATTGCTTATTCCAACCAAACAAATTTGAGATTTGGATAATTCAGAATTAAGTCTCGTCAAATTATAAAGAAAATCATCTGAAATTTTTTTGGCTGTTTGGTCTATTTCATCTAATACAAGCACTATTGTTTGCTTCTCTGAATCAATTGTATCAAGGAACCTTTCATAAACCGATTGTGTTGGAAGTCCTGTCGCAGGAACCTCTCCCCCAAATTTCTTAATCAATTCAGCTAATATTCTATACTCTGTATCAGATACTTTTTTTAATTTGCAGTTCAAATATTCTATCCTCAACTTAAAATCTGCATCTTTTTTTGCCCTTTTCATTAACTCATTTCTCACATAAAGTACAGAAAGAGTTTTCCCTGTTCCGGTTTTCCCATATAAAAACAGATTACTCGCTCTATCCCCTCTTAAAAGAGGAGCTAGTATAGAAGCTATTTGTTTTATTTCCTTACCTCTATGCGGAATATCTTCTGGTTGATAACTGCTTTGCAGCGTGGATTTATCTTTGAAAATTCCGTTATTATCAAAAGCTTCAAATATCTTATCTAATTCATTTCCCATTTCTTACCCTCATTTTTAATTAACACTGACACTTTTATTTCCTATGGAAATTGTTAGAAAATAAAAGATTCACAACGATAACTATTTGAATTGATTATATAAATAATTATAACTACTCGTAAAGAAATACACCTTAATTTCTTATGGAAATAAAACTCTTAAGAATCTGTTTTCTTATATTTTTTCTGTCAGTTATCTTATTTGATGTTAGTTTCTTAAATTGCTTTTAAATAATAAAATTTATTATTAAAATTACTTTATTATATTATATTATATTATATTATATTATAACATATAAATAAATATAAGTAAATAATAATCAAAAAATTTTAAATTTTGTTTATAAACATTTCTATGAGAAATGAAGGGGTGGGAGTATTTTCTTTTTTCAATTAGTATACTCTTAAATCTATTTAATTTTACAGAAAAGTTTATAAATTATTCTCCTTTAAATTTCATATGCAGGGGAATAAGAACACTTATAATTCTATTGTAGGAAAAATGATTGTAACCAAAGAAGGAAAAAGATTGGGTTTTGTTAGAGATATAACTTTTGAGACCAAATCCGGAGAGCTTATTAACATAGTTGTTAAGGATTCTACTCCTTATACAAAGAACCTTAATTTGGAAAGAACAAACTCAAATGAATTATTAATCCCCTATAACGCCATAATAGCTATCGGAGATTTTGTAATTGTTTCAGAAGAAGATTTAATCTAATTTTAAATATAAATATTTAAAAATATCACTTTAATTTATTTAGGATGAGACTTATTGCTTTTAATTTTGAGAAAATGAGTATTGAGAAATTTAATGGAAAACCAGAAAATCTTAAATTTAATACAAAAATAGATATTTCTGCGATTAATCCCTTTAAGTCTGATATCATAAAAACAAAAGAGGAGCTCCTCAAGATAGATTTTGTTTATTCTGTTTTATATGAACCCGATTTTGCTAAATTAGAACTAGCTGGAAGCATGGTTCTTTCTGTTGAACCCAAACTAGCTCGGGAAGTTTTAAAAGGATGGAAAGATAAACAAACATTAGAAGATTTCAGAATCTTTATGTTTAATATTATTTTAAGGAAATCAAATATTAAAGCTTTACAATTAGAAGATGAACTCGACCTTCCATTACATTTGCCATTGCCTTCTTTGAATAAAGAGAATGTAAAAGAAGGAAAATAGAAATAGTCAAACTTTAAAAAATAGTTTCACTAAGTTCTTTTAATGAAAATATCTGAACAAAAAAAAGAGAAAATTTATGAACAAATTCTCGCATTACTCTATTCTGTTTCTCCAAAACCATTATTTACATTGAATATTGCTCAGGAAATTGCAAGAGACGAAGAATTTGTAAAATCTCTCCTTTTATCTCTAAAGAGAAAAAATCTTATCGTGGAAATAAAGAAAAACCCAAAAGGGCTGCCTTATGCAAAAAGATCTAGATGGAAACTGACTGACAATACTTACCAAGCTTATAAAAAACAACAAAATATCCAAAATCCTTAAATATTCTTTATTATTTCGATAATCATGGATGAGATAAAAAAAGCCTTCCATAAAGTAAAACAAGACATAGATTCCTTGAATAATGAATTTAATATATTAAAAAAATCTTTTTTTGAAGCAAAACAACAACTTTCATATATGAATAAAACTCTTAATGAGCTTATTTCTAAAACTAAAGAAGAATCACAGGATAATTTTAATACAACAAATAACCTCAGAAATTCAACATATCCAACACATTCTTCGACACATAACCTTCCCTTTAAGCCCTTAAAAAAGCAAAATATGGGGATTTCCACTGGAAATGAAGGGGTTCCAACAGACAAACAGACAGACAAACAGACAGACAAACAGACAGAAAAAACCTATTTTGGAAACGCCTTGGAGATTCTTAATTCATTAGATAATATAAAAAAAGAGATAAGAAATAAGTTTAAACGAATTACAGACCAAGAATTCTTGGTTTTTTCTACAATTTACCAATTAGAAGAAGAAACAAAATATGTCGATTATAAGATTGTTTCTAAGCGGTTAAACCTGACTGAGAGTTCTATAAGAGATTATGTCGGAAGACTGATAAAAAAAGGAATTCCCGTCGAGAAAACAAAAATTAATAATAAAATGATTCAGCTTTCAATTTCCAATCAATTGAGGAAAGTTGCTCCTTTGCCTGTTATTTTACAGCTTAGAGAACTATAGATGATTTTTCTTAAGATTTCTCGCTAACCGAATAACTAACTATCTAATTCTGGATTTGCTCTTTTTTTTCAAAAATTCTCATAATTTTTTGTTTTTTAGTAATCAGAAACCTTCTTTTTATCTTTTTTTTCAGATTTTTCACCTCCTTTAACTCTCACTTTTGTCTTTTTTAGCATCTTTTCCTTGATATTTTCAGGAATAAACACTCTCTTTTTACCATTTTTCTCTATTTCTTCTTCAATTATTCCCTCACACTTTTGTTTTATTGCGTTTATCTGTCCTCTTATCGTGGATCTCTCTTTTCCTAACATGGCAGCTAAATCATCATAACTCAACTTCATTTCAGTATTTAACAATATCCAAAGAATTGCTCTTTCAGTTATTGAAAATTGGCTTAATTTTGGTGTTTGAACACCTGTTTGAACACCTGTTTGGACAGCATAAACAGCTGTTTGTTTATTAAACACCTGTTTGGGTGTTTTAAACACCCTGTTTGTTTTTAATTCATTCATAATTGAAAGAACATTTTTCAAACCATCAACATCATTTTTTATCGACGATAAAATCTCTTTTAAATCCTCAATTTCTTTTTTTTGCAAATTTTTCTCAGAATCAAGATGTTTAATCCACCCACTTACAGAAACTATATCTTTTTTTACAGAATCAAAACTATTTTTAGTTTCTTCTTTTATCTTTTCAACCTCTTTTTTTCCTCCAAACAACCAAAACATAGTAATATTTGTAAATCATACTTTAAAAATCTTTTGCCAGCGACGATATTTTTCTAAAAAGATAATAATAAATTTAAGAGGAAATTACATAAAATTAATCAAAAAAGAGCTGTTTAAAGACGAAAAAATATGACAAACAGCTGTTTAAAGGCTGTTTTAAACAGCTGTTTAAAATTTAAACATCTAAAGTTAATTATTAGTATTAACTTAGATAACCTAAGTGCACAACCCCCTACTGTACTAAAGATTTATGCTAAATTTGCATCAAAAAAGTATATATTATCTAATGGAAATTGTTAAAAATTCTAAATGAGTCTAATACAACATGTCAATATCAATTGATGAACAGATAGAAAAGATAAGGCAAAGAGAAATAAGGGAAGGTAATCTTTATGATTGTCCTGAAAAGCTTTATGCAAAATCTAAGCAAATCAGAGATATTGTCATGTGTGAAGGTCATATAGTTGGGGTTAAGGGGACGAGTTTATCTCAAAAATGTTTAGATTGTCAATTTTATGCACAAACTTCACCTTAGTTTACATTATATTAAATTATATAAATGCTTAAAAGATTCTATTTTTTTAATATAGATGGCTTTGGATGGTTATTATGTATATAGATTAGAAAAAGTATTAGAAAAAGGAATTGAGAATAAAAAAACAGAACTAATTAATTTCTTACAGCATAATTTATACCCAATTTATCACCAAGCATGTGCTGAAGCAAAGGTTCCTGAAGAATCAAAAATAAAATCTTTTTACTCTCATTCACAAACTTCACCTAAGTGCACAGAACAAGACTTAGGTAAAAAATTGTTAGAACTTAAAAGAGTCTCTCCAGTAATTAATAGAGCAGGACAATCTGACCATTAACAGAACATTTCCCCTCAAACTCATTTTTATATGTAAATACTTCGTACAACCTATATTGTCACAATCTTTTTTCTCAATTTTCCTTATAAAAAACTGAACTTAGGGCACCCTATAAGCACGTAAACCATACATTTTTAAACCTTAGTGCACATTTTTCTATATAAAAGAGGGAAAATGAATGAAAAAACTCAAACTAAACCCCTTGCAGCAATTTATGTTCGTGTTTCAACTGAAGAACAAGCAAGACAGGGAATTTCTTTATCTGCTCAGGAAGAATCTCTAAAAAATTATGCATCTGCTCTTGGTTATGAAATCTATAAAATTTACAAGGATGAAGGGAAATCAGCAAAAGATATCAAAGGCAGGCCAGAAATGGTTCAATTGCTAAAGGATGCAGAGTCAAGAAAAATTCAGGCAATATTCATCTATAAGTTAGATAGATTTTCAAGAAGCTTAAGAGATTTAATAGAAACTATTGAAAAATTAAAGGAATGGGGAGTTGATTTTATTTCTTTACAAGATAAGATAGAAACAACAAGTGCTTCAGGAAAATTGATGTTTCATATTATTTCAGCTTTCGCAGAATTTGAAAGAAATGTGACGGGAGACAGAACTAAATTTTCAATGGATAAAAAGGCAAGAGACGGCTTGCCAATAACAAGAGCTCCATGGGGGTATAAAATTGAAGACAAAAAGCTAATTCCCACAGAACACTCTTATCAAGTTCAGGAAGTTTTTCAAGAATTCTTAAATCAAAAAATAAGTTTAACAAAATTAGCCCAAAAATATGGTTTTTCGGTCAATGGCTTGAAAAAAATTCTGAAAAACCAAGTTTATTTGGGAAAAATAAAGT
This sequence comes from Candidatus Woesearchaeota archaeon, assembly GCA_964509675.1. GTDB lineage: Archaea > Nanobdellota > Nanobdellia > Pacearchaeales > GW2011-AR1 > RBG-13-33-26. The sequence goes on from CAZDXC010000002.1 coordinate 62,270, forward strand.
TTGATGGACAGACACATCAAGGAACACATCAACCCTTGATTTCATCAACTTTATTTAATCATGTTCAAGATAAGTTGGAGAAGTTAGGAATTAAATAGATAGATTTATCTGTAACTCTTCTGACGTTTTCTTCTTGCCTTGCTGTCTCCAGGCTTGTAAGATTCTTTTCTTCGGACATCTGCAACAAGCAAATTCCTATCATAATCAAAAAAGGCATCTTCTAATTCCTTTGATTTTGAGAATTTTAATAATGCTTTTGATAATGCAACTCTTGCGGCTTCTACTTGTCCTTTTTCTCCTCCTCCCTTTACTTTTATTGAAACATCGAAATTTAATTTTCCTAAAATATTTTCCGCAATCCTTAGAGGCTCGTCTATTTTTAATTTATCAAAAAAATGCAATGTTTTGTAATCTCTCCCATTTATCAAAATTTTTCCGTTCCCATCATCAATAACAGCTCTTGCGACTGCTCTTTTTCTTTTTCCAGATGTTATTGTTTTCATTTTGAGATTTCCTTAATTTTTATTGATTTTCCCAGAGTTTTTGCTCTTCCAGCAGATATTTTTTTCTTTTCTTCAAATTCTTTTGGCATTCCTCTGTAACATTTTATTCTTTTGAATGCTATTCTTCCTCTCCCAACACGATAATTTGGAAGCATCCCTCTTATAGTTCTCTTAACTATTTTTTCACTTGTTTTTGAAATTTTTGGCCCTTTTTGCGTACTTCCAACTCTTTTTCTTTTTGCCTCAAAATTTTCTTTTATATCTTTTTTATTTCCTGTAATTATTATCTGCTCACAATTTACAATTACAATATCTTCTCCCTTAAGTGCTTCTTTAGCTGCATAACTTGCCAATCTTCCCAATGTTGCATTCTTGCCATCGATTATTTTCATCTCAAAAACCTCACATTCTTTGCTTCTGGATTTTTCTTTATTTCTTCCAAGATAGTCAAGGTCTCTCCTCGTGCTTTTGATATTTTTTCCTTAGCTTTTTTTGAAAAAGCTAATGCAACTACTTTAATCTTTTTATCTAAATCTCCCTGGGATAAAACTTTGCCTGCTATAACAACAGTCTCTCCATCTTTTGCTTCATCATTTATCCTGTTTAGATTCATGTTTATTCTCTTTGTTCTAGGTGCTGAAAGCATTGTAGCAACTTCAAGCCACTCCTCTTTTTTCTTTGCCTGAATTATTGTTTCAACTAATTCAGGATTCATTTTCTTTTTTAATTGCTTTTCTATTAATGTTTTGCTTTTCATTTTGAATAATAATAGAGAAAAACTCTACTATTTCGCTTGCGCTCGCAGATAAAAACCTGAGAGGATTATGCTTTATAAAAGTTTTTATATGCTTATTTTTTGATATTGTTAACAGTTCGCAGACCCGCTCAAGGTCAAGGGCGATAAAGTTTCGCGAATCTGCTCTGCGGGAATGCCGGAGTGGTCAAACGGGACAGACTCAAAATCTGTTGGCTTAGTGCCTACATAGGTTCGAATCCTATTTCCCGCATAAGGGATTCGATTAAATGGTTTAAAAGAGAGGAAAATTAGCAAGAAATAAAAGGAAGGTTAAGCGAAGGAAACCTTGGTGTCCTCGCGTTGTCTTGCTTCGGATTCTATTTCCCGCATAAAATTATTTTATTTAGAAATTTTTTTAGAGACTTCTTTTAAATCACTTTTTAATATTTCAATAGCTTTTTTAAAAATATCTTTTTCATTCATTTGTCCGAAAGATTCTACTGTTACAACTAACTCTCCTGTTGGAGTTAGTTCAATGCATTTCTTCCCTATTTTTCTTGATAAATCAACACAGGCTTCGCACATATCACATCTATTCTCATCTATTACAACAACTTTTCCTGCTTCTAACCCAAAAACTTTCCGGGGGCAGGCATTGATAATTTCTCTTGGACAGTCCTTGTCTATTTTTACCTTTATCAAATTTCTATAAAATAATAATCCTGGAGAAAATTTAGAATGTTCACTCCCTTTTCCGGCTTTTGCAGTTGCAAGAATCTCTAATTCTTGTCCTTTTTTTAAAACTGTAATGGGGATTTTATCATAAACAGGACTTATTTTTCCTTTCATGTCTTCGAAATAAATAATCCCTTCTTTTTTTGCTATGAGGCTTATTTGTTCAGAAGTTTTTTCATTTACTGTCTTGTCAGTTTTTAATGGAATAAGCCCCAATCTGTGGGCAATTGTTTCATCATATAATGGAGAATCGTTTTTTGAAATTTCAACATCATCAATTGCAAGAACAGGAACATGATCTACATATCTTCTTATGGCATTTGCTAAACTTTCATCTATTTCTGCAGTGAATGTTATTTGATTATTTTTTTTGTCTATTATTTTCATTTGATTATTTTGCAATTTTGATTTTTAAATTTATGGTCTTCTTCCCCTTCTTCCCCCTTTCTTTTTAGGTCCTCCTCTCGGATATTTTGTAGTATCTAATATGTTTAATATCTTAAATCCTTCTCTGGTAAGACTTTTGATTATTGCATTTGCTCCAGGGCCTGGAGCAGGATTTCTTGTTTTAGCCCTTATTCTTATATATAAAAATTTTACTCCAAGTTCTTTTAATGTTTCTGCTATTCTTTTTGCTATAAATATAGCAATGGTGGGATTTGCCTTTAATCTTCCATGCTTTGTAACTTGCCCTCCGCTAACCTTTGTAATTGTTCTTCCTGACATATCTGTTACATGTGCAATAGTGTTATTAAAAGAAGTATAAATATTAATAACGGCCTCTGGATTCTTTTCTTCTTTTAGCCCTTTTTCTTCGGTTTTATTCATTTTTAGCCTCCACAATTTTTTCAGTTACTTTCTTTTTTTTGCTTTTTTTAAGGGAGATTTTATTTTCTAAATCAACAGGAACCATGTATGAAGGGGAATTTATATTATTCTCTCCAATTAAAACTTTTTTGTGAGTTATCAATTGCCTTGCACTTTTTGGACTACGCGCAATTCCTTTGCTAACAAGAACTGTTTGAAGTCTTCTTCTTAAATAGTCTCTTTTATCTAACGAAAGTACATCACTAATAGAATTAACCTTAAAACCCATTTTTTTTAACTTTTCAAAAAAAGCCATTTTCTCACGTTCTTCACCCGAGATTAATTTTTTGGCTTTTTCTCTTATCGATTTTATTTTTGCATCTGCTTTCCATATTTCTTTTTTATTTTTTAATCCAAATTCTTCTTTTATTTTTGCTTCTTCCTGTATTCTTGTTTTGTCAAAAGGCCTCTTTGGTTTAGAGTATGTTTTGTGTTTTCTTTTCATTTTACTTTCTTAGCCACAGCTTTCTTTTTAATTCCTACACTTTTTCTTTTATTCTTCCTAAAATGGCTCTTTGTTCTTTGTCCTCTTGAAGGAAGGCCGCTTGCATGCCTATATCCTCTATAGCTTTTTATTTTTTTCAATTTTCCAATATCCATCTCTTTTTGCAATTCTAAATCACTTCCAATAAGGTGCCGGTTTTCTCCTTGTTCAACATCTAATTTTCTATTAAATAAATATGAAGGCATTTTTGGATTTTTTATGAAGTTATTTATTTTATCAATTTCTTCTTTACTTAATGAGCCAATTCTTTTGTTTTTATCAATATTCAGCATATTGCATATGGCATTGACCAGGCTCCAGGATATTCCTTTTATTTTTGTCAACCCTACAAGAGTTTTTAATTTTCCTTCAATATCTTTTGATAAAATCCTGACTAATTTTTCTTCATATTTCTTCTCATCTGTTTTTGTGGTTTGTTGCATTCTATTTTACAAATAAGTTGTGTCTTTCAACATTTACCAGTTCTGAAAATATTCTTTTCTGTATTGCCTTTTCCGGGTCTGGAATGTTTTGTATCCGTTGTTTTATATCTTCAAAACTTTCAAAAGGTTTTTCCCTTCTCTGTTTTAATATTTCCTGCATATGTTTTTTGCCGAATCCAGGAAGCAATTCAATTTGATGGAGCCTTTTATTTATAGCTTCTGATTTATTGAAAAACTCAACAAATTCCTTTTCTCTTTCCTTAACTATTTTTTCTATAAACTCCTGTAATTGGTTTTTTGCAGATTCCGTAAGTTTTTCTCTGTGTAATCTTCCAAGAATATAATATATCTTGTCCCGTTTTCCTTCTCCAATATAAACTTCTTCTCCTGCTTCCAGAGAAACCCCTCTTCTAGGAACCAGTTCTAATAATATTAAATTCCTTTTTCCGATAGCTTGGGCTATTGGCATCATTTTTCCTTCTAAGGGATATCCATTCGGTAGATAATCTAATATGACTGCATTTTCTTCTTTTTCCATCTTCATCATTTAAATTTTTTAATTGTATCAAGTATTTTTTTTGTTTCATCTTCGTCCAAACTTACATCCACAAAAATTTTATTTAATTCTTCTGGATTTTCAGGCAACAAATCCATTATTTTTACCAAATGTTCTGACTTCATTTTTATAAGATTAAGAGCCTCTATTTCTTTTTTTAGTTTCTTTGCTTCATTTGTCTTTAATTTTACAAATTTTTTTATAAATCCAATTACTTCTTTCTCGCTTTCTTTATCTTTTTTCAGATACTCAAGCACCTCGATCATACTTAATGGTTCGCTGTTTTTTATCATTATTTCTTAATTTATTTTATTTTTTTTAAATGTATTGGCTCTATTAAAATTGTTTTGTTTTTTTTATTGTCCTTTATTTTAACAATATAAGCCTTCCCCCTTTTTCCTTCAACAATCCCTGTCAAACCCTGGAATCTTTTTGGGAAATTTACTGGAAGTGACTGTTCTTTAGAGATTGCTACAAAATCTCCTTTTTTTAATTCCTGAAAGTATCTACTAAGCTGCAATTTTCCTCTAGTCCTTATGGGTTTTTTATTTACCATTAAATACTCAGAAATATTTCATTTAAAAAACTATCTTTATGCTATTCTTCTTTTTCTAATATGCTTTCTTTTGTGATTCCAGAACGAAGCATTTTCAATGTGCTGGAAGTGTCCATATGAACCAAATCATCTTCGTCCCTCGCTTTTGTATAATTCGCTTTCAATGTGGCGAGCATTTTTGGCCCCCAAACCTTGGTGCCACAGTCATCACAAAAACCCAATACAGAATCCTCATGCACTTTTTCCTGTTTGCAAAAGAAACACTTTTTCATTTTTTTACCTTTTTGTTATCTTGAAAAATAAAATTAGTTTTTAAATATTTTTATTCTTTATTCATACCTCAGTGCATCGGCTGGTTTTAATCTTGCTGCCTGTAATGCAGGAAATATTCCAGAAAGTGTTCCAATTAAAAAAGAGAACATCAGTGCTCCAACAATTAGAGGGAAACTTATGCTTGCTTTTAATAAATTTGTCCCAAGAGTTGTTGTGGCAATATATTCCACAGTTTTGCCTAATCCAATACCCAAACCAATACCAATTGCCCCTCCGACTAATCCCAAAAGTCCTGATTCAAATAAAAAGATGTATAAGATGTCAGAATTTTTTGCTCCAACTGCCTTCATTGTTCCTATTTCTTTTGTTCTCTCCAGAACAGAGGTGTACATTGTATTCATAATTCCAATTCCCCCAACCACAAGAGAGATTGCTGCTATTCCGACTAACACTGCTTGCACAATTCCAAAAATATTTGTAAAGGTAGTTAAAAGTTGTTCAGAAGTCTGTACAGTAAATGTTTCCTGGTCTTTTTTCTCCCCTCTTTCTTCTCTCAATTTTCTTGTTATTGTATCTGCTACATCCACAGGATTAAAACCTTCTTGTGTCTTTGCTACTATTTCACTTTCTTCATTTTTTACATTTAAAATTTCCTTTAATGTGTTTTTTGGAATATATACAGCTGCATCATTAAATGGATCTCCAGTTTTTCCTAATATTCCCACCACCTTGAAATCGGTTCCTTCTATTTTAATGGTGCTTCCAATTTCTACTCCCCGTTTCCAAATTTTTCCATCTACTGCATTGTTATATCCAACAACTGCTTTGTAGCCATCTCCTTTTTTTAGATCTCTTCCTGCAATTATTTTAAAACTCTGAATTTCAGAAAAGAAACCTATGTCTTCTGGAGCAATTCCTATTGCCATCTGAACCTTGAGTTCATTTCTAAATTCCAAAACAGAAGTTTTTATTAATATCCCTGTAGTTTCTTCAACCCCCCTGATTTTTTTTACTGTATCTAAATCTTTTTCTGTAAGGATTAATTTTTCAGAACCCGTACTTCCTGGAGGACCGATTGTTTTACTTTGTATAATAATCTTGTCTTTTCCCAATTGTTCAAATTGTTCGTTTATCGCAGCCTGTAATCCCTGCCCTAAACTTATTAATCCTACCACTGCCGCTATTCCTATAAAAATTCCTATCATAGTAAGCCAGCTTCTTAATCCTCTCCTTTTAAGATTAGAGAAGGCAAGCAGAAAATGGTCTTTCATTCTATCCTTTTCTTTTATTTCTAATTTTTTTCCTGATTCTTCTATAGACAAAAAATAAAATCAACACACTCAAAATAGAAACAATTATAATAAAAGTGTTATTCTTATTTATGATTCCCAAATCCATAGCCTCTTTTGCAGTATATGTTCTTATTGATATAACTTTATTTTCTGTTATCTGATTATTTCCAGAATCTGTATAAATCAATTTAATTGGAATGTTAATAGTTGAGGGAGCAATTGAACTCACAAAAATATTGAAATCTGCACTGTCAAAATCATTGCTATCTATTTCCAATATAAACTTCTTTTGAACTCGTTATTTGAATCCCTGCAATTTGATTCAGGTTAACACTTAGAAATTTAGCATTTCCCAATCCAGAATTTATAATTTTCAGGCTTATTTTTCCTTTTGTTCCCTTAATCAAATTGCTTTCTGAAGAAACATCCATCTTAGGTTTCGCGTTTATTATAACACTCACCAAACCCAAATTTTCATCCTTTACTAACGTTCCGTTATCACTAAGAGTGTAACTAACCTGAACAGGGACCATGTAAGTTCCTGAAGATGCATCTGAAAAGACAGTTAAATCAAAACTTGCTTTCTCATCTTCTCTTTCTAATATTTCATCTATTCTTGCTTCATTTGAAGATTTATAGGGTGCAAAAGGAAGTTGATAAATTATTTGCCCTGTAGTTGGACTTATGTCAGGGTTTAAATCTAAACTTACAGTTACACTTTCAATATCTTCATTGAGATTATTCTCTATTTTTAAATTTAGAACAAAATTTTCTCCTGGCTCTATTTCACTTGGATTGCTGTTTACAGAGTTTATAGTTAAGGCAGAAACTGAATAAATCTGCATAATAAATATTATTACTAAAAAAATCCAAAATTTATTTTTCATTTTTTTACCTTCCTGTGTTCGATTATTCTTCCATCAGATATTTTTAAAACTTTCTGAGTATATTTTATTAAATCCAAGTTATGTGTTACAAGGATTATTGTTTTCCCTTTCTTGTTCAGGTCAATAAAAAGGTTAATAATTTCCATTCCTGTTTTAGTGTCTAAGTTGCCTGTTGGTTCATCTGCAAGGATGACTTCTGGATTATTTGCTAATGCTCTCCCTATCGCTACTCTTTGTCTTTCCCCTCCAGAAAGTTCACTTGGAAAATGATTTTTTCTGTGTGTTAAATTAACCTCTTTTAAAATTTCCTCTGCTCTTTTCATCCTTTCTTCTTTTTCCACTCCATGAAATATCATCGGAAGTGCAATATTTTCTGCTGCATTGAGTGTTGGAATTAGATTAAAAGTCTGAAAAACAAATCCAATTTTTTTCCCTCTGATTTGTGCAAGTTCTGATTCAGGGAGATGTTCTATGTTTTGTCCATCCAGAAAAATGTCTCCCTTACTTGACAAATCAAGAGCACCAACAAGATTCATCATCGTGCTTTTTCCGCTTCCGCTTGGCCCCACAATTGCAATAAAATCTCCCCTCTTAATTTGTAAATTAATATCGCAAAGTGCTTCTATTTCTGTGTTTCCTAATCTGTAGTATTTGCATACATTGTTTAATTCAATTATGTTATCATTTTTCATCTTAATTTTCTCAGAATAATTCTGAGGAATCCCCTCTTAATTTTTTTGTAAGGCTCTTATTTAAATTTATGTGTTGAAAAGCTGAAAAGGCAATATTTATAAATCAAAAATAAAAGATAATAATATGATAATTCCTGTTCGTTGTTTCAGTTGCGGAAAGCCAATAGGACATCTCTGGGAAGAATACAAAAAAAGAATTTCCAGTGGAGAAAATCCAAAAAAAGTAATGGATGAACTTGGCTTAGAGAGGGCTTGCTGCAGAAGCATGTTTTTAGGACAGACAGATTTGATTGAATTAGTCGGAAAGTTTAAGAAGAGTTAACTTTTTATTTTCCATCTGCTTGTATGTCCACAATTTTCACAGGTTATAGATAATATATTTTTCTTTATTTTTATGCTTGAATTTTTATAAGGAGAAAAGCATTTTTTGCAGAATAATTTTCTCTTTTCTCCAAGTTTAATATTATGCCTCATTGCAAGTTTTTTTGTTTTTTTTATTTCTCTTGGTGTTTTGTTTTCAATATCCTCAAAAAATTCTTTAATCTGTTTTTCTGCTTCTGTTTTTGAAATTTTTTTCATAAATTTCTTAAGAAAGAATACTATAAAAACATGCAGTCGAAGACAGCTTTATGATTTGGCACCCTTTGGGGCACTAACGTCATAAACATAGGAAGCTTAACTTCTGTGTTCGGAATGAGAACAGGTGTTTCCAACCTATTATGGCCGTCTTCGAAAACTTATCGATGAAGAGATTTATAAAGTTTTTTATATGCTTAATTTTTCTATTTTTTATGCGGAGTTGCCAGAGTGGTCAAATGGGCGAGATTAAGGCTCTCGTGGCTTAGTGCCTACAAAGGTTCGAATCCTTTACTCCGCATAGAAATTAATGCGCCTGTAACTCAGTTTGGATTAGAGTGCCACCCCCCTACGAAAACTGCAGGGGTAAGGTGGAAGTCGAAGGTTCAAATCCTTCCAGGCGCGTCAGAGTTTAATAATAATATTTAAAATACCTCGCTTTATTATACTATCAACGCGCTGATAGTTCAGTGGTAGAATATCTGCCTTCCAAGCAGATGACTCGGGTTCGAATCCCGATCGGCGCATTTAATAATATGGAAGAAGAGAAAAAAGAAAAACAGAATTTTAAGGAAAGGTTTGCTAATTTCCATGACAAGAATTACAAATTATTACTTTTAATACCAATTATTTTAATTATTTCTGGTTTTATATATATGGGTTTTTTTTATTCACACAACCATGATTTTATTTACAAAGATATTTCTTTGACAGGAGGAACTTCTGTTACAATTAATGATGGAAGCATTAATCCAATCGATTTAAAAAATGCGATTTCAAATAAATTAGAAAACGTTCATGTTCGTGAAGTTTCAGATTTAGTGACTCAAAAGCGCATTGCAGTAATAGTAGAAACAAAAAGTAATGAACAACAAACAAAGAAAGTCCTTGAAGGCTACCTTGGCTATAAATTGATTGAAGGCCAAAACAGCAGTTTTGAGTTCACAGGCTCGACGTTAGGTGAAAGTTTTTACAGACAACTCTTAATTTCTTTATTAATTGCCTTTGTTTTAATGGCTGTTGTTGTCTTTATACAATTTAAAACCTTTGTTCCTTCTACAGCAGTAATCTTTTCTGCTTTTGCTGATATTTTTATGACTTTGGTTTTAGTAAATATTTTGGGAATACAAATATCAAGTGCAGGAATTGTTGCATTTCTTATGCTTATCGGATATAGCGTTGATACAGATATTCTGCTTACAAATAAGGTATTGAAACGAGAAGGGAAATCCTTAAACAACAAAATTTTCGAATCATTCAAGACAGGAATAACTATGACATTAACTTCTCTTTTTGCTGTTCTTACAGCTCTTATTATTGTTGGCTCTTTTTCTTTGATATTACATCAAATTTTTCTTATCCTTGCAATAGGCCTGAGCTTTGATATATTGAATACCTGGCTTACTAATGTTTCAATAATTAAATGGTATTCATTAAAAAAGAAAAAATGAAAATTAAACTCACTTTTAAGATTTGGCTTTGGATAATTATTTTTATCTTGGCTTTAGTTTCTATTTTTGTTACTCCTAATTTTCTTCAGAAAGGCGTTTTGGTAACCAGTGTTGAGCAAAATTCTTCTGCTTTTGAAGAAGGATTAAGGCAAGGGCAAGTTATTACAGCGATAGATGGAAAAACAGTTAATAATGTCGAAGATTATTCAAAAATTGTTCAAAGTAAGTTCATTTCTGATGAAAAAGTGAAAACCATCGTAGCAACAACAGAAGATGAATATATCATTTATTCTAACAATTCTTTAGAAATAACAGTATCTAATCTTCCAAAGACAAATTTAAAGACAGGACTGGATTTAAGCGGAGGTTCCAGAGCATTAGTGAAAGCAGAGAATCATAAACTTACTTCTTCGGAAGTAAATGATTTAGTAAATGTAATAAGCAACAGGTTTAATGTTTACGGGATTTCTGATATGACAATCAGGCCAGTTAGAGATTTAAGCGGAAATTATTTTATGTTGGTTGAAATTGCAGGCGCAACTCCCCAAAATTTAGAAAATCTTGTTTCTCAGCAAGGAAAATTTGAAGGAAAAATAGGAAATGATATCGTTTTTATTGGAGGGGAAAGAGATATTAGAAATGTAGCACAAGGAGGACAAGATTTAGGAATTACTAGTTGTAACTCTTTTTCAGGTGGATATATTTGCCAATTTAGATTTGGGGTTACTATAAGTTCTCAAGCTGCTGAACGGCAGGCAGCAATAACCAAAAATTTAACTATTATTACTGGTCCTAATGGAGAAAGTTATCTCTCTAAACCATTAGATTTATATTTAGATGGTAAATTTTACAGTAATCTTTCTATAAGTGCAAATTTGAAGGGAAATCCTGCATTACAAATTTCAATTAGTGGTTCTGGGGCAGGCCCAACAAAAGATGATGCAATAAATGCAGCAAATGATGAAATGAAAAGATTACAAACAATTCTCATGACAGGAAGTCTTCCGTATAAATTAGAAATCGTTAAATTACAAACCATTTCTCCTACTCTTGGAACCAATTTTACAAAATACATTTTTATTGCAGGAATTGTTGCCCTTCTTTTAGTTTCAATTATAATCTTTATAAGATATAGAGTAAAATCTTCAATTTTCCCTTTAATAATATGTATTTCTGAGATAATTATAATATTAGGAGTTGCTGCTTTTATGAAATGGGATTTAGATTTACCTGCAATAGCAGGAATTTTGGCTGCTATTGGAACAGGCGTAGATGATCAAATTGTTGTGTTAGATGAAGCAAAGCAAAAAGAATCTCTAAGCATAAAACAGAGAATTAAAAGGGCATTTGCAATAATTTTAGGAGCATATTTTACTGTGGTGGTTTCATTAATTCCTTTATGGTGGGCAGGAGCAGGATTATTAAAAGGGTTCGTTTTCACAACTCTTGTGGGAATTACAGCAGGGGTTTTAATTACTCGTCCTGCTTTCGCAGATATTGTAAAACTGACAGAGAAACAGTAAATGCGGCCACAAATTCATTTTCTTTTAGGAATTATCTTTGTGATTTTTTTATATTTCTTTTTCTTTCCAATTATTTCTGTATTCGGTTTAACGATTATTTTTCTGTCCTCAGTTTTAATAGACATAGACCATTATATTTATTATGTCTTTAAGAAAAAAGACTTGAACCCTTTCAAAGCATATGAATGGTATAAAAAATACACTTGTAAATTCTGTTCCTTGCCTAATGAAAAACAAAAGAAACTTTTTTTGGGTTTTTATTTTTTACATGGAATAGAAATTTTGTTGCTTTTTCTTTTTCTTGGTTATATTTCACAATTTTTTATTTTTATATTTATTGGATTTTTCTTTCATTGGTCTGTTGATTTAATCTCAGACATAATTTGGAAAAGAAGATTAGATAAACTTTCCATAATTTATAATATCTTGAATTTTAGAAAATTAACTCCTTTAGAATAATTTATTTGATATTTCTACTACATAAATCTTTTTAAATTTCTATCTTTATGAAGTAAAATGACTAGTAAAAAGAATGTTTTAATCACTGGTGGAGCTGGTTTTGGAGGAAGTGGTTTGGCCAAAGAACTTCTGAAAAAAGGACATGATGTAAGAATTATTGATATTGTTGCTCCAAATGAAGCATGGAGACTTAAGGGGGTAATAGATAATGTAGATTACAGATGGAAATCTGCACAGGATATTAAAGATGATGATATGAAAGGAATAGATTCTGTTGTTCATATGGCTGCCCAGGCAGATGTTCCAATGGGATTTACAGCCCCTTTTTGGACTGGTTGGGAAGAAACTATGGGAACAATTCCTGTTTTAGAAGCATGCAGAGGAAAAAATTTGGATAGATTTGTTCTTGCTAGCACAGGAAATGTTATTGGCAGGCCTTTGTATCTTCCAATAAATGAGAAACATCCTGTAGTTCCTCATAATCCTTATTCTGCTACAAAAGCAAGCCAGGAATTATTAGCCCATGCGTACAGAAGATGTTATGATATTCCAACTGCTGTGATGAGAAATGGAATAGTCTATGGGCCAGGAATGAGGAAACAAATTTTCATTTATATTTGGCTTAAGAATATTCTTAATAACAAGCCCATAACAATAGAGGGGGGAGAACAAACAAGAGACCCCTGTTATGCGAGTGATACAATGGATGCATGGGTTAAAGTTTTAGAAGCTCCTAGGGAAAAAGTTATCGGAGAGACTTTTCAGGTAAGTAGAGGCAAGGAATGGCATATGAAAGATATTGCTAAAATGTGTATGAAAGTTGCCGGAAAAGAAGTTCCGATAGTTTATACAGATTACAGACCAGGAGAAAGAGGGCAGAGAGAATGTTTTGATAATTCTTTTGCAGAAAAACAAGTTGGGTATAAACCCAAGATAGATTTAGAAGAAGGACTTAAACCAACATGGAAATGGGTTCAGGAACAAGAGGCTTACAATCCATTATCTTAGATTTCTTAGATACCTATCTATAAACCAATAGGACAAATAAAAAACGTTTATATATCAAAAAAAATATCTAAGTCGATGCAGGATGAGAACTTAAATATTATTTTTTCATAATTTCAAATGTATAAAAATACAGAAAATCAGGAAATAAAGGGCTCTCTTAAGATAATTGCGAAAACCTCTTTTTTTATTTTTACAATAATTTTATTCTCAAAAATTACATCATATTTTTATAGAATAGTTATTGCTAGAGAATTTGGACCTATGATATATGGTACCTTTTCACTAGCTTTAATAGTTTTTTTGCTTTTTATATCTCTTTCTTCTTTTGGTTTTTTTGAAGGACTTTTGAGATTTATACCATTATATAGAGGAATTAAAAAAATAAATAACATTAGATATATTTTTAGATTTTCTGTTTTAATATTAACTGTATCAAGTCTTTTCTTTGGGGGAATCCTCTTTTTTTCTTCAGAATTTATTTCAACCAATATTTTTCATGATTCAAATCTGATAATTTTTCTTAGAATATTATCCATAGCAATGCCTTTTTATATTATTAGTTTCGTTTTTCTCTCTTTAATCAGAGGTTTTGAAAAAATAAAAATACATTCTTTTATATCTGAATTTTTCCAGAATTTAGTTAAATTAGTTTCTCTTTTTTTGCTTATCTTTTTTGGATTTAAGATTAATTCGGTGCCACTTTCTTATTTGATTGGTATTTTATTAGTTTTTGGAGCATCATATTTTTATTGTAGATACAAATTACCCGGAATTTTTAAAAAATATCTTTTAAAAAAGATCATAAAGAAAAAGATAAAAAGAAAATTTCTTTTATATTCTACTCCTTTAATTTTTTTGACTATTCTCTATGATATTTTCGGGTATACGGATTCCTTTGTTATTGGATTATTTAAGGGTTCTTTTAGTGTAGGTTTATATAATGCTGCTCTTCCAATTGCCTATTTAATGTCATTTGTTCCTTCTTTGTTTTTACAGATTTTTTTTCCAATGATTACTAGAGAATTTTCTAAAAATAAAATTGATGTTATAAGAGAATTGAGCAAACAAGTCCAGAAATGGATATTAATTATTAATCTTCCTCTATTCGCACTTATGTTTTTATTTTCAGGAGCTTTTATTAATTTGCTTTTTGGTTCTCAATATGTAGGAGCAGAACAGGTTCTTAGAATCTTATCTATTGGTTTTTTATTTTATTCTATGGTGCAGATTTTAGAGAATTTGATTTTAGTTAAAGGAAAATCAAAAATATTTTTGATGAACATGATATTTTTAGCCCTTTTCAATTTAATATTAAATATTTTGCTTATCCCTCTCTATGGAATTGAGGGAGCAGCATTTTCTACAACCATAAGTTATGTACTTCTTGGAATAATTCTTCTTTTTCAAGTTAAATATTATTTAAACATAATCCCCCTAAGAAGAAAAATGTTCCAAATATTAATTTCAGTAGCAATTCCTTCTATAATTTTATTTTATATCCGACAATTCTTCCAAATTAATCTTGTTTCAATAATTCTCCTTGTTTTCTTTTTTATTTTACTATATACTCTGCTAATATTAATAACAAAAAGTTTAGATAAGAATGATTTTGAGATATTAAAAATATTTAAAAGAAAGTTAACAGGAAGTCCAAAATGAAGAATAAAAAAAGAATAATTTTTTATTATGCCTCTACACCTTCAATTATGATCCATAGAATTGCAAAAAGATTTCATAAAAAAGGTTATGAAACTATTCTTTTTGCGATGTGCGAAAAAGACAGGTTTGATTATCAATTTTATTCAGAAGCTTTTGACAAAATAGAATGTTCAAATTTTCAATTTTTTAAACTTAGTTTAAAGACTCCTTTTTATTTCTTAAAGAGAGGATTTTCTTTAATGAAATTTTTAATCTCAATGAAATTTGTTAAGCCTTATATTGTAATGGGTATTTCTGGAAATAATTGGCAATTAAAATTAATCCATAAATATTTTCTTAAGAAATACCCTTTTATTTATTTTCCTTATGACATTCTTTCTATTATTCTAAATGAAAATAAACCCCCCCAATTTGAAATAAATGCAGAAAAATATTGTTTTGAAAATTCTGATGGAATAATACATAAAGGAGATCCTGATGAATTAAAATTTTTTAATAATAAAATGAATCTATCTAAGTTTCAACTAAGTTTTTTACCTTATTGTTCAAATGAGTCAATAATTCCAATAAATAAAAATAAATTTTCTTCTCAAAATAAGGAAATTCATTTAGTTTATATTGGTTTTTTTTATAATGATCCCCACTCTCTAAAAAAATTTATTAAATGTTTTAAGATAATATTACAACAAAAAATTCATATTCATATTTATACTAGAGTTAGTCATATCCCAGAAAAAGAGGAAGAAAAATATATACATGATTTTTTCAAACCTCTTTTGGATAATAAATATTTCCATTTACATAAATTAGTTGGGAAAAAAGAAACAATTCAAGAAATTTCCAGATATGATTTTGGTTTTTGGCCGATTCATGCAGTTACAAAAGAATCAAAAATTGCAACAGGGAATAAACTTGCAGGATTTTTAGAAGCAGGATTACCATTTATTTATGACCAAGATTTGGAATTTGTAGATAAGCTTATGAAAAAATGGGGGATGGATAACCTTTCTTATAATGAAAAAAATCTTAAGACTTTGAAAAAGAGATTAATGAATCTAAATTATAAAAATTTATTAAAAAAATTAGAAAAGGCAAGAAAAAATTTTGATCTTGATAAGAATTTTTCAAGATTAGAGAAATTTATAGCAAGGATTGTAGAAAGAAAAAACTTTTAAAAAGAAATAAATAATCATTGAAGATGAAATCCCTTACAAAAAATAAAAGATTTAGAGAGAAATATGGTTTTGAGAAACCCAAAGATTTAAAATCAAGAATAAAAATATGGATAGAGAGAGTTTTTTTCTTAGAATTCTTACATTTACATATTAAAAAACAACACCCCAAACCCCATGTAAGATTCTTAAAAACTTTTTTTGGAAATAGAGACTTGATTGGATGTGAAATAGGCATATATAAAGGAGAAAATTCAGAACAACTTTTAAAAAATTTGAATATCCAAAAATTGTATTTAATTGACCCTTATATTGAGTATAAAGATTATGATATTGAAAATGAGTTTACAATACAGATACCCTTTAAAAAAATTGAACCTGTTGCACATAAAAAATTATCAAGATATAAAGATAAAATAATTTTTATTAAAGAAAAATCTTCTGATGCCCTTTCAAAAATTCCTTCTAACTTAGATTTTGTTTATATAGATGGAAATCATGCCTATAAATTTGTAAAAGAAGATATTGAAAATTATTACAAGAAAATAAGGAAAGGAGGAATCCTTTCAGGGCATGATATTGACCACCCAGAAATAGCAAGAGCAGTTATAGAATTTATTCAAAAAGAAAAGATAAACAATTTTCAGGTTGATTTTCAAGATTGGTGGATCAAAAAAAAATAAAAAATATATTATTTATAATACAATATTTTTTAAAGTCTTTTCTTTTTAAAGACATCAAAAAGAAATCCCATGAAAAAGATATCTGAATTAGCAAAAAGACTAGAAGGGCAAAAAATGTTTCAGATACTTTCAAAAGCTAAAGAACTAGAAAGAAGTGGAAAAGATATAATCCATTTTGAGATAGGGGACCCAGATTTTGAAACCCCTGAAAATGTTATTGAGGGAGCTAGAGAATCACTTAGAAAAGGAGAGACACATTATACATCTTCATGGGGATTACTTGAATTAAGGGTAGCTGCTGCAGATGTCACATTAAGGTCAAGAGGATTTAAACCAGAACTAAATCAGTTACTAGTCACCCCTGGGGCGAATTATCAGATAAGGCTCACATTGGGGTGTGCTGTAAATCCAGGAGAAGAAGTAATTCTATCAGACCCCTCTTTTGTAAGTTATCCTTCCCTAATAAATGCTATTGGATTAAAACCAATAAAAATTCCTCTTTATGAAGAAAATGGATTTAGACTAAATCCAAAAGATATAGAGAAAGCAATAACAGATAAAACAAGAATGATTATTATAAATTCTCCACATAATCCTACGGGAGCAGTTATGAAGGAAGAGGAAATTAAAAAAACATACGAAATAGCAAAGAAATATGATATTTATTTGCTTAGTGATGAGGTGTACGCAAGGTTGCTATATAAAGATGATAAGACTTACTTTTCTTCTCCAAGCAAATATGATCAATGTAAAGAAAGAACAATAATTGTAAATGGTTTTAGTAAATCTTATGCAATGACTGGGTGGAGACTCGGGGTTGTTACAGGGCCCCCTGATTTAATTGAAAAGATGAATTTATTACTTGAATCAGAAATTTCTTGTGTTTCATCATTTATTCAAAGAGCAGGGATTGAAGCACTACATGGAAGTCCTGAGAAAACTTTCGAAATGAGAGAAGAATATAGAAAAAGGAGAGACGCAATTGTAAAAGGATTAAATAGCTTACCCAATATAAGATGTATGGAACCTAAGGGAGCCTTTTATGCTTTTCCCAACATAAAAAAAACTGGATTCTCAAGCGAAGATTTTGCAAAATTTATGCTAGAAGAAGCGAGTGTTGCTTTATGTCCCGGAAATTTTTTTGGAGAAATGGGAGAAGGATATATTCGATTATGTTATGCAAACTCATTAGATAACATTAATAGAGGAATTGATAGAATGAGGGGGGTCCTCAAAAATATATAGTGCTTAATAATTAAATTTAAAAACTTTTTTATAATCACATTTTAGATGGAAATATCTGATTATGTTGCCAATTTTATAGCAAATCAAAAGGTAAAACATATTTTTTTAATCACTGGTGGAGCTGTTTTTAATCTAGTTGATGCAATTGCAAGAAATAATTCTTTAGAATATATCTGTACAGAACATGAACAAGCAGCAGCCATGGCTGCAGATGCATATTCAAGAGTAACTAAAAATTTGGGAGTGGCAGTATCAACTAGTGGGCCAGGGGCGACCAATTTGATAACCGGTGTCTGTTGTTCTTGGTATGATTCAATTCCAACAATGTTTTTCTCGGGGCAAGTGTCTACTCCTAAATTGAAAGGGAAAAGTAAAATTAGACAATTTGGATTTCAAGAGACTGATGTTTCTTCTTTATTTAAGCCAATAACAAAGTATTCAAAAACTATAAAAGATCCTCAGAAAATAAGATATGAATTAGAAAAAGCAAATTATCTCGCAAGAAATGGAAGACCCGGACCTATACTTCTTGATTTACCAAATGATATTCAAAGAGCAGAAATAAACCCAAAAGAGTTAATTGGATACCGCCCCCATAAAATTGAGAAGGATTTAAATAAATTAGAAGGATTAGTGGAAAAAACAACATATCTTTTAGAAAATTCAGAAAGGCCAATAATCATATTTGGAGGAGGAATAAGATTAGCAAATGTAGAATCTGAAGCGAGAGAATTGATAGAGAAATTAAATTTTCCAGCATTAATGACTTGGGCAACTAAAGATCTTTTTCCATATACTCATCCTCTTGTGATAGAAGGATTTGGTGTTTCTTCTGAAAGAACAGGAAATTTTGCAATACAAAATTCAGATTTGGCATTGGCTTTAGGAACAAGATTAGATACTCATGAAACAAGTGACCTCACGACCTTTGCTCGTAATGCAAAGAAAATAATAGTAGATGTAGATAAATATGAATTAGAAAAATATGAAAAAAGGGGAATGAAGCCAGATTTATTGATAAACTGTGATCTTAGAGATTTTTTAAGAATTTTAAGTAAGAAGAATATAAAAATAAATAATATTTCTAAATGGATAAATAAGATTAATGAATGGAAGAAAAATTATCCTATTTGCCTTCCAGAATATTACAATCAAAAAGGAAATGTAAATCCTTATGTATTTATGGATGAACTATCAAAACAATCAAAAGAGGGAGATATTATAATTCCTGATGCTGGTGGGAACCTTACTTGGACAATGCAAGGGTTCAGGGCAAAAAGGAACCAAAGACTTTTTTCTGCTTTTAATCATTCGCCAATGGGATATTCTCTTCCTGCAAGTATAGGTGCATGTTTTGCATCTGGGAAAAAATCAGTAACTTGTATTATTGGAGATGGAGGAATACAAATGAATATACATGAATTAGCGACTGCAAAACATCATAATCTCCCAATTAAAATCTTCCTATTCAATAATCAGGGTTATGGCATAATCCGTCAGACTCTTGAAAATTATATGAACTCAAGATATGAGGCAGTTGATGAAAAATCTGCAGTTCCAATGCCGAATTTAATAAGAATCGCAAATGCATATGGAATTCGTACTTTAAGCATAAAAGACAATAGGGAAATACAAAGGGGGGTAAAAGAAACTTTGAATTACAAAGGGGGGCCAATATTATGTGATGTAAACATTCATCCTTATCAAAAAATAGAGCCTAAATTAATCTCCAGCAGACCCTTGGAAGAATGTTCTCCAGAGCTTCCAAGAGAGGTTTTCTTAAAAGAGATGATTATTAAACCCCTTGGTTAATTTAAGAAATGGTAAGAGTGTTATTTATCACAAGAGGAGAAGAACATTATCCTCCAATGGGAATTATGCAGATTTCTGCTACTGCAAAACAGGCTGGACATGAAACTTATTTAGCCTTATTATCAAAAGATAATGTATGGGAAAGGATAGAAGAAGTCCAGCCAAACGTAATTGCTTATTCTGGGTCAACAGGAGAACACAAAGATTACTTTGAATTTAATAAAAAACTTAAGGCTAAAAAATCTAATATTATAACAATAATGGGCGGACCCCATGCTACCTTTTTTCCTGAAAATACTTTAGAAGATGCTAAACTTGATGCTGTTTGTATTGGAGAGGGAGATTATGCCTTTCCGAATTTTTTAAATGTTGTAAGTGCAGGGGGGGATTTTTTGAATCTTAGAAATATAATGACACGTCCCAATAAAAGACCAGAATTATCTTCACTTATAAAAAATTTAGACTCTCTTCCCTTTGTAGATAGAGAATTATTTTATGGTTATGGAAAGGCTGGAAAAAATTCATTAAAACATTTTTTTGCTACAAGGGGTTGTCCATTTAATTGTACTTATTGCTTTAACGAATCTTTTAGAAATATGTACCCTGGACAGAGATATGTAAGAAGAAGAAGTGTAGATTCTCTTTTAGAAGAAATTCAAGAGGTAAAAGAAAAATGGCCAATGCAATATATAAAATTTTATGATGATATTTTTGCTTTAAAAGTTGATGATTGGCTAAAAGAATTTGCAGAAAAATATCCAAGAAAGATTGGATTGCCATTTTTTGCATTAGCCCGAGTTAATTTAGTTAATAAGGAAATGGTTGATTTATTTTATAAGGCAGGATGTAGAGCAATAAGCCTATCTATTGAATCTGCAAATCCAAGGATAAGAGAAGAGGTACTAAAAAGAAGGATGACCAATGATGAAATAAAAAATGCATACAAATTATTTGGAGACAAAGGAATAGCGATACAAAGTAATAATATTCTTGGACTTCCAACCTCTACTATTGAAGATGATATTCAAACTGTTGATTTTAATATAGAATGCGGTCCGAAACAAGGAGCAATTGTAATGGCGGAATTTGGAACTGCACATCCTTATCCTGGAACAGTTCTTGGAGAATATTGCGAAAATAATGGGCTTTATGATACTCATAAGGGTTTCTTTGACATGCATCTTTCTTATCAAACAGAATCACCCTTAAATTGTTTTAGTCCTTTAGAAAAAATAATGCAAAGAAATCTCACTATGCTGGGTCCAATTGCTGTAAGATTTCCTTGGACTAGAAATTTAATAATCAATAATTTAATAAAAAAGCCCACAAATCCATTATACTTCATTTTATTTAATATAAATAAAAGCACAGGATATATGAAACACATTTATAAAATAAAAAGGAGTTTTGGAGAATCTTTCGGAGTTATATATAAGAGTTTCAAGAAAAATTGGTTTAAGAGGATGGGAGAAAAGGTTTAGGAGAGAATTCATGTCCGAGGATAAAAATTTTCAAAAATATTTTTATAAAAAAATCTTATCTGTTATTAATTTAGAAAGCAAAGGAAATAATAGAATCTTAGAAGTTATTACATCTGAGGGAAAATTTGCTTTAAAAATTTATTCAAGGAGACATTTTCAAGGATGGGATAGGGGTGGAACGGAATTTAAGACATTATCCTACTTATGGAAAAAAGGTTTTAGAGAAATCTCACAACCAATTAAGTTTTATAGAGAAGATAATATCGGAGTATATACTTTTGCAGAAGGAAAAATTCTTAAAACAGAAGAAATAGGGAGAAAGGACATTAATAAAGCTATTAATTTTTTAATACATTTACATAAATTGGGGGAAGAAGACAAAAAAAAATTCTCTCCTGCTAGTTCAGCATGTTTAAACCTTCAAGAATATATTAATGTTTTAGAATCAAGATTTCAATACATAAAAAAAGGATTTTTTGAAAGAAATCCAGAAATTAGAGATTTTTTATTATCTTCCGTTAGGGGTAAGATAACAGAACTTAAAAATAATTTTCTTGAAGAAACTAAAGATTTAGATATTACAAGAAAAATTGGTTTAGAACAACAAGTTTTAACTCCTGCAGATTTTGGTTTTCATAATATTTTAAAAAATGGAAAAGAGTACACTTTTCTTGACTTTGAATATTTTGGTAGAGATGATCCTGTTAGACAGATACTTGATTTTATATATCATGGAAGTTCCAGAGGAATTAGTGAAGAATTGAAATCTTATTTCATGGATGAATATCTCTTTTCTATGAATGATTTAGATCTTAGGGATAGACTTAAATTATTAACTCCTCTAATTAAAATGGCATGGATCCTTATTTGTTTAAATCCTTTTAATGCTGAGTATGAGGAAAATATTCTATCTAAACACTTAGAAGGAGATTATATAAAAAAATTCAAAAAAAAGAGATTTGAAGAAGCTAAAAAAAGATTCGAGGAACTTCCGTGAAAACGATTAATTATATAAATATTTTAAATTTGACAATAAATAAGGATTTAATATAATAAGATGGTGCGATTAGATATAGATGGAACAAACCTCCCATATCAACCAGAAAGAGTTTCTGAATGGAAAAAAAAAGGAGATTGCTTTCCCCTTTATGTTGAAATAGGGCCTACAAACAGGTGTAATCATAGATGTATTTTTTGTGCATTAGACTGGGTCAAACATGGAAAGATAGATATCAACAAAAAAATTTTGATTAGAAATTTAAAAGATATGATTCGGGGAGGAGTTAAATCAGTAATGTTTGCAGGAGAGGGGGAACCCGTATTACACAAAAATCTAACTGATTTTGTATGGACAGCTAGCAATTATGGTGCTTCTGTTTCAATAACGACAAATGGTTCTATATTTAATAAAGACCTTGCAGAAAAAATAATGCCTTATTTAACTTGGATAAGATTTAGTGTGGATGCAGGATCAAGCGAGACATATTCTAAAATTCATGGAACTAATAAGGAAGATTTTAGAAGAACAATTAAAAATATAGAGTATGCTGTTAAATTAAAGAATGAAAAGGCTAATGTAAGTGTTCAAACATTGGTTCTTCCACAAAATATTCATGAAATAAGTAAACTTGCAAAGATTTTATTAGAAATTGGAGTTGATATGTTACAAGTAAAACCCTATTCTTATCATCCGCTTAGTTCAAATAATTTTTATGTAAATCTAAAAGAATATGAATTGTTAGATAAAGAATTAAAAGTTTTTAATTCCCCAAATTTTAAGATTAAAGTTAGAAAAAAAACATTAGAAAGAATACTAAAAGGGATAGATTATTTACAATGCTATGCTTTACCCTTTTTTGCTTTAATAGATGCAAAAGGAAATTTAATTCCTTGTAATCTGTTTTATGATAATGAAAATTTTATATATGGAAATTTATATAAAGAAAAATTTAGTAAGATTTGGAGAGGAAAAAAAAGAAGAATGGTCTTGGAAAAATTAAGGGAAGGGGGACTTGAAAATTGTAGAAAAGGATGCAGATTAGATGCAAGCAATAGATATTTGGATAGTATCATAAATCGAGGAGAATTTCAAAATTTTCTTTAAAATGGATTTAATAAAGCTTCCAGAGAGATATAATTATAGTGAAGCATATCTAACTCTTAGATGTAATCTTGGCTGTTCTTATTGTATAAATCAACAATCTAGTGTTATAAGGAATAGAAGAGAATTATCTGCAAAAGAATGGGCAAATGCATTAAATAGGATAGATTTTGGAGATATTCCATTAACATTGGGTGGAGGAGAGCCAACTCTCCATAAAGAATTTTTTGTTTTATTGGATTTATTACGGCCAGATATTAACATAGATTTATTAACAAATTTAGATTTTAATATAGATGAATTTATCTCAAGGACTTCTCCTGACAGATTTAACAGTAGAAAAAATTCTGCATATCGTTCTATAAGAGTTAGTTATCATGCTGAAAAAATGAATCCTGAAGACTTGATGTATAAAGTTGAAAAATTACAAAAAAAGGGTTTTTCTATAGGTGTTTTTGGATTAAATCATCCCCATAATTTAGAATCTAATATGCATATGTCAGAAGTAGCAAGACAAAATCAAGTATATTTTTTTATAAAAGATTTTTTAGGAATATATGATGGACATCTATTTGGATATTTTAAATACCCTTCTGGATTAGATGGAAAAAAAAAGAGAGTATTTTGTAGAACAAATGAATTTTTGATAGATCCCTGTGGAGATGTTTATAGATGTCATAGAGATTTATATAAAAAAGAAGGCGCAATAATAAATATAACTAACCCCCATTTTAAAATAAATGAAAGATTTAAATATTGTAATAATTATGGGGAATGTAATCCTTGTGATGTAAAATTAAAAGCAAATCGTTTTTTAAAAGGAGGAAATTGTTCTGTAGAGATTATAGGTTAACGAATTTCTGAAACTTTTCTTGATTTATACTTAGATAAAAAAATAGCTATTTTTTCAAATAATTCAAAATTATCTAAAACAGCCATTGTTATTGGATGAATTAATAATATGCTTGGAATTTTTTTTCTTTCATTATCAATAATCCTTTTTTTAATAATCTCAAACCATTCTTCTGGATTAATTCTGCTTTTTACACAACTCGCAAAAGGACTTTGGTTTTCTGGTCTTAATACCCCATATGCAATTGTATTTTGGTCAGGAGGAATGTTTATTGGGATATGAATGATTCCTCCTTTTTCAAAAGGCATAATATCTCCTGCCAAATCAGAAACATATTTTACTTCTTTCTGTTTTAAAATTTTGAATGTTTCTTCATTTGAACCAAAAGCATGTGTTCTCCATGATTTCATGTCAAGCCCAGATTTCTCAAATGCCTTTTTGGTTTTTTTTATATCTTTTTTTTGGAATCTTTTTGAACCGTAAACACATTCAAAAAATTTTCTGTTAATGTAACTTCTAAAAACATTCATTCTTCCAAAATTGTCGTAGGTATGTCCTCCTAACTCTACATTATAGATTAACAATTCTTTAATTTTGGAAGGATTTTCATCTAAAAATTTTCCATTAATAAACAATGTTGAAGATAATTTGTATTTTTTTAAAATTTCCAAATATTTTTTTGCAGCATCCAACTCAGAACCAGCTTTCTGTTGCTCCCAGTTCCCTTTCATCTTAGTATGAACATCTCCTGTTAGATATATCATAATTCTTTTTGATAATGGCATTATAAAAATCTTTCTTGTTAATAAAGAAGATTTAAATAGGGGTTTATTTTTTGAATTTTCATGATTAAAAGACTTTGCATATTTACTGTCGATTATGCCTTTAATAGACAATCAATAATCAATTATCTGGAGAAAATTATTCCTGAAAATATAGAAATTTATATTTTTACAACTGAAAATAATAAAAATAAATATACTTCAAAGAAGGCTAAAACAGCAGATACATATTGTAACAAGTATAATTGTTTTTTTGAATTGAGGAAATTTTGTAAGAAAAACAAAATTGACAGAATAATAAACTTGGGGGTTCTACCTCAAGAAGGCTTTCTAATGCTATTTGCGACAATATTTACAAAAACAGATTTTATAAGTTATCAATTAGGAAATCCATTAGAAGCCTTTAAGGTAAATGAAGGAAAAAGAAAAATAAAAACTCTCTTTGAGAAACTATTTTTTTATCCTATTCTTTTCTTTTCAAAAAAGGGCGTTCTTTGTTTAAAGAATTTAACTAATCATTACAAAAGAAAACTTCCACCCATAAAGAAAAAAATATTTTATTTCCCCCATTTAATTGACATCAGTCTCTTTATACCTAAAAATAAATTAAATTGCAGAAAAAGATTAAAAATAGGAAAAAAGGATAAGGTGATAATATTTGTTGGAAGAATAGAATATCTTAAAGGTTCTGATATTTTGTATGAAACCATTAAGCAAAATCCAGACAAGAAATTCATTTTGATAGGAAAAATAAAAGATGAGACCTATAAAAAAAGAAAATTAAAAAATATTATACATTTAGAATCAAAATCGCAAAAAGAATTGGTTGATTATTATAATGTAGCGGATTTATGTTTTTTTCCGAGCAGACTTGAAGGAATTCCTGTAGTTCCACGAGAAGCTATGGCATGTGGTATTCCAACAATAATTTCTGATATAAGTTGCTCAAAAGAAATAAAAAGTATAATTATTGTTCCTTTGGATATAGAAAAAATGAATTATGAAATAAATAATTTTTTTAAATTATCTTCTAGAGAAAAAAAAGAGTTGTCTATAAAATCAAGAAATTCAATTATAAGAGACTATAGTTTAGAAACTTGGAAAGAAGAGTATATAAGGAAAATTTTAAATTAAAAATGAAACATATAGCCAGTTCTAAACGTTGGAAAATCGCACAGGATTCTGAAAAAGAATATTGGGGAGAATTTACAAAAGAATTTCTTTTGAAAGGGGAAGCAGAAAGGCATAGAAAAAAAGCCCAAATTTTAGAAAAAAGATGGAAAAAATTTATAAATCCAAATAAAAATTTTAGGATTTTACAGATAGGTTGTGGCCCGGAAGATGTTATTAATTACATCTCAACAGGCAGAAAATATGCTATTGATCCTTTAGCAGATTTCTATAAAAGAAAATTTAATTTAGATTACAACCAAATAGTATTTATCGAGGGAAGAGCAGAAAACCTTCCATTCAAAGATAAATACTTTGATTTAATAATCTTAGCAAATGTTTTAGATCATGTTGAAAATTCACAAAAAGCTTTGTCAGAAATAAAACGTGTAATGAAAGATAAAAGTCTATTTTATTTTGAAAATTTATTTTATCAAAAAAACTTTATTAGAATCGCAAAAATATATGGTGCATTACGAAAAAAATTAACCGGCAATATATTTAATATTCATCATCCTTTTATGTTTATGTTAAAAGACCTTAAATATTTGCTTTCTAAAGATTTTTCAATTATCAATGAAGAAATAGGTATGGATATTGGTTCTTACAATAGTCTAGAAGAAATGAAAAAGATGAAGAAAAAAGAAAAAAAACTTACTGCTAAAATTCCAGCAATGTTCGGATTGTATGGCGCGATTAATTATACTGCTATATGTAATAAAAAATAATTTTTTTCTTTTTATTCTATTCTTTTATTAAAAAATTATAAATGTGTGGATGTAATTTTTTTTCATCAGAGGTCTTTTTTTCCTTACTACTAGTATACCTAATAGGAAAACCAAAATGGGGAACTGCCTTAAAAAGTTTGAAATTTTTTAGTTCATCAGGAATAATTGGAGAATAATAAGAATCCCACCCCAAAATTAAAATCCCTTTTTTTTTCAAAACTTTATAACAATTTTTCATAACTTTTTCTGCATCTTTTATAGTATCTACACCAAAACCAAAAACTCCACAAAAGAATATATAATCAAAAAAGTCTTTTGGAAAATATTTGCCAACATTAACTATGCTTCCTACTATGTGTTTCCGGGCTCCGAATTGTGCAACTTCAGGATTTACATCTATAGTCCATAAATCATTTCTTTCTAGTTTTTCGGGATAATCTTTAGTATAACTTGCAACTCCAACGAATAAAACCTTTTTATTTTTTATTTTAGGAAACATCTTTCTTTCCAAGTCATATCTTGCTTTACATCGCCATTTTAATAACAATTCTCTCATAATTTTTCTAAAGATATTTTGTCTATTGTTCATTCTTTTCTCTTAGGTTTTGCAAAAACTACCATGCTATACCTTAATTTATCTCCAAGAATATCACAAAGTAGATTTTGCAAAAATCTTTTGATTGTATCTGCATTCTGAAAATTTACAAATTTTATCTTTTCCATTGTAAAATGATGTCTGTTTAATAAACTTTTAATTACTGTTGGAGAAAACCAAAGAGTATGTTCTGGATGAACTTTAAGGTCATTGTTAAGTAATCTTATTAATCCCCCAATTTTATAATTAAGAGCAAAAACATTTGGTGTTGTAATTATAAGAAGACCATTTTTTTTGAGGTGTTTCCAAGAACTATCCAAAAACAATCCCGGGTTACTTAAATGTTCAATGACATCTCCTGCAAAAATAACATCAAATTTCTTATTAAATTTAAAAGTCTCTGCACTTTGACAATAAACATCATAACCCTGTTTTTTTAGTATATCTATCTTATCTTTGGTTATGTCTATACCTATAACCTCTTTTGCATATTTTTTAAGAAAGCCATGTATCCATCTAGGTTTGTTTTCATTATTGATTAATTCTCCTATTTCCGCATAACATCCAACATCTAAAACTATTTTATTTTTAATGTAGGGGGATATAGAAATAATCCTTTGGTCATTGAATTCCTTTTTTTTTAACATTTTCTATTTAAGAAACATAAATTCTTAATTTAAAAATATTCCTAAGAAATTACAAGAAAATTTAAAAAGGCATAAAATTCATAAAGACTTGTGGCAAAAGTTTTGTTAATACAACCAAATAATGATATAAGAAAAAGAGAGATTAGTGCAGAACCTTTTACTCCATTAAGTTTAATCTATTTGGCTACGGTTATAGAAGATAAACACTCCGTAAAAATTTATGATAGAAACTTAAATGTAAACGATTTTGCCTTTCTTGATTTTTTAAGGAAATACAATCCAGACATAGTTGGATTTACAAGCAATACATCAGAAGTTTTATTTGATATAATCTTATTAGGAAAACTCATAAAAAAAGAATTCCCTAAACTGTTAATTGTTGTGGGAGGGCCTCACGCAACAATAGAACCAGATTCTGTTTTAAATGAGCCTTATGTGGATTATATAATTAGGGGGGAAGGAGAAGAAGCTTTTTTGGAATTTTGTGATACTTTTGATAAAAATCCTAAAAAACTTAAGATATTAAAAAACATTAATCATAATCTTTTAAGACCTTACTTAAATATGAACAATTTAAAAATTCCAAATTATGGATTACTTGATTTAAAGAAATATAAGATATTCTACGTGAGCATGAATCGGGGTTGTCCAGGAAATTGCACTTTTTGCTATAATGTAAGAAGTTGGGGTAAAAATGGAAAAGCTTTTGTTAGAACATTTAGCTTAGAAAAATCAAAAGAATTATTCAAACAACTTGCTGAAAAATATCATTTTAAAGTATTTTCTATAGTTGATGACCATTTTATTTCTAATAAGCCTTATGCAATTGAACTGTGTACTTATCTAAAAAATTTTAATTTCCATTTTTTTTGTTTTGGAAGAGCAGATTATGTAGATGATGAAATATTAAAAGCCCTAAAAAAAGCCGGATGTCACACAATACAAATCGGTATAGAATCAGGCAGCCCCAAAATCTTAAATTTCCTCAATAAGCAGGTTACAGTTGAACAAAATAGAAAGGCAATAGAATGTTGCAGACGAAACAATATAATTTGCGATGCAAGTTTTATGCTTGGTTTGCCAATTGAGAATATCTTCAATATGAAAGAAACTGTAGATTTCATTAAAAAGACTAAACCTGATATTATAAACTTAAAAATTTATGATCCACTTCCCGGGGCCATTGTTTTTGATTTTTGTATTAGCAAGGGCTCATTAGTAAAACCACAAACTTTGGAAGATTGGGCTTCTTGGACAGGGAATATGAGCAGAGTAAACCATAATGTGAGCCAGGTATCAGATGAAATGATTTTAAAAACTGCAGAAGAAGTATGGAAAGTTAATTTTTATAAGACCAAATTTAAAAAATTAATTTTTTGGTTTAAAATTGGAGAATATATTTATGCATTAAAGGGAATTAAGAGATTATTTTTTGATAGAAATCGTATAAGAATTCCTTTTATAGGTCATTTAAATTTAATAAAAAAGAAAAAAGAGATAAAAAATTATTAAGATGCCAATTTAGTATAATCATCAACAGTTTCTTTTATTATCTTTTTCCATTTGTATTTATTAGCATATTTTCTTATATCTCTTTTTTTCCATTTTAATATACTCCTAACAGCCATAACAATTTCTTCAGAATTTTTTGGCTTTATTATTATCCCTTCTCTACCATTTCTAATCATCAGAGAAACTCCCCCTACATTAGTTACTATAACTGGCAAATTCATTGCTATGGCTTCCATTGCTGTAACTGGAGCTCCTTCTTTTGAGCTTGGTAGAATTAATGCGTCTGCAGAACTAAGGTATAACAATTTTTTTTCTCCAAAAACTCCTCCAAGAAATTTTACATTTTTTATGTTATTTTTTTCTGCATAATTCTGAAAGAATTCTTTTTCATTTCCATAACCAAGAAGATATAATTCAACGCCAGTTAATTTTTTCATAGCATCAAGAAGGAATTTAATTCCTTTTATACTATTTATTCTTCCAACATAAATAATAATTTTTTTATTTTCTTTTATTTTCAATTTTTTTCTTGCGATTTTTTTGTCGAATTTATGAAAATATTCATTTTCAATACCCATTGTTTGAAATTTTATCTTGGACTTAGGTGCAATTTTTTTCAGATATTCTATTTCCCCTTTACTGAGTGCATAAAAGACATTTATGTTCTTCAAAACAAAGTTCTCCCAAATCTCTCCAATTATAAAAAAAGGAAAAAAGCACCAATATTTCTTTTTTTCTTTCAAATGTTTTAAGGGGCAACTTCCACCATGGTGTTGCGTGATTATCTTTTGTTTTTTAAAAAAGCTTGCTATTAACAAGCCATGCAGATTATGGTACTCATGAAGATGAATAATCAAATCATATCCATTATTTTTACTTTTATCAATTTCTTTTTTAAGTTCTTTTAGCATTTTAATTGAAAAATCTAAAGCATATATTGGAGAAAAATTAACAGGAAAAAATCTGAAAAGAACTCCAAATTCTGTAAAATTAGACTCTTTCTTATTTAGTTTTTCAGGAGCCCAGCATTCAACCTCAATTTCAGGATAAAATTTTTTTAATTGCTCTGCAGTTTTTGAATACCAATCATTCAATGTAATCTTTTTTAAATCATCATCTTTATCTGCAAAATAGGAATGAGAAGCATGTGCTATTTGTATTACTTTTAATCTTTTCATTAAAAATTAAAAAGTATCTTTTTGTAAAAAAGATCTTCATTCTCCTGTAACTAAGACTTTTACCATTAATAAAAACACAAAATTCCTTTTAAATAGATTTATGTATTAAAAATATATTTTTACCATTCATCAATAATCTTTATAAATAAATACCCTTTTTTCCTAAAATGCCAACAATGTCTTTTAGTCATAAAGTTAGACTCTTTTCTAATTTTATTCTTGACAGAAGATTTAAAGAAATAAAAAATATGTTTTGGGTTTATCCTCTTTGGTGGAATAGAAAAACAGCAGCTTTTTTATTGAATAAATTATTTCCAAAATTAGGAATAGATTTATTTCCTCCTTTTTTGGAAATAGAACCAACAACAGCATGTAATTTTAGATGTGTTTGTTGTGAGCATACTTATTGGCATGAAAAACCCAAAAATATGACATTTGAACAATTTAAAAAGATATTTGATGATTTCGGAAAACCAAAATGGCTTGGGCTTACAGGAATAGGTTCTTCTTATTTAAATAGAGATTATCATAAAATGCTTGTTTACGCAAAATCAAAGGGGACTATTGTAGAAGTTTTTGACCATTTTGCACATTTTAAGAATGATAATCAGATAAAGGAATTAATTGAGATAGGCCCCGATTTTCAGTTTATTTCAACTTACGGAGCATCAAAAAAATCTTTTGAGAAAGTATGCAAGGGAAGTAATTATAAAAGAATAGAAAAAAATTTGAAAACTTTTGTTAGATTAAAAAAACAAATGAAAAAAAAATTTCCAATATTAAATTTTCATTATATCATAACAAGCGAGTCTAAAGAGGAAGTTCTTAAATTTTTAGATTTTGTTCATTCATTAAACACGGAGGTAGGAGAAATTTTATTAACTCCAATGCTTCATGGCTTTAAAGAAGCAGAAAAATATGTCGCAGAAGTAGATGAAAATTATGTAAACAAAATAAAAGAAAGAGCAAAAAAATATAATATTCCAATAACAATTAATATGTCTGCAAAACAAGAAGCTGAAGGATTAGAAAAAAAACCCCCAATGAAAAATTGTAAGGAATATATAATGCCCTTCATTTTTGTTACCGGGCATATTACTCCTTGTTGTGGACAGAATGAGGCTAATGCAAGAGACTGGCAGAAAAAGGTATCATTAGGAAATGCATTAGAAAAGCCCTTCAGAGAGATTTGGTATTCTCCGAGATATGTCCAAATGAGAAAGATGATAAGAGAGAATAAATTACCCAAAGAATGTGCATTATGTCCTGCATATAATATAAATCAAAAGAGGTCAATAAAATGAAAATAGATTATCTTTATGCTCTTGAGAACATAATTCCAAATAAAAAAAGGAGAAGGATAATTCTTGCAGTTACGAATTTATGCAATTCTAAATGCAAAACATGTTCTATGTGGAAAAATAAAAAAAGAACAGAATTAAGCTTGGAAGAACTGGAAAAATTTGCGAACACAAACCTCTTCAAAGAAGCAAGATTTCTTTCTATAACAGGAGGAGAACCTTTCCTCAGAAAAGACATAGATAAAATTGTAAATTTGTTAAGAAGCAAAAATCCAAAATTGCATATCACGATTCTAACAAATGCCCTCCTTCCAGAAATCATAGAAGAAAAAGTACAGAAAATGCCTAAAGATGTTTTAATAACTTTATCTTTTAATGGAAAAGAACAAGTTCATGATGAAACAAGAGGAGTGAAAGGAAATTTCAAAAAACTTCTTCAGACAATAGAAATCCTAAAAAGATTGAATATGAATATGAGTTCTATTTTCACTGTCACAAAAGAAAATTATGATCAGTTATTATGGGCTTGGGATTTTGCAAAACAAAACAATCTCAATATAATGTTTTCTCCTGAAATGGATTATGGAAGACTAGAACATGAAACAAAAAACAGAACACTAACAGAAGAAGAAAGAAATGCTGTTCTCCAGCAACTGAAAAAAATTTACTTAGAAAGAAGGAGAGGATTTTTTGACAAAACCTATCTTTTATTCTTCAAGAAATTCTATGAAAAAAAGACAATTTCAAATAACTGCTATGCAGGAACAAACTCTCTCTATATAGATTTCACAGGAGATATCTATCCATGTGAGAATCTCGTAGGAAGAATTCAGTCATTCGGAAATATAAAAACAAGTTTCACAATGCCTCTGAATTATAAAAATAAAGTGAAGAAGATGAAATGCTACGAAGGATGTTATCTTCTTTGTGAGATGGTTAGGAATATGAGAAAGCATCCTATAAAATCAATGAGAGAGATGAGAAATTAATCTTTTTTATGTTTTTTCCATGCATAAATATATGCCTCAAGCATTTTATCTGCAAAAGATTTCCAGCTTAAATTATCCCTTACAAATAATGTAGCTTTTTTTGCCTGTTCTTTGTATTTTTCTGTGTTATTATAAATTTCAAGAATTGCTTTATCATAATCTCTAGTTACTATTCCAAGATTATTTTTTTTAATCAAGGGTGCTGTTTCTATCCCTAAAGAAACAATTATTGGAATACCTGCACACAGGGCTTCTATAGGAGCCAAAACTCCTCCCTGCCTTTTTATCGGAAATAATCCGACATTCGCAGCCTTGTATAAATCTCTCAGCTCCTCTCTTGTCTTAAGATATTCTGCAAATAAGACATTTTTTTGCAAATTTTTCTCTTTTACATATTCTTCCAATTTCCTCCTGTATTCTGCATCTTCTCTTCCTGTCATGATAAGAAGAACCTTCGGAATCTTTTCTCTCACTTTTTCTATTGCCTTTATGCTGTCAAATTGATTTTTAACATCGCATAATATTCCAGATTGTATTACAACAAATTTATCTTCCAGGTTGAATTTTTTTACTGCATTGGAAGCTTTTCCTTTTGAGAAAAAATCATAATCAATTCCAAAGTCCACAAGTTTAGCATCCTTTCCATATCTTTTCTTCGCTCTTGCTTGATTCAGGCTTTCAGCAACAGTAATAATATCTATGCTATTTCTTACAATAAATCTATCTATCGAGTTTCTTATTTTACTTAGAGTTTTTAAAAAAATTCCTGCATTTGGCTTGCTGAATAAATTTGGAGGGAGATTCATAAACCACACCGCTGGTTTTTTCCTTGGAAATAAAGTCCAAGTTACAGGAAAGTCATGAAAATTGACAATATCATAATTATGTTCAATTTCCTTCATCTTTTTCCTGAAAACTTTTATTGCATTTAAAACATCAGACATGCTCTTGTATCCGGGGGGTTGTAAATCGATATTGTTTTTTGTAGTTATTATTGTAGTATTGAGCAATTTAGCTTCGACTTCTTTTGAACTGGATAATGCTAATATATCATTCTTTATCCCCCTTTTTGTTAATTCATTCGCGAGTTCAACAATTAAAAGTTCTCCTCCTCCATAATATTTCATCTGATTGTGAACTATCAGAACTTTCTGATTATTCTCTTTTATCATTTGTTTTGCCATGTTTAAGTCTTCAAAGTCATTTATATTTACATAGCCGTCCGCAATTTTGTAAATCTTTACATTTTTTCCATCATCAATAGCACATTGTATCATATCAACCATCTCTTTCTGATTTCTATACATATTAATTGGAGTTTTCTCTATGTAATCTAATATTTCATTTTTGAAAATGCAATGTCCTGTTCCCTTAATATTGTTGATTGGAAAGCGAGGCTTTTCAATCAGCCGGAAAATTCTTCCTTTTTCATTCAGCATTATAGAATATGTTTTTTTTATGCTTGATTTGTCTTTTTCATA
Source organism: Candidatus Woesearchaeota archaeon (assembly GCA_964509675.1). Taxonomy (GTDB): domain Archaea; phylum Nanobdellota; class Nanobdellia; order Pacearchaeales; family GW2011-AR1; genus RBG-13-33-26. The sequence goes on from CAZDXC010000002.1 coordinate 96,700, forward strand.
CACAACTCCACAGATCGCAAACAATTCCTTCCTTTTGAATTCATTCAACATTCCTCTTATATCTGAATTAATCATTACTTCATCTCCAAGCATTAAGATGAAATCGCTTTTTCCTATAGCCTCTTTCGCATTATTAATTGCATTTACTATTCCTTCTCCCTTTTTTTCAATTACATAAGTAATTTTTATTTCCTTGTACCTTTTGCCTATCTTTTTGGTGATATCTTTTGGTTTGTAGCAAAGAACTAAGATTATTTCTGTAACTCCTGCCTCAACTGCTCTATCTAAATTGTATTCGAGAACAGTTTTGTCATACAATTCAAGAATTGTCTTATTTTTGTTTGAAGTGATTTCCTTTAGTCTTGTTCCTTTTCCTCCAGAAATTATAACAGCCTTCATTACTTCTCTTTCACTTTCCATTATTTAAAGCATTTATATAAGAAAACTATATTCTTTCAAAATATATATTGAACCTAATTACATAATACTTAAAAATAACCCTTTTTATGTCGTCTGATGAAGATAACCTTAATATCTACTTCAACCTTTCCTTCAGATCAGGGTATAAGAACAATTTCCAGTGTTTTAAAAAAAGAAGGACATGATGTAAAAATAGTTTTTATGACTCTTAGTGAAGATTATTCTCAAAATTATAATCTTTCGGAATTAATTCAATTGTTACAAATTTGTAAAGACAGTAAATTAATAGGAGTAAATTCTTTTGCCTCAACTTCTACAAGAGCATCGAGAATAATTTCTTTTCTTAAGAAAAATCTTTATATACCTATAGTTTATGGAGGAGTTCATGCAACTATTTCTCCTGAAGATTGCATAAAGTTTTCGGATATTGTTTGTATTGGAGAAGGAGAAGGAGCAATAATAGATATAACAAAAGCAATAGAAAAAGGAAAAAATTTTGAGAAAATAAAAAATCTTTGGATAAAAAAAAGAGGAGGAATTGTAAAGAATCCTGTAAGAAATCTCATAGATGATTTAGATTCTCTTCCGATGCCAGATTATGATATAGAAACCCATTATATTCTTAACAAGGGAAAGATAAGAAAATTTATTGAAGAGGATTTGGCAGGACAGATTTTTTTCCTGACAGGAAGAGGATGTCCTTATGGTTGTGATTATTGCAGCAATTCTTTTTTTAATAAACTTTATGAAAAAAAAAGAAAAAAAATTTTAAGGTGGCATTCCCCCGAATATATAATTAAGGGCATACTTGAACTTAAAGAAAAATTTCCTAAAACTCTTTCTTATTTTGATATAAGAGACGACACTTTTTCATTACGGCCTTTAGGAGATATAAAGAAATTTTGTAAACTCTATAAAGAGAAAATTAAAATGAGATTTAAATGCCTTGCAGATCCACATACTGTTTCTGACGAAAAAATAGCCTTTTTAGTAGATGCAGGCTGTACTGATATAATAATAGGAATACAAGGAAGTGAAAGAACTAATCTTGAAGTTTATCATAGAAATCAAAAAGATGAGGATGTTTTGAGGGCCGCACAGATATTGAATAAATACAAAGCTAAACTTACTGTTATGTATGATGTAATTACTTGTAATCCATATGAGAATCCAGAAGATATAATAAATTTAATAAAACTTCTACAGCAAATTCCAAAACCTTATTACCTTTCTGTGAATAATTTAGTATTTTTTCCTGGTTCTCAATTATATAGAAAAGCTATCAATGACCCAAACTTAAATAATTTCATAGAAGCATCCTCAAAATTAAACTATTGGGATAGAGCAAAACATATTAGGCTAAAGAAAAAAAATGCTTACCTTGTTTTAATCTTGAATTTAATGAGGGGGGCAGTTACAGAAAAAAGATTTGGGTTTATGCCCAACAAATTGCTAAAACGGCTTTTGGAACAGGGAAGAATAAATAGAAATCTTATAGATGATTTTAGGACAAAAATTTTACTAAGAGCTGTAGAAACCAGTGATTTAATACGTGAAAAAATTGCAAAACCTCTTTATCGCTCCTTCCCAGTTAATTTTAAGGGTTGGTATGATAAAATAAGATATAGGATGTAAAATTTAATTTGCAGTTCTAAAGTCTTTCATTTTTTCTTTATAATTTATGGGGTCTTTTACGTTAGCCCAATAAAATCCTTCTTGCCTTAAACGACAAGCAAGACAAGTTCCACAATGTTCTCCTTTTATACTATTGTAACAACTAAAAGTATACTTGAAATTCACACCAAGTTTTTCCCCTAAAAGAATAATGTCTTCTTTATCCTTCTTTATAAGCGGAGCCTTAATCTGAAAATTTTTATAACAACTTATTTTGCTTAACTTATTCATCTGCTTAATAAATTTGGAGGTAGTATCAGGATAAGCTTCTTTTCCCTCGTTTTTAAAACCAACAAATAAATCATATTTTTTTTTGCTTTTGATATATAAAGATTCTGCAAGTGTAAGAGAGTAAATCAAAAAAACAGTATTCCTGCAGGGAATATACAGCCTCTTAGATTCTTTAGAACTATCTTTTAATTTTCTTCTTGTAATTTTTTGAGGTTTATTTTTTAAGGATTTTGTTATATCCCCCAACCATTTTAAATCCACTTCAATAAATTCTGCAGAAATATCTTTAGCACATTTTCTAGATGAATTTCTCTCTTGAATGACGCTTTTTTGGTTATAATTAAAAAAAACAAGTTTGATATCTTTGTATTTTAATATTTTTTTGACATAATAAGCAGTCGTAACACTATCCAATCCCCCAGAACACAATATTATTGCATTTTTCATAGATATTTCATTTAGATAATCTTTATAAATTTGTCTTATGAAGATATCTTATGAAAAAATCTGCAAGGGAGTTAAAAAAGGGAGATAAGATATTAATAGCAAATCGAGAATATTTTGTAGAAGAATTAGAAATATCAGATATAGGAAAACACGGAATGAGAAAAGTAAGGATTGTTGCAATTTCCCCTCAACAGGAAAAAATAATCCTCATACGTCCTGAAGATTATCCCTTTGACTTCCTTTAAAATGATAGATGTAATCATAACTTCCTATAATGAACCAAAGTCCACTCTAAGAGCAGTTAATGCTTTTTTAAAACAGAACACAAAAGAAAATTTTAGGATAGTTATCTGTGATCCATTTAAAAAAGTAAGGAATTTTATAAAAAAAGAAATAAAAGACAAAAGAGTTAGATTTTTCCTTGACCCTGGAGAGGGAAAAAGCTATGCCCTTAATTTAATTTTTGAAAAATTGAAATCAGATAATAAAGAAGACATATTTATACTTACTGATGGCGATGTTTATGTTTCAGATAACGCTATTGGTGAAATTTCTAATGCCTTTAAAGATAAAGAGATTGGTTGTGTGACAGGAAGACCAATGTCTATAGATGAAAAAAATACAAAATTTGGATATTGGTCTCATTTGTTATTTTCAGGAATTCATAAAATAAGAAAAAAATTATCAGATGAGAAAAAATTTTTGGAATGCTCAGGATACTTATTTGCAATACGTAAGGGAGTAATAAATGACTTTCTCATAGATGCATCAGAAGATTCTGTAATCCCTTATCTATTCTGGCAAAAAGAGTATAAAATAAAATATCTTCCAGAAGTAAAAGTATATGTAAAAAACCCAGATAATATAAAGGACTGGGAAAATCAAAAAATAAGAAATGTAAAAGGACATGAAAACTTGAATAAGATATTCCCCAAAATGTCAAGGACAAAAACTTTTTGGAATGAGATTAGATATGGTTTTTTTCACACTTTATTTTTCCCCCAAAACTTCAAGGAATTTATATGGACTATGAGTCTTTTAAAAGCGAGGTATAAGATTTATAATAAAGCATTCAAAGACCTAAATAAAGAAAAAATGTATTTTGATGGTTGGAGAGAAACAGAAATAAATTCAACTAAAACTCTTGATTAACTTTAAATTTCCTAAGTTTTTCTCTTAATTCCTTTAAAGAATTCACTATTTTTGTAGAATGTATTACTATCGCACTTAGGTTATCTAAGGCGTCTTCTATAGGTTCATCTTCTTTAATCCCTATCACAGGAATTCCTTTCGCATAAGCATAACCTAATTCCCAAGCAGTTCCGGCACCAATATGTAATCCATTTAAATCAGCGATAACCAAAGAAATATCTTTAAAACCATTTATTATATCTCCATTAAATGCTTTTTCTACATCCCCTATCTCTTTGATTAATCCAATATCTCGATGTGGAAGAAAGGTTTCAAAATCAAGTTCTTCTGCTATTTTTGCTATTTTTTCCAAGAATTTTCTTTCATTTTCACTACATAATTTGCCTGCAATGTAAACTTTCATATCTTTTTATATAATTTACCTTAATAGATTTTAAATAGCTTATCAGTTTTAAATTTAACTATGATAAAGAGGATATTACTAATAAAGCTTGGAGCAAAAGGAGATGTAATCAGAACTCTTCCTTTGTTAATAGCAATAAAAGAGAGGTATCCTGATTCTGAAATAACATGGATTACAAAACCTTTATGTAAGGAGATTTTAGAAACAAGTCCTTATATAAATAGAATTCTAACAATTCCAGTCAATTTAAAAAGATTTTCTGAAGATTTTGATATTTTATTAAACTTTGATGTGGAAGAAGATGCAACAAAATTAGCAGAAGAAATAAAAGCAAGAAAGAAATATGGGTTTTTTTCACATGGAGAGTATCCCACATCATTTAACCTTTCTGCAGAATATTATCTTAACACTCTTTTTGATGATGAATTAAAAAAAACAAACACAAAAACTTACCAACAAATGATGTTTGAAGTAGCAGAACTTCCCTATAAAAAACAGCATCATCCCCTTTATCTAAACGAAGAAGATATGAAATACGCAGAAGATTTTGTAAATAAACATAATATTAATCCAAAAAAATTAATTGGGATTCATGTAGGTTCCTCTCCAAGATGGCCCTCTAAAACATGGCATTTGGATATTGTAAAAGAATTTATAAAAAGAGCAAAGGAAAAAGGATATGAAATTCTTATTTTTAGGGGACCAGATGAGTCCGAGAAACATGAAATACTTATCAGAGATTTAGAAAATCAGGGGGTTGGGGTTTTTACAAATAATCCATTAAATAGAGACAGAGAATTTTTATCTCTGATAAATCTATGTGAGAAAATCATATGTGGAGATACCTTTGCATTGCATGTTGCTTTATCTCTTAAAAAACCGACAGTTGGATTATTTTTCTGTACTTCTCCTAATGAAATTGAAGATTATGGATTATTAAAAAAAATACTCTCTCCAAGATTATATGATTTTTTCCCTGAAAAACAAAATCTATACGATGAAGATTTGACAAAAAGTATCTCTGTTGAACAAGTCCTAAATTCTATAGAAAATTTTGAGAAAACAAAAAGAGTAATCAACACCATCATAAAGGACAATGATAAAGTTTTAGTTATCAAAAGAAAAAGCGGAATTCACTCAGGAAAATGGGCTTTTCCAGGCGGCATTATGAAAGATAGTGAGACTATCGGAGAAACATTAAAAAGAGAAATAAAAGAGGAAACTAACCTTGATGTTTATAATATAATCAAAAAAATTTCAGACTATTCTTATTGGGGAAAGGAAGGAGAAAAAATCTTGGGGGAATGTTATCTTGTAAATGTAAAAAATGGAGAAGTAAAAATAAATAAAGAAGCAGAAGAATTTAGATGGGTTTCTTTAGAAGAATTTGGGAAATTAAATTATATAGAGGGACTGGATAAAGAAGTTTTTTTGGCCTTTTATAATAAACAATAATCTCAAATATATATCTTTAAATAATAATCTTTTTATACCACTTCTTTTTTTGAAGAGAAGATGGAAAGATTATTGGAATTTTTAAAGGATTTTTCTAAAAAAAAGATACTTGTTATTGGGGATGTTATGTTAGATAAGACAATTGTGGGGGATGTCTCAAGAATTTCACCTGAAGCCCCTATTCAAATAGTTAATGTAAGAGAAGAATTTTATGAACCAGGGGGGGCAGCAAATACTGCTGCAAATATTGCTTCTCTTGAAGGAAATGTTTCTTTGTTTGGATTTGTTGGAGAAGATTATAATGCAGAGGTTCTGTTAAAAATATTAAATAAAAAGAAAATCAGTTGTTTTTTTGATAAAAATCGCATAACCACCCTTAAGGAAAGAATAAGAGGAAGAAACCAACAGCTCTTGAGACTTGATTATGAAGAATCTTCCTTGAAAAATTTCAGTTTTGAAAATATGAGAAAACTTGAAAAAGAAATGGGACCTACGGATATAATTTTAATATCTGATTATGCAAAAGGAACTGTGACAGGAAATTTAATGAATTTTTTGAAATCTTTTGATAAAAAAATTGTAATTGACCCCAAACCACAAAATATGTCTTTATATCGAGATGTTTTTTTAATTACTCCAAACGAAAAAGAAGCGTTGGAAATCACTTCCCAAAAGAATGTCTATATGGCTGGAAGAATTCTTAAGAAAAAATTTAATTGTAATGTTGTGGTTACAAGGGGGGAAAATGGAATGACTCTATTTTCAAATAATGAAATTGATATACCCACAACTGTAAGAGAAGTATATGATGTTGCTGGAGCAGGAGATACTGCTATTGCCGCACTTTCTTTATCTTTGGCTTCAGGAGCTTCTCTTGAAGAAGCAGTTATTATAGCAAATCATGCAGCAGGTATATCAGTAAGAAAAGTTGGAACTTATCAGGTTAAATTGAGAGAATTAGAAAATGTGATTTTAGGAGAAGAAAGAAAATTAAAAACTATTGATGAATTATTTGAAATCATAAGAGAATTGAAGAAAAAACAAAAGAAAATAGTCTGGACAAATGGTTGTTTTGATCTTTTTCATGCAGGACACAAATATTCTCTTGAGCAAGCCAGAAAAAAAGGAGATATTTTAATTGTTGGTTTAGATTCAGATGAGTCTGTTCGGAAATTGAAGGGTTCTGAAAGACCAATATATAATCAAGAACAAAGAGTAGAGATTTTATCTGGAATGGAGTTTGTTAATTATATTACAATATTTCCTCCAGAGAAAGCATCAGAATATATTCAACTATTAAAACCAGATGTTTATGTTAAGTCTGGAAATTATACAATAGACTCAATAAACCAAAAAGAAAGAAAAATTATTGAAGAATATGGAGGAGAGATTTATCTTCCAAGAGGAATTTCAGAACTTTCCACGACGAATATAATAAATAAAATAAAAAAACAAAATGGAATTTGATAGAAATAAATTAAATATTCTTCCTTTGAATTTTAGGGTAAACAAATCTTCTATAGAACAAATTGTAATAAGTCCTAATTCAAGATCTTATCCTTCACAAAATTCTAAATTAATTCATAAAATTGCAGAAACTATTCTCTTTGCAAGAAAAAACAACAAGCAGGTTATTTTGGCATATGGTGCCCATTTAATTAAAAATGGATTGGGTTTGGTTTTGAGAAGAATGATTGAAGAAGGTTTTGTTACCCATTTAGCTACTAATGGAGCCGGTTCTATTCATGATTGGGAATTTGCATTCCAAGGAGGAACTGAAGAAGATGTTGAGAAATATATTAAAGAAGGGCAATTTGGAATCTGGGAAGAAACAGGACAATATATAAATTTAGCATTAATCTCGGGAGCTGAAAAAGGAATTGGCTATGGAGAATCTGTTTGTGAAATGATTCATAATGAAGAATTAGTAATTCCTGAAAATAAAAAAATACAAAAAATGAATATAAAGCCAGGAAAAATTGTCATAAAACATCCTTATAAAAAATATTCTGTCCAAGATTCAGCATGGGATAAGATCCCTTTTACAGTGCATCCTTCTTTTGGTTATGATATAATTTATACTCACCCTTTTAGTGATGGAGCATCAATAGGAAAATGTGCTGAAGTAGATTTTTTAAAATTTGTTAGCAGCATAAATAAATTGGAAGGCGGCATTTATCTTTCAATAGGTTCTTCAATAATGTCTCCTATGGTATTTGAAAAATCTTTATCTATGGCAAGAAATTTGGCAAAACAAGAAAATAGAAAAATTGAAGATTTTACTATTGTTATAAATGATATTCAGAAAGGGGATTGGGATTGGAGTAAAAAGACTGAACCAGAAAAAAGCAATCCCGCATATTATTTACGTTTTTGCAAAACTTTCCATAGAATGGGTGCAAAAGAAATGTATTATGTAAGGGAAGACAATAGAAATTTTCTTTTATCTCTTTATCAAAATTTGAAAAAATAAAATGAAAAATAAAGCTATTTTCTTAGATAGAGATGGAACAATAAATGTTAATAAAGGATACATATATAGAGTAGGGGATTTAGAGATAATCCCCAAAGTTATAGAAGGATTGAAAATTCTTAGAGAGAATGGATATAAATTAATAATTGTGACTAATCAGTCAAAGATAGCAAGAGGATATTGTACAAAAGAAGATTACTTTAAATTTAGAGGGGAAATACATAAAAAATTAAGAGAACAGGGCATTATAATAACAGCAGAATATTTTTGTCCACACCACCCCCTTGATAATTGTAATTGCAGAAAACCAAAAACAGGCATGTTAGAGCGGGCTACAAAGGATTTTAATTTAGATATAAATGAATGCTGGATGATAGGAGATAAAGATTCAGATATACTTGCAGGAAAAAATTCAGGATGTAGAACAATTCATGTTCTGACAGGAGAAGAAAAAAAACCCATAGATTATGCAGATTTTATAGCAAAAGATTTAATTAAAGCAGCAGATTATATCTTAAAACAAAAACAATAAAAACTTATGAATTAATATTTTTGGGTGGAAGAAGTAAAAGGAGAATTAAAAGAACCTGAAAAAGAGATAGAAAAGAGAAAAAATTATATAAAGAAAAAACTTTTCTCCTGGATAAAAGATAATTATGATAAAATTTTCCTTGTTATTCTAATAGTTGCTTTTATTATAAGATTCCTTATTTTTCTTAAAACAATGAACCAGCCTCTTTGGTGGGATGAAGCAGATTATCTTTCAACTGCAAAAAAATGGGGGCTGGGATTACATATTAAAGATATTTGGTATTATAGAAGGGGATTTTTATGGCCATTAATAGGAGCCGCCTTTTTTGGAATAGGTATGGGGGAAGTAGGAATGAGATTTCTTGTAGTTCTTTTATCAACCGGAACTGTGGCTCTTTCTTATTTTATAATTAGAAAAATGTTTGACAAAAAAACTGCCCTTTTAGTATCTATAGGAATTTTATTTTCTTGGGTTTCTTTATTTTTTACAGGAAGAGTACTGACAGATATTCCTGCAACTTTCTTTCTTTTATTTGCATTGTTATTCTTCTGGAAAGGTTATGTCCTTAAAGAAGGAAATAAATTTTTATATCTTTTTGGAGTATTTTTTGCCCTCTCATTATTGACAAGATTTCAATTTGCAATGTTTGCATTACCTTTTCTTGTTTTTATATTTACAAGAGAAAAATTCAAATTTGTGAAGAATAAACACCTTTGGATAACACTTGGTTTGGCCTTTGCTGTTCTTCTTCCTTTTTTTGTTTTGTATTGGATGCATTATGGAAATATTGTTACTGATATCTTATCTCATTATTTTGGAGTCTCGGGAGTGTCTTCCACTGAACCTGCTCAGAGAACCTTTTCTACAATATTCAATTATTTCAAAGATTTACCTTATATTCTTACTAAATCTATTTTTGTTCTATTTATTATAGGATTATTTGTCTTCTTTCAGGATATGTTTCTAGGGATAGATAAAATTTTCAAAAATGAAGAAGTTCAAAAGAAATTTTTTATTTTTCTATGGATTATTGTTCCTTTCTTAGTTTTAGGATATATAACAGAATATGTAGAACACAGATATATTCTCTCAACTTTGCCTTTTTTATTTTTAGTTTCAATATCTCCATTAATAAAATTTGGAGGCTTATTGAGTAGACACTATAAGAAAATTAATAAAAAAACAGCATATATCTTTTCAGCTATTTTATTTTTGTTTTTAATGATAGTAAGTTTTGGCAGTAGTATCCCTTCAAATTATTCATGGGGGAATAATTTAATAGCAAATAAATTAACTTCTTATTCAGAAGTACAACAGGCTGGATTATGGATGAAAGAGAATTCTAATACTACAGACATAATAATCTCTCAGTCAAGACCTCAAATAACTTATTATTCTGAAAGAACAACATATGATTTAACTCAAATGGGGCCAGAATCTGCATTTCAAGAAAATTTATCGAGAATAAAGCCAAAATATCTTATGTTATCCAAATTTGAACCCCATCAGCAGTGGATGTACTCCTATCCTCAAGAGCATAATAGCACTGTAATTCCTGTGAAGGTATATTATCAAAACCAACAGCCTGCTGCAATAATCTATCAATTCAAATATTCTTAAATTTAGAAATATAACTCACTGTTAAAAAATTAATTTTTTTTAATTGCCTGAACTCTCCCTTTAAAATTTTCAAAATTTCCTTTAAATTAGTAATATGGTCATTAACTCTTTCATTTTTTCCTAATATTCTTCTTACTTTTCTAGAAATCCAATTTTCCGTCGGAATAGATGTTATGAGCTCAAAATCAGGATTCATTTTTTTAAAGTTATTTATTATTTTTTTAATTTCTTTTATTGGGATATGTTCAAAAACATCCATCACAAATATTTTATTTGGTTTTAATAGAGTATAATTTTTTATATCGCTATGTTCGGGGGTTATATCATATCCAATAATTGTATAGCCTTTTTTTTTCAGATTATTTTTCATCCATCCTGCGCCACATCCAAAATCCAAGATAATATCTGTTTTTTTTAAATTGGCAATTTTTAAAGCAATTTTTATTTTGCTTCTACTGAAAAATCTTACTAATGGATTTTTGTTTGAATAAGTGGAAGATATGTTATCCATTATAAGTATCCTTTTTCTTTATAATAGTTCACTGTTCTTTTTATTCCTTCTTCCAAGGAAAAAATTGGTCTATAACTTAATTCTTTTTCTGCTTTTGAAATATCACTATACCAAAATTTTTCAGTCATCCATTTAATTGTATCATGTTTAAATGGAGGATGAAAGTTTAGTATTTTTCCTAAGAATTCTAGGAGATATCCTCCAGAAATAAAAACAAATTTAGGAAATTTTATAAATAAAATTTTTTTATTTTCTGCTTTTTCCATAGCTTTAATTATTTGATTAATGCTGTAATGCTCTCCATTTGAAATATTGTATTTTCCCCCCACTTTTCCTTTCTTAATTGCTAATAAGCAGGCTTCAATTAAATTTTTAACATATAAAAATTCCATTCCTTTTATATTGCTTCTTATTGGAAAAAATCTTTTATTTACAGTCAAGAATAATTTCAGCATTTCAAAATCTCTCTCTCCAAAAACCATGGAAGGACGTAGTATAACAATCGGCATTTTATATTTATTAAAATATTCCATTGCAATTTTTTCTTGAGCTAATTTGCTCCAACCATATATATCTACTGGCCTGCATTCTGTTTCTTCATTTACAGGGATTTCATCTCTTGTTGGTCCTACAGCAGAAATACTACTCATTATAATTATCTTTTTTATTTTTTTATTCTTACATGATTCTAAAAGATTTTTTGTTCCTTCCTCATTTATTTTAAAATATAAATCATTAGGAATAGTCATAGGTCTTGCAATTGCAGCCAAGTGAAAAATCACATCAATATTTTTAACAGCATCTTTCAATGAGCGTTTATCTAATAAATCTCCTTCAATGATTTCTATATTTAATCTTTTTAATAATTCTAACGAATCTCGCCTTTTTTCAGATCTTTTCTTTTCTTTTCTGACCAAAACCTTAATTTTATTTTTTTCTTTTGCAAGTCGTTCTACTAAATGACTTCCAATAAGCCCTGTTGCTCCTGTAACAAAAACTTTCATGGTAAAATAGGAGAAAAAATCCAAGCGATATAAGCAGCTATTTTTCTCATAGTTTTATTTTTCACCAACAATTTTGCAAAATTTTCTGTTAAAAAAAATGCAAGAATTTTTTCTATTTTTGGATAATCTTTTCTTTTTTTTGAATTTTTGCAGCTCCAGACATGTCCCAGTTGAGTCAAAAAAATCATCTCTCTATCAGAATAATTTTTGGTATATAAAGGAGCATTTCCTGTTTTTGGATTGATATAATAAAGCCATAAATAATCATTAATCAGGCCTTCCTTTTTAGCAATATCATAAACAGTAGTTCCTGGGTAAATTGTCAAGGCATTAATTCCTATCCAGTCTGGTTTTGTTTCTCTTATCAATTCAAAAGTTTTCCATGTATCTTCTGCTTCCTCTTCAAGCGAGCCTACAATTAAAAAGAATTTTAATTCAATTTCTGCCTTTTTAGTCATTTCAGAAGCTTTTTTTATCTTTTCAATTGTAATATTTTTTCCAATAGCTCTTAAAACTTTGTCTGAGCCAGATTCAGCGCCATATTCAATTAAATCACACCCTGCTTTTTTCAATATCTTTAGCATTTCTTCATCAACTGTGTCTACTCTTGCCTGTATTCTAAATTTAATGGGAAGTTTATTTTTTATTACTAATTCACAAAATTTTATTACCTTCTCTTTTTTCAATGTGAATAAATCATCAGCAAATCTTATATAATCTATTCCATATTCTTGGTTCAATTCTTTTACTTGCTTAAATAATTTTTCAGCAGAGGTGCTTCTTACCTTTCTTCCCCAAGCAAGCGTAGTTTCACAAAATTTGCAACCCATAGGACATCCCCTTGAAGTTGTTACAAGTGTTGTTTGTTTTACATTTTTGACATCTGGAGGTAAGGGATATTCTTTCATAGGGAATAAATCATAAGCAGGAAGAGGAAGATTTTCTATATTTTCCATAAAACATCTTGGAGGATTAATTTTTATTTTTCCTTTTTCCCTAAAAGATATTCCTAAAATCTTATTAATTTTTTTTTTATTTTTTATTGCCTTGATCAATTCATACAGAGTCTCTTCCCCTTCCCCCCTAACAACAATGTCAACAAAATTGTAATTTTTTAACAGAAGACTATCTAAAAAAGTAGCATGCAATCCTCCAATTATCGTAATAATATCTGAATTTCTTTTTTTTATTTCTTCTAATGTTTTTAAGGCAGAATATCTATTTTCAGTTAAGCAGCTTACTCCAACTATTTTTGCTCTGGTTCTGATAGATTCACTTGCAGTTTTTTCAAAATTCCATCCTTTTATTGGAGCATCTATCACTTGAGATGATATTTCTCTCTCTCTTAAATAAGCTGCTAAACAAGCAATTCCCAATGGAACTCCTGACATGGGAAACTTACTGGTTGTTTTTTTATCTAAGGGGGGGTTAATTAAACAAATATCATTCATAGAATCTTTCTAATTTCATTTATTTTTAAAGATTTATTTGCTCTTTTTTTATAATTAGTAATAAGAAATCCATTTAATTCTTTGTCATTGGGGTAACCATGCATAGCCTTGAATTTCTCTTTTTGATAAAAATTAGGAAAAAAATATTTTCCTTTTTCTACATAAAAAATAATTTCTCCGTATCTTTTATCTAAGGGAATTTTATATTTTTTTGCAGTTTTTTTATTCAAAATTTTAAGCTCTTTTATCTTAGATAATTTTCCTAAAACTTCTTTTTTAGCCTCCTCATTTTTAAACCAAAAGGAAGCAGTAGTTCCTGCGATAAAAAAAAGGTAATCTTTCCTTTTAGGTAGAATTTTTTCTAAATCTATGTATTCTTTGATATCTGCAAAACCATGATCTCCCCACAAAATAATTCTTGCTCCCCTATTTTCTTTTAAGAATTTTTTTATATATTTCTCTATTATTTTATCTATATTAAACAATGCTTCTTTTGTTTCTATACTTTCTTTTCCAAATTTATGTATAGTTTTATCTACTGACATTAATTGGGTGTAATAAATTTCTACATTTTTTTCTTTAGTCAATCTTTCAAGTCTCTCTTCATCAGATTCATATTTGAATATTATTCTTCTTTTTTCCTTTTTCTTTTTTATAACAAAAAATGGCCACTTATAAAAACAGAAATCTTTTTCTTGAAAATAAGGCAATTTCCACAGCCCAAATTTAACACTAGAATCAAAATATTTTAGTTTTTCTGCTGGAATATTATGCAATGCAGAAATATATGTTCTTTTATTTAAAAGTTGAAAAATTGCTCCAAGGTAAGTTCTTAATTTTTTATTAAAAGAAAAAAACCTTAATAGAAAATTATTAAATGTAGAATTTTCAGATTTTGAAAATTCCAACCAAATTCCATTTTCTTCCAGAGTGCTTCCTGTGAAAAAACCATATTCAATTCCAGTAAAAGCAAAAAATGTTTCTAAAACACTTAAATTATTTTTAGCCCCGAATTCATACAAAAAAGGAGTATTTTCTTTTGAAATTAAATCATATCCTAATCCATCAATGCAGATTATCAATTTTTTCATTAAATTTTTTGAAGAAAAAATGCTATATAAGCATTTGCGTAGTCTGTACTTATTTCTTCCCAGTTCTCTCCTTCCGAGGGATATATTTTACTAAGTAATTCTTTTCCTTTATCTAACATTTTTTTATCTATTCCCGATTCATTTATCGCCCCAATTATGTAAATTAATGAAGAGAAGATAACAGAATCAGGAGTATATTTTATTGGGTGTTTGGATTTAAAATAGATGCTCATGTCTTTTAATCTTTTATTATATTTTTTATTTAATAAAATAATTGCTGCCCATCTGGCTATTGGAATAGAAATAAAATGCAATCCTCTTATCGGAATCATTTTTTTGAGATAAGGATTATAAAATTTTTTACTCATATCTAATATGGAATAAGATAATTCATCTAAATTTTCTATATTTTTTTTTAGGAATTTGCTAAAAAAATATTTAGAGACTTCCAAAATATTCTTCCTTGCTATAAACCATTCTTTTTCTATGCTTTTTATAGGTTTATTCGGATTTAGTTTCCATTGTATGAATTGCTCTATTTTTTTATCTAAATTTGGGATTTTTTTATGAAGTTCTGGGAAATTCTTTTTATATGTTTTTTTTAATATTTCCATTGCCTTTTTATATCCAATTTCATATTTTTTGCTTAATAAGAGAAGGGAAGTGCAACAGGCAGCATATGCTTGTTGGATTATATAAGTTAGAAATTCTTTTTCATATTTTCCATTAATTGAATAATATTCAACCATTTGACTCATTCTGTCTAATAAAAGTTTGGCACCTTCTGATAATGGGATTTCTTTTAGAGAGTAATTTGGGATCAAATATCTCAAATCTTTTCCATATAAAATTTTTGATTTATTTTTCAATTCATATGTCCTTATCCGCGGAAGCATTTTTTTGAGAGATTGTAGAGAATCCACTTTTAAATCAATGTAAAAATTATTTCTCATTTTTTGCTCTTCTTTTTTGAAGGGATAAAAATTAGTAATTCCCTTATATCCTAATTTTTCAGAAATTTCTATAGAAATTTTATCTATTTCTTTTTTTGTTAGAATAGTTCTACTAATAACCTGGATGTCATAATCATTGTATGGAAAAACTTTTTTTCCTTCTATTTTTACAGCCCCCTCTCCTTTTGAGTACCCTCCTGTTAGAATTATTGTCTCAATATTTTTTATCCTGTTTAAAATTTCTTTGCAGATAATTTCCATATCTGATATTATCTTACTGTCTCCGATTTCAGAAGTTGTATATTTCATTTTTCTTTCCTTGAAAATAAAAGCAATATTGCAAATACAGACGGAATTATATTGGAGATAAGAATACCAAGTATGGACATGGAAAATATCTTAACAGCCCCAATTCCGAACAATCCAAACAGACTTATCATAGTTAACTCCCTCGTTCCAAGCCCACTTATTGTTATTGGGATTTGAGCCACAAGCGTAGATATGGGAAGTATTGCTAAAAAATAAATAAAGTTTAAATTTACTCCAAGAGATAACCCAATAAAATAAAGAATGCAATAATTAATTGTCCAACTTATTACATTAAAAATCAAAACACCAATTAGAAAAAAAGGAGAAGGCATATTTTCATAAAAAGAATAAAAAGTTATTTTTGCTTTCTCTTTCATCTTTTCGGGAATAAATCTTCTATATATAAATCTTAAAAAAAATCTGCTTGAATTTTTTCTGTAAAAAACAAAAGAAAACAAGATTAAACTAAAAAATATTGCTATAAGAATATATAATATCTCTTTTGAAATTATTTCTATTTTGTTGTAAAAAATAAATCCAAAAGTTATTGCTAAAATAAATAATGAACTTAAATCCAAAATTTTGTCTATAACAAAATTGCTTAACCCTCGTCCAACCCCTCCGCTATATTTGCTTAAATAATCTGCTCTCATCGCACTTCCAATTTTAGCAGGGGTTACAAATCCATAAAAATCTGATTTTAGATTTATTTTAAAGGCTTCACCGAATGGGACATCAATTTTTTGTTTTTTTGCTATAATAAACCACTTTGCTGTCTGAAAGATTAAGAAAATAAGAACAAAAATTGCTGCAATAAAGAAATAATAAAGATTTATTTTAGTTATTTCTTGAAATATTTTTTTAATGTCTAATCTTATTAGAAGATAAATAAACAATCCAATACCTATAATCGGGAGGAATTTTCTGACCCTTTTCCATTCCATTAAAATTATTGCTTTTCTGCCAATAAAAACCTTTTGATATTATTGTTTAGATAAAATTTTCTTCGGTAAAAAATCTCTTAAATGCCCAAAAACAGCCTTTATCCCTCTTAAATTAAATTTGAGATCATTCAAATTTTGTATATTTTTTGTTCTTTGAATAATATAACTTGGGGTTAAAAATATTGTGTAGATTTTTCCGCAAATATTTGCAATTTCCTTGGCTCTTTCAGAATCAGAGTGAATTTGATCTTTTTCATCAGAATTTTTAGTTTTCAAAACAGGTTCCTTCATATCATATCTTTCATATTCTTCAGGAGAAAATAAAAATTCATTTTTCTCTTTTGCTTCTTTCCATAAAAGAGTTCCTGGATAAGGAACAAGGACTGTAGCCTGAAGAAGGTCTGCCTTGCCTTTTTGCATTAATTCTTTTGCTAAATTAAAGGTTCTCAGTGCATCCTCTTTATTCTCCCAAGGATATCCCACAATCATTGTCAAATGAACAGTTAATCCTGCTTTTTTTGCCATTTCACATCCATTAAGTATATCTTCAACTTTTATTCCTTTATTCAGTTTGTCTAGTGTTTTCTGATTTGCACTTTCTAATCCAAATTTCAACAATCTAAATCCTGCTTTTTTCATCAAATTGAAATCTTCTTGTTTTAATGCTCCAAATCTCATGTTACAGGAATATTTTATTTTTTTATTATATCTCCTTTCTATCAGTCCATTGCATAATTCTGTAAGCCAGTTTCCTGTCATCAACGTTCCAGAATCATCAAAGATTTCTTTTGCATTATATTTGTCAATTAACATTCCTATTTCATCAAGAACATTTTCAACACTCCTGACTCTGAATTTTGGAAAAAGGGTCGGCCATGCACAGAATTTGCATTTTCCCCACCAACAATCTCTCCCAGACATTATATAAAAAAATGGTTTCCCTTGTAAGTTATACTCTTTTTCATACAATTTCCATTTTGTTAATTCTCTGTCAATAAAAGGAAGTTCATCCAAATTATGTTTCAGGTTAAATTTTCCAGAATTGATTATCTTATTATTTTTTCGATAATATATTCCTTCAGGAATTCTTTTTTTATTTCCTGAAAGCCAATCACAAAGAGCAGAAAGACTAAAATCAAAATCTCCCCCTTGCAAGACAAAATCCACTCTGGAATTTTCAAGACTTTCCTTTGGAAGAAAAGTAACATGGTCCCCCATTATTACTATTTTCATTTCAGGGAATTTCTCTTTTAATTTGTCAATAATTCTCCAATGTTGCTTTATTACAGGGGTTTTGGTTTCAAAAGCAAATAATTCTGGTTTTTCATTTTCAATTGTTTTTGTAAATTCTTCCCATGAAATATTTTCTGCTATGCAATCCTTCCAAATTACTTCATTTCCATTTTTTTTTAAAAGAGTTGCCGCGCTTCCTAATACGACAGGAAATAAATAAGAAGGATTTGAAAACCATTGAAATTGCCTGTTTTGGCTTAACAATGCAACTCCTTTCTCTGATTTTAGCGGAGGATATCCTATAAGAATTTTCATATCAATTCTTAAAAAAAGTCCTTTAAATAAATTTATCTACCTTTTATATATCCAAAAATCATTCCTGCACCATAACTTATGTGAATTATTGGATAAATAAATGGAAGAACAAAGAATGCTATGAAATCTTTATTCTTTACAGAATCATAAAAAGAAAAAGAAATTGCAAGAAAAAAATATACAAGAAGGGGGATAAATATTGTTTTTTTCACATAAAAAATTATTGGCAGAATAATAAGACTTATCAAATAAATTACAAATAAACTTGGAATGAGAAAAAAGGGATTTTTTAATGTATCGCTTAAATTTTCTTTTAAAGGACGTGCCTTCCCATAATTGAATATCTGTTTTATCAATCCTCCTACATTTTCTCTTCTTCTATGATATAAAACAATGTTTGGGGTGTAAGCTACCTTAAATCCCTGTTCTTTAACATCTGCAATAAATTTAGGGTCTTCCCCCGGAAACAGGCTTGGATCAAATTTAACTTTTTCTAAAACTGCTCTTTTGCATATTAAATTGGCAGAAGTAAGAGCTGTTTCATCAACATTTAAGGCTTCTTTTTTTGAACTATACCTATTTGAGAGTTTCCATGCGCCGAATTTAGAACCAAGAGCATATCCCGAGATTTTAGCAAAACCCTCTTCGTTTTTTGGAGTTAGCTGGGGGCCGCCGACAACATCAATGTTCGGGTGTTTTTCAAAAAATTCCTTTACTTTCTTTAAATAATCGGTCTCTAAGATTGCATCATCATCTAAAAAAATAATAATATCCCCTTTTGCTTTTTCAAATCCCCTATTTCTGTTTTCAGAGGGGTTTTCACCTTTTTCAACAATAACTTCGTATTGTTTTTTTGGGAAATCCAAATTTTCTATGCTGCCCAATATCTCTGCATCTCTGTAAGGAGCAACAGGGATTACTAATGAGAATTTCATTAATTTAAAAATGAGAACTTTCTTATAAAGATTTCTTTAATCTATCTTTAATTTTTTTGGAAGTTTTCTATAAGCTCTTACTATGAACCTAAAAGGAGAATGGATGAGCCTTAATCTGACGGATGAAGCAAACATTCTTAGAGGAGTTTTTTTTAAATTGATTTTTGAGCCGACTTTGTCATGCCAAACAGTTGGAATTGATTTTATTCTTGCATTGCTTTCTTTTCTTAAACAATATAATAGTGCTATATCAAAACCCCAATTACTCGTTACTAATTTTTTAAGATTTTTTTCAATAATGTTTCTTTTGAATAGTTTTGCTCCGCATTGAGTATCTCTAAAGGGAAAAAAGAAAAGAGCTCTGACAATTAGGTTATATCCTCTGCTCATAAATCTTCTAAGAAAACTCTGCTTCGGAGATATTATGCTTTTTTTGTGCCATCTGTCTGCGATAATTCCGTCATAATTTTTAATATTTTTAATTAAATCATAAAAAGATCCTGGAGAAGTAGACATATCCGCATCAACATAACCTATAAATTCATTTTTTCTTTTTAATGCATCCTTAAACCCCTCAATTATCGCAAAACCCTTTCCTCCCTGTTTAAAGTTTAGGTATTTTATTTCAGGATATTTTTTTGAAATTTCTCTTACAACTTCTTTTGTTTTGTCTGTTGTGTTGTTTATTACAACTATAATTTCAAAATCTGCTATTTCCTTTTTTTCTTTCTTTTCTGTAAAAAAATCCCCATAACCTTCCAAACTTTTTCCTATCCTCTTTTCTTCATTATGAGCAGGAATTATTATTGAAATCATTTATCTTAATCTTCTTGATAAGATTAAAAATTTAATTATATTATAATATCTAATTAAGAGAACATCATAGAAGGAATTTTTAGAATATCTACCTTGAAAATAATAAAACCAATTATTATGATTAAAATCTGAAAGGCATTTATGAGATATACTACTTCTCTTTCATATGCTTTTTTGCTAGGTTTTATTTTTTTTAATATGCGGATTGCCAAATGTTCTAACCCATAAATTTTATTATAAGGAACTTCCAAACTTCCATCTTTATTCACTTTGGCAAAACTCTCTTTTTTTAGTCTTCCTTTTAACTTAAGAATTGTTTCAATTATATACGGAATAAAAAAGAAAATTGCAATTTTTTCAATATTTCCCAAAATTGCAATGATTGCAATAAGCCCCCCAAGGCTGTAAGTCAAAATGTCTCCAGGAAATACCTTTGCGGGATATTTATTGAATATATAAAAAGCTGTTAAACATGCTACCATAACCAGTCCAATAATGCTCAACCACCTGTTTCCAATAATATAATTTACTAAAGAGAGGCTTATTAGAATTATTGCTCCTTGGCTTGCCTCCAATCCATTATATCCTGCTAAAAAATTAAAAGTTGCACTGGCTCCCACAACTCCAAAAACAATTAATATCACAGGATATATTAACTCAAGATTTGTTCCTATTATTGTTTGCCCTGCATTTATAACTATTAGTGGAAGTGAGGCAAAGATTAAGAAAATAATTCTAAGAGGTTTGTTGAGTCCTATTTTCCATCCAAGAATATCATCTGTAAAGCCAATAAAAGAAATTATTAATATCACACTTAAGAGGGAAAATATTTCCATAATATCATCATAAGATTTAAAATAAAATGTTTTTACAGCAATATAAGCCAATAGCCCGATAATAAATCCCATAATGACACATATTCCTCCGGCTTCGGCAATTTTTTCGCCACTAGTTTTATTTATGTCTTTTCCCGTAAGTCCTACCTTTTTTGCTCTTTTTATCCAAAAGGGCAGGGAAAAAAAAGAAACCAAAAAACCTAAAAAAAGCGGAACTAATAGTAAAATTTGCATATTAATACTCTCCAGGTATTACTTTCTGAAACTCTAATGGATATTCTGTGCTTAAATAGGTAGAATTTAATTCCATATTAAGAGGATAATTTATCTGCCAAATCTTGACAGGCCCCTGGAATCCCTGATAATAAACAAAATCTCCAACATTAAGTCCTTGTTTTGTGAGATCATCAATTATTAAATTTTGCTCTGTATGCACTAATTTGAAATAATCTGATTGTTCATTGAACAAATAAAGCTTTACTAATTCAGAATGAATTGTCTTTTCACTTAAATAAAATGCTGCCCCCTTTTTGTCAAGACTTAATTTGCCGTTTTGAGAATTATCTAATTTTGGATACACAAAGATTCCTGCATCTAATCCCTTTTTAAAATCATGCAATTTGTTGTTAATGTAGACATATCTTAAAGGCATTTGGTATTGTTGTTGTTTATATACAAAGAAAACCATTGGCTGAAGTATCTCTTCATTTTTATTTTCCCTCAGTGCAACTGCAGCAACAATAGTTTTTTTTCTGGGCAATAAAATTTCTTTTCCATCTTGGTTTAGTATGATGTCCTTATCAGTTATGCTCCCAACAGGGTATATGTAACTTGTTTCATTATTTGTTTCCCTTGTTTGTGACGGGTCTAAAAGGGCAGTTGGAATCCATGAATAACGATCATAATTTCCATTGGAACCAATACTAGAAAAAGCAGGATATTTTCCTATATCTGTTGAATCAATTAATAAATGTGTTCCATTATGAGCATAAAGAAAATCAAGTGCCATCTTTTCATCTTCTCCGGTAAGTACTAATCTTCCCATAAAATAATTCCAATAACCGATAGCATTTCCCCCATCCAAAATTGTGGCTCTTTCTCCAATACTTTGAACCCAGTACCCGTAGTCCCACCAGTGCGCAAAAACTGCATTTGTAGGAGTATTGTCTCTCACCCATGCCATTGCTTTTTGCCATTGCCACTGGTACAAACCAGGGGCAAAATTTTCAGCCATGTTTTTATCACTTTGGTAATATGCCCAAACAGTGAAGATAGATGCAATTAGTATAATTAAGACAGCAATTCCGACAAAAATTTTGTTACTTTCTTCTTTTTCACGGAGATATTTTTGAGAACTCTTTGTAATTAAGAATGCAATTGCAATCGGACTTACTGCTCCCAAGACCATTATTAATCTTATCGCCCCTCTTGCAGCAACAACCATCATTGTAAAAATGATAAAATAAAATATATATGAAAAATTAAATTCTTTGAAAATTGAAAATTTTTCTCCTCTGTGTCTTTTGAAGTAGATGTATCCAAAGGCAAAGATAAATGCGAGTGTTCCGCCAAAATAAACAAATAAACTCAAACCACTTTCCCCATTAAGAATGCTCCCCGAGGAATATTTACTGAAGATTAAACTCAATAAGAAAATTATATAACCCAATGTTAGAATTATCTTTTCTTTTTTAGCAAGGGGTTTTATCATATGATAAAATAAATAAACTGAACCAATAAAAAATAACCAAAAATATAAGGGTATATTCAATACAACAGGGCCAAATTCTCCTACCCAGTCATTCATAAAGTATGGCTGTTTATTCTCTGCAACAGTTACTCCAAATCTGCTTGGAGTGAATGGTTCTACTGCATGAGATATAACATCTTTAGCCATTCCAGGAACGAAAGAAATTCCAAATGCAATTGAAGATAGAATTATTAATAATCCTGAAGCAACAATGATGGAAATAATCTGTCTTGGAAGTTTTATTTTTTTTAATTTGTCATTTAGGTTAAATATCCTCTTTTTGAATAATAAAAAATCAATAAACAAAATAAAAAATATCATAAAAGCTAATCCTGTAGAACTTGAAGTAGCTAAACTTTTAATTGTATATCTTGTTGAAAAAGGCATCATAATTAGAATTGATGAAACGAGCCATAAAGAATAAAAAAAGAATCTTTTTTTATTAACTTTCCCAAGTAAAAAAGCAAATAAAACTGCTCCTGCAATCCCCAAAAAAGCAAAAGTCACTCCCCCCCAAACTAATCCTAATGCGCCCGTGAATATTCCTGCCAATACACTAAAAATTATTCCTCTTTTTAATTTTCCAGAGGTATAAGCTTCCAAGAAAAAATAAAATGCCATAAATAAGAAAAAGAAAGCTGCAGATTCTTTTTCTGGAATTCCTGCAATTGTTCTTGAAAGAAGTGAAGGAACCAAAATGAACAGGGCAGTTGCAATCAATGCAATTATGTTTGCTATTTTTTTATCTTCTTTATAGAATAATTTACGGGCAAATAAGAAAAATGCAATTCCTGTCAAAACTGCCATAACTACAGGAAAGATAATTGAGGCGTAGGTTACTGTAACATTTTTATCAAAAAAAGATAAAAATTTGTAGAGAGAACTCATCATATATGGGAGCAATCTCATCTCTCCTGCAGTATTTACAGCATCACACGCATTCCCAGAACAAATCTGCGCCAATGGAACATATCTCATTGTATCTAAAACAAATAATTTCCCATGTTCTACTATGTATTTCGCCCATCGCAGAAATAAAAATGGGTCTAAATCAGGTCCTAATGTCCATGTTCCTGTTGTGATGTCTTTCAATTTTGGAATATTTCTTGTTCTTATATAAACACTAACAGAAAGAATAATTGTCAGAATAACATAATAAATCCAATTTCCACTTTTTTTAAAAAAATCAATTATTTTTTTCTTTCTTTTTTCTATTTCTTCTCCAGAAAAAACAGAATCTTTTTTTTCTGAACTTACTAATCCTATCTCTTCCACCATAAAAAACTCCAAAATTTATCACTACTTATTATGAATTTGGAACTAAAAAACCTATTTAAACTTTTACTTAAATAAAAGCGGAGTAAAATATACTTCTATTATTGCCGCGATTATTAAAATAAATAATGCAATAAATAGTAAAATTCCTACGTGTCTTAAAACCTTCATAAATTTTTTATCTGCAATTCCATGTCTTATGGCTCCTACACCAAACATTCCTCCTGCTAAAGCGGTCGTGAAATATGCCGCTATCTCTGGAAAACCATGGATCATATATCTCAATAAGCCAAGTGGGATTTCATGTATATTGTATCTAGTGAAAATTCCTATTGCTGCAGATATGACACTGGCGTTCCATGCCAAAACAAAAATGGCTCCTGCCCCAAAAATAAGAGAAAAAATTAATGTTAGTATCATAACTCCGAGATTGTTTCCAACTATCGACAAAAATCGTGCAATACCATTTGATGCACTTGAAGAAATTGTTCTGCTTGTGAGAGAATATTTGGCAATACAATCTTCTATACTTCCGGGGCTATTTATGCTGCAATAAGTTTCTATCTGTGCATTTAACAATTTTGGGTCCTGTAGAATAACATTCCAAAAAGCAAAGGCAATGATAAAACCTAAGAAAAGCCATAAAAATGCATAAATTGCATCGCTGTGTGTTTTCCATACTGACAGAGCACCTTCTATTTGCTCATCTTCTTTTTCTTCCTGTTTGATTATAAAATACATAAAAGGAAGAGAAAACATAACACAAAATAAAACAACAATTAACCCGGAGAATTTTGACAGCACAGAATCTCCCTTAAAAATAAAATGCACCAATATAAGAGAAAGTGAAGCATACAAGAGTCCAATGAAAAACATTTTCCATGGTCCCCTTTCAGCCCTTTTTGGATTAATCATCGACTCTAACATTCAGTATAAAGAAAAAGAGATTTTTTAAACTTTCATATTCTATTTTTTATAATAAGATGATACAAAAAAAAAGAGAAAAATTTGATAAAATTGCGAGAGATATAAAAAATGTTAAAATTCAGGGAGCAAGAAATATCGCAAGAGCTGCCCTTTGTGCTTATTCGCTTATGCCAACGAAAACTTCAGCAAAAAAACTTTTGTCTCTTCGTCCTACAGAACCCATGCTAAAAAATGTTTTGATTTTAGCGGAAAAAAAACCTTATACTGAAATCCTGGAACATTTTGATTCTGCTCAAAACAAAATAAACAAATACATTTTAAAATTGATAAAGAATAATGATGTTATCTTTACTCACTGTCATTCAACAAATGTTTCTAATGCCTTAATATATGCTAAAAAGAAAGGAAAAAAATTTCAGGTTTATAATACAGAAACTCGTCCATTATTTCAAGGAAGAAAAACAGCAAAAGAACTTTCAAAGGCGAAAATAAAAGTAACTATGTTCGTTGATTCTGCTATTGAAGATATTTTGACAGGAGAGGGAAAATTAAAAAAGGTAGATAAAGTTTTTTTGGGGGCAGATGCTTTGCTTAACAACGGAATCATAAATAAAATAGGTAGTGAGTTAGTGGCAAGAATTGCAAAAGACGAGAGGATTCCTTTTTATATAGTAGCAGACTCATGGAAATTCACAAAAAGCAAGGTTTCTATAGAAAACAGAAATTTGAATGAAATATGGAATAATGCTCCTAAAAATGTAAAAATAAAAAATCCCGCCTTTGAGTTTGTAAGAAAAAAATATATTATGGGAATTGTGACTGAATTTGGCCTAATGAAATATGATAAGTTTTTAAGAAAAATGAAGAATTATTCTTTATGATTTGGGGGATTTTCTTTTTTCTGAATCTCCTCCATCATTGCTGTTAATTCTTTTCCGACTTCCTCTAAATTATCTTCTAATTCTTTTTTAATCTGCTCCAATTTTTTAATCTGTTCTTCAATGAGTTCCTTAGTTTCAGGAATGCTTTTTTTTACAAAATTGCCATTTCCAATATCAACATTTAATTTCTTGGATGTTATTTTTCCTTTTATAAAAATTCCTTTTCCGACAGAAGCAAATATTTCTTTGTCTTTTGAATTGACAAGTTCATCCAGTCCGAAATTTATAGAATCAAGCTCAATTATCCCTTTCTCAACTGCCCTTATCTGTTCTTGAAGTTCCTGAATTTGCTTTTCAAAAATACTAAATTTAAAAAACAATTCCTGCTCCTGTTCTTCTGTCATAGGAATATATTCTTATACTACTTTTAAAACTTTTCTTAAAATACTACTAAGTATCATTGTAAAAATAAGATAAAACCAAAACCAGCTAAGAAATCCAAAAAATTTTGGCTGTCCGAGAGCAGCAAAAGTATCATAGAACCACCTGAAGAATAAAATAAAAGGGATTCCTGTAAATAAGACACTCCTGCTTGTTAGTTTGAATGTACGTGGAATAAATTCCAGTTGTTTTTTTGACAATTCAGCCATTTTTTCTGGATGGTCTCTGAATTTTTTCATTTCTTCCTGAAGAATTTTCTGCTCTTTTTTCAATTCCCTTAATGCTTTTTGGTCTGTGGCATATTTTTGGATAATTGTTGTTATCAATGTGATAATAAAGACAACCAAGAGCATCCCCAAAGTTAGATTCCAGTTTAATAAAGCTCCGGCACTTGGATCTAAAACACTATGCACTGCATTTTTAATGAATGGAACTCTATCCCAAAAAATTGCCATTGCCAAGGAGACAATCATTACGAAAATAATCGGAAAAAAACTTCCTTGCTTATTCATTTCAATAGTAAACAAATTTAGTTTTTAAAATTTAGGTTTAATTTACGAAGACATGAATTTTCTGAGTGCAGGATTCATATCTGTTTGATGCTGTTGAGCAATGCTCTGATAAAACTGGAAAAATATCATTATTACAAGCAATATTGCTGTTCCTGATATTAATGCTCCCATAAGATTTGTTACAGAAGCCAAAAAACCAATCGCCATTCCTCCCATAACTGTTAAAGGCATTATATATCTTTCGAGTATGCTTTCCAGAACTCTTTCATCCTGTCTGAAACCTGCTATCTGCAATCCAGAAGAAGCAATTTTATGTGCCTGCGTTTTTGCATCCATTCCAGATGTCTTAACCCAAAAAATTGCAAATATTGTGGACAAAATAACATAAATGAGGGTGTGTGTCAGTCCCTGAAGAAGATACCTCGGTAGAAAGCCCCCTCTTATTGTTAATTCAAGAAGATTTGTAGAGCCCATCCAAAATGCCAAACCAGAAACTGGTTGTCCTTCTACAAAATGTCCTAAAAATCCAAAATGAGAAGCAAATTTTGCAAGCCCTGTGCATGTTCCTCCTTCTATGAGGCATGGAGCAGCAGCATTTTCAAGTATTCCTCCAAATACCTGAAAACTCACAATGAGAGCAGCAGTTAAAATAACCGGAATTACAGAAGCATAGAAAAAAGACAATGGCCATTTCACACTATATCCTCTTAATTTTCCATATGCCAACGGGACTTCCACCTTAAGGGATTGTGTCCAGACTATAATTAAAAAAATCAATACTGTCACAATAATTGCTCCTGCTGCAGAAAGCAACTCTGTAGGATATTTGTTAATTATTGCCTGTATTAATACAAAGACTTTTCCCGGACATGCAGTATTTCCAAAATCAAACAGACAATTTTTTCCCTGTTGATTTATGAATTGGAATGCACTCGTTATTAATCTCCAGGATGCTCCTGCGCCTATAAATAAACTGATCCCAGAACCAAATCCCCATTTGCTTGTCAAATCATCCATATAATAAATCGCTAATCCTCCTAATACTAATTGAAAAATCAGCAAAGGAGCTAATCCGGGAGCAGCTTGCAATCCCTGCATCAAAACATAAATTACTGCTTCAAGTATTATGAAAAAGAAAGTCAGAATTCTCTGAATTCCCTGAAAGAATTTTCTGCCTTCAGTAGTCGTGGTATCTATGTTTAAGATTCCGCTTCCTGTTAATAATTGCAAAATAACAGAAGCCATTACAATAGGACCAATCCCAAGAGAGATAATGCTTCCAAAATCAGTTCCAAGAATTATAGCTAAATATTTAAACCTGTCAAGAGCATTATTTGACAAGCCAAAAAGAGGAATATTTGTCAAAATAAAAAAGGCTACCAAAACTATTAGTGTCCATTTTAATTTTATATTAAAACTTAATTTTTTTTCTTCAGGACTCTTTACTTCAGGGATAAACTGAAATATTTTTCTAAAATCCATTATGCAAAATCTCCTCTCCTTTTTCAGTGTTTTGCGATGCGTATGCGTAATCGCATTTTGTATTTACAAGTTCATAAGAACTGAGGACTTTGAAAAATTTCCTGTTTTTCATATTATTTTAACTGAATTTCTCCACCCCTCTTTTTTACTTTCTCTATTGCAGACTTTGAAGCTTTATTTGCTCTTATAATTAGCTTGTTTTTCACTTCCCCTGTTCCCAATATTTTATAACTCTTCAAATTAATTTCCCATTTGTCACCCTGCTTTTTTCCATAACTTTCCAGATTATTTTCTATTGTTTCTAGATTGATTTTTTTCTCCTGATTTTTTTCTGTTTTTTTGCTTGTTATTCCCTGCTTTCCAAAATATTTATTTCCGTAGAGTTTTGTAATAAGAGTTTTTTTCTGGTCTGCCCTTTTTCCTGTTCCAGACATTCCTTTTCCTCCTCTGTGTCCTTTTTTCTTGTGCTTTTTTCTTTCACCCCAACCATGGCTTCCTCTGCCTCTTCCATTCATTCTTGAAGATTTTTTTCTTTTGTGAGTTTTTATCATCTTATAACATCCTTTCAATTAAATCATTTATTTTATTTTTATTGTCTCCCAGGACTCCCTTTCCTGTTCCAAAATTTTTTTTGCTTTCAATTCCTCCTCTTGGAGGATGTAACCTGAAATATTTTTTTGATTTTGAGAATTTCTCTCTCGCTTCAACTAATTTTTTAAATGTTTCCTGATTTATCTCTCCGAATGCAACAAAATTTTTTACTTTTTCTATCATTCCTGACTCTTCTGATTTTGGATTTTCCAAAATAACGCATGAATATTTTTTCTTTACCCCGAGTCTCTTTAGAGTTTCTTCTATCTCTTTCCTTATCTTAACTTTTCCTTTTATTCTGATAACTGCTATCATCTTTAATCTCCTTTCTGATTTGTTTTTTTCAGTGCATCAATACAAGCCTTAATTAAATTAAAAGTTGTCCTTTTTTTTCCGAATGTCTTGCTATAAATGTCTTTTATTCCTGCTAATTTTAATATCTTCTTTAATTCACTCGCAACTACAAGTCCAGTTCCTTGAGGTGCAGGAACCAAAATGATTCTTACGCTTCCTGATTTTCCTTCTACTCTGAATGGAATGCTGTGGGGTTCATCACATGCACAATCAAAACTGGCGCAACCTCTTGTTACTTTTATGATATTTAACTTTGCTTTTCTTATTGCCTTGTCTCTTGCAGGCAAGGTTTCTTTTGCTCTTCCCATACCAATCCCAACATGCCCGTTTTCATCTCCAACAACAGCAAGAGTCGAAAAGGTGGGGATATTTCCTTCTTTTGTTTTTCTTTGTGTTTGTTTCCATGCACGCCTTTTTCCTCCACCAAATTTTCCTTTTGATTGTCCTATTGAGATTAAATCAGATTTAATATCCAATAAAGCATCAACAATTTGCTCTTCAAGAATTTTCTTTCCAGAATCAAGTATTTCATCTATATCTTTTATTTTTTTTGCCTTTACTTCTTTTCCAAGGTTTGTCTTTGGTTTCCACGAAGCAATTTCAGTATCTTTTTCTTTTTCTTTTTCAGTTCTTTCATCAACTTCTAATTCCTTGTCCATTTCTTTCTCAAGCAATTCTTCACTGATTTCCTCAGCAGTTCTTTCTTCATTCTTTTTTTCTTTTTCAGTCATTTTTTGTTTTCTATATTTGATTTAATTTCTTTGAATTTATTTGAAAAATCTTCTTTCATATTTTTTCCGGTTATTCTTTCTTCTTCTGGAAATTGCTTCTCATTGTATTTTATCTTAATACCTGCATCACCAACGCCTCTTAAGAAAGCATATCCTTTATTTTTATCCAAAACTCTCATCATTCCAAAATCAATAATTGGGGTTTCCAATTTCTTTTTAATTATCTCTTTTCCGATAAGCAGTCCTGTCAAATATGCAGCAGCAATAGATTTCAAACTTCCTTCAAATGTTTCAGGCCATCCAAACTCTTTTAATTTTTTAGAAGTTAATCCTATTTCAACTTTGTCCTGCGCTTCTTTACTTATTATATATTGAGCAATTAGGTACTTGTTTGTTTTTCTAAAAACCAACCTTGGAGAGTTAGATTTCAGCAATTTCAGTCTTTTTCCATAATCTGTTTTTCTTTCTAGTTTTCTTTTCTTTGGAATTTTCATTTTTTCCCTCCAAGATGTTCTTTAAGATGAGATTTACTTCTAAAAAATTTGTTTCTTATTTTTTTTCTTATATCTTTTCTTTCTTTTATGGTCAATTTTTCTTTGTTTTGTGCAAGGTGCTTTCTTAATTTTTTTGTAAGTGCTACATAATCTTTTTTTCTTCTATTGACTTTTTTTCTGACATTTCCTATTGTTCTTCTTTTCTTTTTCCTTGTTTTTCTTCTTCCCTTGATACTTTTTATCATTATGGCACCATCTTTATGTAAATCCCTTATATCTTGTTTTGTAATTGCTTCTTTTATCTCATCCAGCCTGGGCTCAAGAAACTCAATCCTTGATATTCCTACTTCAAAAGTTTTTGCTGCCAATGCCTTTTTCTTTCTTAGATTCATTTCTTTTTCTCCTGATTTTTTTCTGCTTTCATTTCTTTTATTTTTATTTTCTTTAGCATTTTGTTTATGTTTATATTATGAACAGCAATTCCTTTTTCTTTTGCCTTTTTTGCTATTTCTGTTTTTTTTCTTTTTCCAATCTTTCCGAGAATCGCAATTTCTCCTTTTTGGATTTTTTCAAACTCTTTTAAATTATTGACTAATACAGGTTTTTTCTCTTTTATCTTGTTTCTTTTTTTCTTTTCTTGCTTAAATCCTACCATTACTTTAACAGGATAGCCTTTTCTTTTCTCTCTTGTTTTACTATGTCTTCCCTTTGGAGCCCTCCATGTTTGTTTTTTCTTTCTCTTTTTTCCTAGCCTTGAATATTTGTTCCAGTTTCTTCTTATGAATTTTGTTTTTTTCATATTTCTTTTCCTGCTTTATTTATCATGAAAATTCCATCCTGGAACACTCTTCTGTCCCTATTAGATATTCTTGTTACATTTTCAAAATTTGCAGCAGCCTGTCCTGCCTTTTCTATATCAGAAGAAGTTACTGTTATGATATCTTTATCTACCTTTACTTCTGCTCCTTCAGGAATTTTTACCTTTCTTGGGGTTCTCTCTCCTAAAAAATTCTTTATTAGTGCTTCATTTCCTTTAATCTCAACACTAATGGGAAAATGACTGAAACATATTTTTAATTTATATTCGAAATTTTCTTTAGCTCCTTTTATCATATTTCTAATATGTGCTGTTATAGTGTTCATTTTTCTTTTTTCTTTTTTTGAAGATTTTTTATTTCCGATTATTATTTCTTTTCCCTTTTTCTCTAAGGTTAAATTGGATATATCAAATTCTCTTTCATTTGTTTTTTCTTTTCCTTTTACAATTACTTTAGCTCCGTCTATTTCTATGTCTATTCCTTCTGGGATCCCAATTTTTTGAAATAATTCTTTATGCATTTTTAATAAAAGTAAGCAATAAGACTTCCTCCAATCTTTTCTTCATGAGCCTCTTCATGCGTTACTAATCCTTTATTTGTTGATATGATCATAGTTCCAATTCCCCTTGCGGGAAGGTATCTTCTCTCATATTTTTCTATTTGATTTTTTTTAACTGTGAACCTTGGTTTTATTGCCTTGCATTCAGAAAGTTCCCCCAGACTTATTTCTACACTTTTCTTTTTGGGGTTGATTTTGTATTTCTTTATAGCATTTTTTTGTTTCATTATTTTTAGAATCTCAATTAACAAATTTGACATTTTCATTATTTCTATTCTTTCCTTTCCTGCCTTCTTTGCATTCCTTATCATGTTCAATGCATCAGCAACAATATCCTGTGACATTTTAACTATATTTTTTAAAGCCGATTTCTTCTGCTACTTCTCTGAAACAGTGTCGGCATAAATTTAATCCATAGGACTTGATATGTGCGCCAAACCTTCCACAACGTTCGCATTTTTTTGCGGCGATTCCCCCCTTTCTTTCTTTTGGTTTATTATGCTTCAGGAACCTTTCCATTTTTGCCGGTTTGTTTTTCAGTTGTTTTAATATTTTTTTCCAATCACTTGCTGTCATTTTGCCTAAGAAAATTCTGTCTGAAAATTCTCCTCCATAAATTTAATTATTTCTTCTGATGTTATTTTTTGTCTCGCAGGAATTTTCCCTCTTTTTATTTTTTTTATTCTAGATCTTTTTCCTGCCCTTTTGAACACTACTGTAACATCCAAACCCATAATTCCTATATCTCTTTGGTATTCCATTCCAGGAATTTCAATATATTCTTTAATTCCAAAAGAAAAATTGTTTGTGCTTATCTGTTTTTTCCTTAATTTATTATCTATAACAACCAACATCCTTTTCAGAATTTCGTTGATGTTTTTTCTGATTGTGACCATTGCACCCACTTCTAATCCTGGACGAACTCCGAAGGCAGGAATTCTTTTATGAGATTTCATCTTAGCTGGTTTT
Source organism: Candidatus Woesearchaeota archaeon (assembly GCA_964509675.1). Classification (GTDB taxonomy): domain Archaea; phylum Nanobdellota; class Nanobdellia; order Pacearchaeales; family GW2011-AR1; genus RBG-13-33-26. The sequence goes on from CAZDXC010000002.1 coordinate 129,289, forward strand.
TTTCCTGTAATCAGTTTTAGCAATTTTACTCCCTTTTCCAATTGTTCCGCAGTTCCGCCTATGCTTAACACAATTTTTTCTATTTTTATCGCTTGCATTTTTTCTGCCATCTTATTCCACCACCATCAGTTGTTTTAACAAGATATTGATCTCTTTTTTGCCTATCTTAACTTTTGCAGTTTTTCCTTTTAAATCTAATTTTTCCATTTCTCCTCTCTTTCCTATATGTTTTCCTGCAAATATGATTACTTTTTCTTTTTCCTTTAAGGGAAGGCATTTTTCTATCTTTCTTTCCTTTAAATTAACAACAACAGAATCATTAATCTTGCATTTGATCTCTGACAAAAAGTTTCTTCCGTCACTTAAATTTAACTGAGCTTTCTTTCCTTTTAATATTTTTTTATTGATTATTTTTACTATTTTTTTACTTGTTTCACTTTCTTTTATTTCTTTAAGATAAAATTTTCCCTTTTCAGAGAGCTCCAATCTGTAATATTTTTTCAAGGGAATCATATTAATGGTGTCAAATAATAAAATAGTATTTTTTTCATTTGTTATTGGTTTTTCATTTACCAATACATTTTTTGAATGGATTATTTTTTTTACTTCATTTCTGTTTTGGGCTATCTTTAACATATCCCTAAGTACAATCAGTGTTGGAACCCCTTCTCTTATGCTGAATTTTGGTTTAACTACATATTTTTTTCCTTTTCTTGCTATTGGCCAGTTCTTTGGCATTGATTGTCTTTTTATGTGATTCATTTCTTTTTCTCCTGAGTTTTACTTTCTGTTTTTTTCTCTTTTTGAGCTTTAATCCTTTTTTTATCTTCTAAATCTAGTTCAATAATTTGTAGATTCGAAGGATGTATTTTCACGTTAACTTTGCTTCCGTCTTGTTTTTTTATCATAATTCCTTCTATCCTTATTTTTGAATTTTTTACATCTATGGATATTATTTTTCCCTGTTTTTTTCTGAATTTTCCTTTCATAATTTTAACAGTGTCTCCTTTTCTTGCAGGAATGTTTCTTCTGGTGTATTTTTTTCTTAATTCTTTTGATAAATTTACACCCAATAATTTTCTTTTTATATGCAAAGGAGCATTTGCTAAGTATTTTCTCTGCCTACGTGGCTGAGAACTTGCCTTCCAATGTTTGCTGAATTTTTGTTTCATTTTAATATACACTAGATGCGATTTTTGCAACTGAAGGCCACCGCTCCATAACTTCCCTTGCAACTACTCCTTTAATCTGTGTTCCTTTTGGATTTCCTTTTTCGTCCTTCAAAAGAGCAACTGCATTGTCTTCAAATGCAATTCTCTCTCCATTTAGTCTCCTGTAGGGTCTTTTTTGTCTTACCACTATTGCATCAAATACTTTTCCTTTCATGTCTGGAACACCTTTTCTCACACTTACTTTTACCCAATCTGCTATTTTTGCATATCCCTGTCTTCCTTTTGTGCTTTTTCCTCTCTTTACAGAGACAAGTTTGACAATCTTTGCTCCGCTATTATCAGCAGCAATAATTTCTGCTCCAAGATTTAATCCACGTGTTACTTTTGCATTTATTGCTTTCATTTAGTTTCTCCTGATTTTATTTTTTTAATTACAACAAAATGGATTATCTTGCTTAATGGACGACATTCCTGCACCATTATATAATCTCCAATATTGATTTCATTTTCCATACAAGAAGGAAGATGTGCATGGATTTTTGTTTTTGATTTAAAATATCTCTCATATTTTCTTGAATAAATCATTCTTTCAAATTCAATTACAATCCTGCCTTTGAATTTTTTGGTTACCTTTCCCTCAAAAATTCTTCCTCTTACTTTCAAATTTCCATGAATGTGACATTTCTTATCATTGCAGATAGCTCCGGCTATCTCTTTTCCTTCTATCTTTTTATTTTCTTTCTTTTTCATTTTCTGTTTGTTGTGTTAATCTATCGCCTCTTCATCAAATCCAAGTTTCACAAGAGCTTCTTTTATCTTCTTCCTGTGGTCTCCTTGAAGCTCTACTTCATTGTTTCTGTAAGTTCCGCCGCATGCAAGCTCATTTTTCAGGGCTTTTGCGATTTCTTTTACATTCACTCCATCAAGTCCACTTACGATAGTGACATACTTCCCGTATCTTTTTCGTTCGGTAGTCACTTTTATATTCTGTGAACCCTTTGCGATTTTTTCACACACACAGGCTTGCTTAGGCAAGCCACATTTTGGACATATTTCCATTGTTTTACTTATTTATCTCAATTTTCTTTGAAGATTTGTCTTCTTCATTATTGAGTGTGAATATTCTTGCAATTATTTTTTTAATCTCCTTTGTCTTTGAAGTTCCTGTCTTTGAAGCATGAGCCTTGGATTTTACCAATTCAAATTTTAATTCTTCTATTTTTTTCATTCTTTCTTCCTTGTTCATTTTTTTGATATCTTTTGTTTTTAATGTTGCCATTTTATTTTTTCTTCACTTTTCTCTTTGGTTTTTCTTCCTTCTGCTTTTCAGCTTCTATATTTATTTTTAATTTTTCTAAAACATCTTTATTAATATCCAGTCTGTCCTTTAGAATTGCGTAAGGAGAAAGAATACTAACTTTAACTCCGATTGTTCCAGGTCTTGTCTGTGCTACTGCTTTGGCTCTGTCAACGACTTTTGCACTGTCTCCGATTTTCTTTAAATATCCTTGTGCAAATCTCCATGTTTTTGCTCTTGAACCAGGAAGTTTTCCACTTAAAATAATTTCTGCCCCCAAAGCTCCCGCATCCATTATTTTTTGCAGACTTTTATATGCTATAACTTTGAATTTTAAAGGCCCAAGTCTCTCTAACCCGAGTGCAATTTCATCTGCAACTATCTGCGCATCAAACTCGGGCTGTTTTATTTCATCAATTTCTACTCTTGGATTTTCAAGTTTGAATTTTGTTTTTAATACATTTGTAAGTTCATCTATTTTTTCTCCTCTTTTTCCTATAATCAATCCCGGTTTGTTTGTTGAAACAATGACTTTTTCTCCTACTGGAGTATATTCTATTTTTACTTTGCTTATTTTCCCCTTTCCAAGTATGCTTTTAATATATTCCTTAATAGCAAACTCGTCTTTCTTAAATTTTACAATATTTTTTTCTTCCATCATGAAAAATCCCAACTCCAAGGGAATGTTTCATCCGCAAGTCTTAGCTGAGGACTGAAAAAATTTATTTCTTCTTTCATTTTAACTTCTTGGTTTTTTCTCGATAGCTTTTATTTTAATATGAGTCCTTTTTTTTCTGACACTCCCAAATCTGCCATAGGGTTGTGAAGCTTTATTTGAAACAGCCTCATTGATTATCGGTTCTTCCAATCCATTTACATTTGAATTTGCCTGCAGGTTTTTTAACATCTTTATAAAAAATCCAATGGCCTTTATAGGATATCTTCCCGACATAATTTTTCCTTTTCTGTGGGGAATTTCTCCTTTCATTGGAATTGCTTTTTTAAATTTCAAAACTTCCTCTAAATCTGCAATTGCCTTTCTTATACTTTTCTTTTTTATGAATTTACAGATTGCAACAGAATCTTTTGTTGATATTGGCAAACTAATCCCATTAATAACTGCCTCATCTTTTTTGATTTTCTTTTCTTTCTTTTCTTTTTTTTCAACCTTTTTTTCTTCTTTTTTCTCGGTTTTTTCAACTTCTTCGACTTTTGTTGCTTTAGTTTCAACCTTTTTTTCTTCTTTTACAGGAGTTTCTATTTTTTGCTCTGCTGCATTTTTTTGTTTTTGCATTGTTTTCATCATTTTTTGATGTGGGTTATAATCTTTTTCTGTCATTTTGATTATTTCTTAGATTGGGATTTACTTCCTTTTGTTGCTCCAACTCCTGCACTTCCATGTTTAATTTTTCCTCTTGTTGGAGAAAATTCTCCTAATCTATGCCCCAACATTTGGTTTGTTATTTCTACTGGGACAAATGTATGTCCGTTGTAAATTTGAATTCTCATTCCAACCATCTGAGGAACAATAACTAATTCTCTCTTGTGAGTTTTTACTAGTTTATTTTTCTCTATTTTTTTCTTTGCTCTGCTGATGAAATTTTCTATAATCTGAAAATGTTTGAGAACAGCCCTTCTCTGCCGAGCTTTTAAATATTTTGCAAATTCCCGAACATCTAAAGATTTCAGTTCTTCAATAGTCTTTCCACGAAATGTAAATTGTTTTTTAATTAATTCTGGCATTTTATCTTTTCTTCTTTCCTGTTCTCTTTGGCCTTAATAATCCTACTTTTGCTCCAGGAGGAGCATTTCTTTTGGCAATTTTTCCCTTTATTCTTTTTCCTCTACCGCTTCCGAAAGGATGGTCTATTGCATTCATTTTTACTGCAGAAGTTCTTGGCCATAATTTATTTCTTGATTTTTTAATATAAAAGTTCTTACCTGCTTTAACAATCGGTTTGTCCAGTCTTCCTGCCCCCGCAACAACCCCAATTATTGCCCTGCATTTAGGATTGAATTTTTTTTCTTTTTTGGAAGGCATTAAAATAAAAATGTTTTTCCCCACAATTCTATTAACAATAGCAAAACTTCCTGCCGTTTTTATGAATACACCTCCATCTCCGGGCCTTGATTCTATATCATAAATGAATGTTTTTATTGGAATATCTTTTAATCTCAAGATATTTCCATCTTTAATTTCATTTCCTTCAAAATTTATTTTTTGCCCTTCAATCATTCCTTTGCATGCAGGAATGTAGAATATTCCTTTATTATATCTGATTTTTGCCAAAGGAGCAGAGTGTCCCGGTGAATTAAATAATTCTACAACAATTCCTTCTTTAGTAAGTTCTCGTGGATATTTTAATCTGAATCTGTAAGCATTTCTTCTTACTCTGTAACTGAAACTTCCTTTTCCTCTAGCCTGTTGAATTATTCTTTTTCCCATTTTCCTTACATTAATCCTAATTTCGTTGCTATATCAATAGCAGGAAATTCTTTTTTTAATTTAACATAAACATATTTTTTGTTTCCTTTAATCATTGTTCTTAAACTTTTGATTTTAACATTGAATAAATTTGCAATTTCTTTTGCAATCTCAATCTTTGTTCTTTCTTTTTCAGTTACAAAAGTCAAAACATTTTGCATTTCTATTGCCATAACTGCTTTTTCTGTTACAATCGGTTTCATCATTTTCTTAATTCCTCTGGAATTTTATATTTTGAAAATTTAGAAAATAAATTTTTTCCATATATTAATCTTGAAAAACATTCTGCTTCTAATTCACAATCTTCTAATGCATTATGAGCATTTCTATTATCTTCCATTCCAACAAAATTTAATATGTTTTTTAAGCCCATGTCAGTATAATCCTCTTTAATCAAAAATTTTTTATAAATATCAAAATATCTTATTAATGCAATTGTTGATATGTCCAAAGTTCTATGATAAAAAGGAACTTTTAACCCATATTTATTTGCCTTTGTCCAGATAAATCCATAATCAAATTGCGGATTATGACATATAAAGTTTTTAATCTTACATTTTTTAATAAATTCAAAGAAATTTTCTATTAATTGTTTCTCTGATTGTTTATCCTTATCTCTCATCTGTTCTTCTGTCATATCTACAACTTCTATAACTGATTTTGCATTTACTAAATTTGTTGCATTTATTATTTCATATTCTTCATTTAGTCTAGCATTCTCAAGGAAAATATTTTTAGGATTTTCTAACTCAATTGCTCCAATCTGTAAAATTCCGCATTTAGTGAAATCTGCTCCGCTTGTTTCAATATCTACAACTATCATTTTAGTTTTTCTCCTATCTCATCAATTGCTTTTTCAGTGTAAATTGTAAGTCTCCCAATCCCCCCTTTTGCGAGATCACTCACATTCAAATTCCCAACATTTTTTGTATCTATTATGTTTGTTTTTAATTTTTCTTTCTTTCCTGTTACTAAGAGCAACCCCAAATTTTTTTTGTATTTTCTTCCCCTTGATTTTCCCTTTCCACTTCTTATTGTTTTTTTCTTTAGAGATATTTCAAACAAATCCCCCAGAATTTTTTTCAGACTCTCTATTAAGGTTTTTGTTTTCAAAGAAATTATTTTTGATTCAACGACAATTGGCAGCCCCGAAATTTTTTTGCTTTTTAATTTTTCATATCTCCCTGTGACTATTTTTTCATTTGCTGTAGCACCTAATGCAGATTTCAGAGCAATAGTCATTTCTTTTTTGTTTATTTTTTTTGTATTTATCATTGGAATTATTTTTGGAGGATGTGCTCTTCTTCCGCCCATTGCACTTGGAATTTCTGCTGCTCTCCAGTTAAACTGGCTTCCTCTTCTTGACATTATTTTCCTTGGAATTCTTGATATTCCTCTTCCCTGCATAGTTTTCCACACATGTCTTGTATGCTGGATTTTTCCGCTGGCAGAATGTTGTTTTCCTGCGACAAGAGAAGGTGCATAAGGCTGTTTTGTCTTTTTTGCTTCAATTACTTTAGAAACAATGTCTTCCCTTATCTTGCTGGAAAATGCATCAGGAAGAGTTACTTCCTTTCCCTTCTTTCCATTAATGTCTAAAACATGCGTTTTCATTTGACAAACTCCTGTTTGGCGAATGAGTTAAAAATTTCCAAATTCAAAGGTAAGTTTCTTCTCATCTCAACTCCAAAAGTTCATAATTTTTCTTCCGAATTAAATTTATTTTGTTCGCATGAAAAATTTTGTTTGTCATCTTAATTCTATTAATTCATAATTTTTCTTTAATTGATTTTTAGTAGCCCTCAGTGGCTTTGTAACAAGCAATTGTCTCTTTGGCGTGCCCTGCACACTTCCTGAAACTATTATATAATCTGCTTTTATGTCTCCAAAATTTTTTATTCCTTTAAACTTGTTTTCTGCTTTTCCGATATCAATTATTTTATTATTGTAAGAAACTCTTGTAAACATTCCAAGTTGCCCTGCTTGCGGGGCTCTGCGAGTTACTCTTGCAGGCTTCCATGGACCAAGATTTCCGGGTCTTCTACGCCCTTTTTCAGCCTTATGAGATTTGAGAGTTATGCCAAATCTTCTTACCGGACCCTGAAGTCCTTTTCCTTTTGTCAGTCCTCTGAAGTCAACTAAACTTCCCTTCTCAAAAATGCTTGAGACAGGAATCTCTTTTTTTAAATTTTCTTTGATAAAATTAATCTTTTCTTCATAATTTCCTCCAATTGCAATTTCAGACAAGTCAGGGGTCTTTTTTATTCCTGTTTTTTTTACAATAGAATAACATAAAACTCTAACATCATCATAATCTCCTTCAAACTCTGTTTTCTTAAAGTTTTTAGGAAGTTTTACCTTTCTCTTTAATTCTTTGTCTAAGTTTTCTGCTAAAATCTCCTTTGCTACTTTTCCATTTTTATAAAATCTCACAGAAAATATTTTTAATGGAGGGCATTCAATAAGTGTTATAGGCACAATAATTTTTTTTCCTTTTGTTTTTGAATCCTGAGTGTTATCTTTTACATAGGCAGAAGCCATTCCTGCTTTATAACAGATAAATCCCTTAAACCTATCAGAATCCTTTATTGCATTCCAGTTTACACTAGGGAGAATTTTCCTAGCCCTTTTTCTCGGCCAATATTGCAAACTTCCTCGTCTTGGTGCGCTCAATGATGACATTTCTTAATAATGCGGATAACATTTTATTAACCCTGGAATAAAATAGAGAGAAAAAGCGGCTTTAAAAGGGTTTCCATCAAGCTTCAAATTCTTTCTCAACAGCAGTTTTTATGCCATCAATTGTTGCTCTTCTTATTATTATTCCCTTTCTTTTTGCCTTTTCTCTTGCTACTGCAAAATCTTTTTCTTCTCTGGGAACAAGCAGTTCTTTTATTATAAAATCATGGTTTATTTCTGCATCTTTAAAATCATTTTTTTCCCAGACAAAATCCTTAGCAATTTTCTCATCACTAGTTGTGAGTTTGCAAAAATCAGGCTTTGGTGCTTCTTCTTTGTTTTTCGGCTTAGCGGATTTCGGAGTCTTTGTCTTTATTTTAAGGATGTCTCCTTTAGAATTAAAGCTCAATGCAAAAAATACCTTGGGAAATTGCTCAAGTAAATTTAATATTTCTGTTCCAGACATTTCTTTATCAATGATATATTGCTTGATTCCCATGAATTGTTTTTTATCCTTAAAGTCAATTTCATTTCCTAAATCAAGAGTTGAAATCATTGCTCCGGTAACTTTTGTTTTTTCACCTCCTAGTTTCTCAGCCATAACCTTTACAAATTCATTGGCAAATTCTGATGTTGTTGAAATTGTGTAATTGTTTTTTGTTTTTTTCATTTTTATTAATGCTCTGTTTCTGAATTCCCCTCTGCCAAATTTCTGAAATTGTAAATGAACTTCTTCATCAATCTTTCCACTGAAAACCTTTTTTATAAAATTCATCATGAAAAATCCCAACTCTAAGAGATTTTATTCGAATGAAATGAGAAATGGAAAATTTTATGTTTTTCATAAAAAAATTTATCCAATTTAACTTATAAATCTTTTCAAAAAATACAAAAAAAGCAATCTATATTCTTGATTATATATTTCATAGAAGAGTTTTTAAATTTCACTCTCTTTGAACAGGTATGGATGAGACTTATTTTAGAAAAGTTACTGCAACTGTTGTCATAGCAGTTCTTGTAATATTATCTTTTTTTCTTCTGAGACCAATATTACTCTCAATAATCTCTGGTTTTATTTTAGCATTCATATTTTCTCCTGTTTATAACTGGATTTACAAACTAACAAAATCTAAAAATTTTCCTGCCGCTATTATCTGTATTCTTTTGTTGGCAATTATTATTTTGCCTATCTGGTTTTTTACTCCGATGATTATAGATGAATCCATCAAACTATATCGTTCTTCACAACAATTGGATTTGGTTACTCCTTTAAAAAAAATTTTTCCTTCTTTGTTTGGTTCACAGGAATTTTCACAGGAAGTTGGTTCAATCATCCATTCTTTTATAACTAAAATAACAAATTCACTTATGAATTATTTTTCACAATTAATACTTGATTTCCCTGTTATGGTTTTACAGATTTTTGTTATATTTTTCACTTTCTTTTATGCTTTAAGAGATAAGGAAAAAATAATAGCATATATCAAGAGTTTATTACCTTTTTCAAAAGAAGTTGAAAAGAAATTATTTGATTCTACAAGAGATATAACTTCTTCTGTTCTTTATGGACAGGTTATTATAGGAACTATTCAGGGAATAGTTCTTGGAATTGGATTTTTTATCTTTGGGGTTTCAGATCCTTTCTTGTTAACAATACTTGCTATTTTGGCAGGGATACTTCCGATTATAGGACCGGCTTTAATTGGTGTTCCAGTGGCAATTTTCCTGCTCATGGCAGGAAATAATGTTTCTGCAATTGGAGTTCTTTTATTCAGTTTATTGTCTTCTATTGTTGATAATTTTATTAGGCCTTTCTTGGTTTCAAAAAGAACAAAACTGCATACAGCATTGGTTCTTATTGGTATGATTGGAGGCTTTTTATTATTCGGTGTTTTGGGTTTTGTCCTAGGTCCCCTAATAATAGCATATCTTATAATAGTAATTGAAGTATACAGAAACAAGCCAATTTCTTCGGTTTTAATTCAAACCAGATAATTATAAAAACAAAATTTCTTATCTATAATAAAAGAGTAAAATGGAATTAAAAGTAAAACTTCTGAAATGGTCAACAGGAATCCCTGTGGCAATGATTAATGAAGAAACAGCGAATGTGCTAGGAGTGAAGATAAAAGGAAGAATTTTTGTCAAAACTCTCTCTGAGAATTCAAAGGGAGTTTCAACTATTGTTGACATTGCAAAATCTATTGTCAAGAAAGATGAAATTGCAATTTCTTCTGAGCTCAGAGAAAGATTGTCATTGCGTCCAGGGCAAAAAGTTGATGTGGATTTAGCTCCGAATCCAAGGAGTTTGACTTTCATAAAGAAGAAATTGAATAAAGAACCTCTTTCTCAGCCAGAGATTAATGAAATAATAAAAGATGTTGTTAATAATTCTCTTTCTGAAGCAGAAATTGCATTGTTTGTCTCTGCCATGTATGAAAATGGAATGAATATGGAAGAAACAATCTTTCTTATAAAAGCAATATTAAATTCTGGTAGAAAATTAACATTGAAAAATAAATTTGTAGTTGACAAACATTCAATAGGGGGAATTCCAGGCAACAGGACAACACCCATAATTGTTTCTATTTGTGCTGCCGGAGGATTAATAATACCAAAATCTTCTTCAAGGGCAATCACAACACCTGCAGGAACAGCAGATGTTATAGAAACAATTGCACAAGTTGAATTTTCAATGAAAGAATTGAAGAGAATAGTAAAAAAGACAGGAGGATGTTTAATATGGGGAGGTTCTTTGGAAATAGTTCCTGCAGATGAAAAAATAATTCAGATAGAAAAAACACTGAATATAGATCCTGAAGCGCAGCTTTTGGCTTCAATAATGTCAAAAAAACTTGCCTTGGGAGCAAAATATATTCTCATAGATATCCCTTATGGAAAAACTGCAAAAGTCAAAAAAGAAAAAGGGCTTAATCTGAAAAAGAAATTTGAATTTTTAGGAAGGTATTTTAATAAAAAAATGAAAGTAGTATTAACAAGGGGAGATGAACCGATAGGAAATGGGATCGGGCCTACTTTGGAAATTATGGATATTATTAAAGTACTGAAACAGCATAATTCTCGTCCATTGGATTTGGAAAAAAAATCTGTTTTTTTATCTGGGCAGATTTTTGAGCTAACTGGGAAGGCAAAGAAAGGCGAAGGAACCAAATTGGCAAAAAAAATTCTTGAATCAGGAAAAGCCTTTGCTAAATTTAAACAAATTATAAAAGCACAAAAAGGAAGCCTGAAAAAAATTAAACTTGCAAAATTTAAAAAAGATATTATTATGAAAAAAAGCGGAAAAATTAAGGAAATAGACAATAAAAAGATAACTTCTCTTGCACGAATTGCAGGTTGTCCGATGGATAAGTCTGCCGGCTTGTATTTGTATAAACATGTCGGAAACAGGTTTAAAAAAGGAGAAAAACTTCTGACAATTTACGCAGAATCCAAGCCAAGATTAAGAGAAGCAATTTCTTTTTATTCTTCTCAGAAGCCAATAAAGATGTAAAGAACAACTAATTTTTTAAACTCACCTTATATAATTAATCAATGGAAAGTTACAAAAGGAAAATAATAGATTATTTGAAAAAAAACACAAGGAAAGGATATCCTATTCAGACATTGAGATTTGCTCTTATAAATCAGGGTTATTTAAGGCCAATGGTTGATGATGCAATAGAACAGGCAATGAAAGAACTTGCAAAAGAGGCTCCTGTCCTTAAAGAAAAACCCCAAATAGAACATGCTGTTGTTGCCGAGGACAATGTTGTAATTCCCATAAAAAAACCCTGGTGGAAGAGGATTTTTGGGTTGTAGATTTAGTAGATTTTTAAAATTTTTTGAGATACTATTAAAATGAAACAATGGTTGGTTGGATTAATAATTATGATAATTGCTGGTATTTGGATTTATTTTAATTATATTTCTATAATGGATTCTTTGGTTCTTGGAAATATTTCAAGTATTTTAATGAATCCTTTCTTGACACTTTTACCACAAGTTTTTTGGATAATTGGTTTTGTTGTTTTTGTTATTGGGTTACTTAAAAAATAAGAACGCCCCCGCCAGGAATCGAACCTGGAAGCCCAAAGGGCCCGGTTCTCTTGTTTATTCTTGATTATTTATCTCATAAACTCAAGACCGGTGCAATACCATTATGCGACGGAGGCTTATAGAATATAAATTAATCTTTTAGGTTTTAAAACTTACTATATTATCCCTTTCAGAATTCTATTCAACCCATTTAATGCCTTCAAAATCATACTTTGTTGCTATGAGGATAATGTCAACAAGCCACCAAATTCCCAAACCACCGAGAGTAATTAGCTTTAATATTCCTGTTCCTACTTTTCCCATCATATATCTGTCAACTCCGAGACTTCCGAATAGAACAGACATTATCAGACATAATATCCAGTTGACTTTTTTTACCTCACTTTTTTTTCTTCTTTTTGCCATGATAATAGATATTTTCTCAGTTTTAAAATCTTCTTGTTTCAACTAGAAAAAAATTGGTTTGAGGCAATTTAGATGTTCAAATAAAAAGCAAATTTATCCGAACAAAGCACTCAAACCTTCTGCTGCAGCTTCTTTCTTTTCTTCTATTGGAGCTGCTTTCTTTTCTTGCTCTTTTGTTGTTGTTTCAGCCGGAGCTGCAACCAAGTTTGCACTTTCCAGTTCTTTGTCAATGTCAACTCCTTTAAGACTTGCAACAAGAGATTTTATCTGTGATTCATCCACATCTCCTCCTGCAGCTTCGAGAACTTTCTTCAAATTCTCTTCATTGACTTCTTTTCCGAGCTTGTGCAACAAAAGTGCTGCATATATGTTTTTCATTTTATTTGTTCTCCTCTGAATTAGATTCAGATTTATTTTCTTGTTGAGTTTCATTTTCATTAACAGATTTTTCTTCTACAGGTTTTTCCTTTGAAGCTTTAATCTCAGTAAATTTTTCTAGGGCTTTAGCATCTCTTCCTGCTTTTCTAATCAAAAAACTTATTGTGTCATCACAAACATAGCCAATGTCCACAGCAAAAGGCAATGCTTTTCCAAAAGCTTCTTTGAGATTTTCTATTGTCTTTTCTTTGTCAATTTGAATGTTTAAGTATAATTTTTTCTCATGACTATCATAGCCAACCAAAGGAACAAGGCTTATAGAAAATGGTTTTATGTCCAGTTTGTTCATGATGTCTGCCGCTCCTGAAGAAATTTTATGTCCTTTTTCAACTATTATTTTGGGTTCTTTTATTGTTATTTTTCCCTTATCTATTTGTATCTGAATTCCTAATGCCCCAAGTTCACTTATCGCAGGGCCAGGAACAAGTTCTGTCGGTCCTGCAGGAACTTCAATATCTTCAGGAGCCTCTTGTCCTGTCTTTGCCTTTGCAGGAGTTTTATTTCTCACAATTTCAGCAGCAAGTTCAAAACAATCCATATCTGAAAATAAAATGGCAACATTGTCCTTTATTTCCTCTTCTATTTTCTTGATTTTTTCATCTCCTGAATTTTCCAAGGCATGAAATATTAAGTTCTTTTTAGGAACTTTTACAATGGCTTTTCCCCTGAGTTTTTTTGTTATTTCCTGGAATTGAGAGGTAGGAATACTCTTTATTGATACAATTAAGATTGTCCTTTTTCCTTTTATTAAATTAGTCAATTCTTTTACTGTTTCTTTCTTTTTTTCTGATATGTGAGTTTTTGTCATTGTTTTATTTTTTGTGGTTTAGTCATGGTGAATTTTATTTCAATATTTTTGATATTTTCTTTTCCTTTTGCAAGAACTTTCAGAAGAGCATTATATACAGTGAGAATATTTTCAATGAGTTCTTTATTTTTCATGCTTTGTTTTCCTATAGGAACTTTTATGCTTGCCTCTTTTGTTCTGATTTTCACGCTTGCATTTATCTTGTCTTTCAGTTCTTTTATTGTCTTGTCATCAACATTGGTTAAAATTCCTAATTGTGGAGAAGGCATTTTTCCACTTGGCCCCAAGACCCTACCAAATGTTGTTGCTACTAATGGCATTAAACTTGCCTGTGCAATAAAAAAATCATATCTTGATGCAAGTTTTTTTACTTCTTTTTTATCAGAATATTTTTTGAATTCTGATTTTGTTATTGTATCAACATTGCTGTTTTTTACTTCCAAAAAACCGCATATTTTCTTGTCCTTGATTTTATGAGGAACAGAAATAAATATATTAACAGGATTTTTCTTGACATCAAATTTTTGCAGATTTATAATTAAGTCTAAGGTTTGATTGAATTTTCTTTCCTTGCCTTTTCTGAGTTCATTTAAGGCTGTTTCTAATTGTTCTTTAAGTTCCATATTATTTTGCCTTCCAAATTATGCGCAATGAACATAGAATTTATTTCATTACGATATGGTTCAATCGGCTAATTCTTCAAGAAAAAATGTATTTATAAATTTAATGTTTAAATCAATTATAACAATCCTTAAAAATAATCTTTTTTATTTTCCTGTATGGAATTAATCGCACTTCTCTCAAGCGGAAAAGGAAGCTGGGCGCAGGTTTCTGGTTTAATCAAATATGGAGAATGGGACAAAATCATTCTTCTTGGAGATGATTTTGCAAAACAATTTACTTCAAACAAGCAATTTGAATTCATAAGAATTGATTTAAACAAAAAACTTAAGGATTTAAGAGAGGAGTTTCAGCATAAATTAAAGGGAAAAATTGACGGCACCGAAGTTGCATTATCAATTGCATCTGGTGATGGCAAAGAGCACATGGCTCTTATTTCTGCTTTAATCAATCTTCCAGTAGGAATTAGATTTGCTGCTCTTACAAGAGAGGGTGTAATAGACCTTTAAACACCCTAACATATTTACTAAAATAAATATGTAGAGAAGGAGTTATTGATTTATAATGATAGAATATGAAGAATTTTGTAAAGAATCACAATGCGTTCATTATAATTCAATCAGAAGGCTGAGTTTGATGAAAAAGACTTCAAGAATTGAAAGAGATTTGACAATAGCGAGAGTTATTTGTCAACAGAGATGTGAAAGAACAGCATATCAGTTTTATGAATGGCTCAAAGAGAAAGATGAAAATATCATTCCTTTTCGAAGAAAAGATTATCATATCTGATTTTTTCTTATCTTCATTTCTCTCTTATCCTTTCCAAGAAGAATAACCCTGCTTTCTTTTTTCTCGTCTAATATTTTGTATTCAGGAAGAAATTCAAGAATTTTTTTTGAAAATTCAACAATGTCTTTGTGATAAGGCATTTTGTTGTACTCTAATCTTTGATTTGAAAATCCAACACACATGAATGCCTTGACTTCAACAAACATCGGATTTGCTTTTCTGATCATTTCTGCATATTTTTTTGGAAAAGTCATATTTAAATTCTTAACAAGATTAATTCTGAAAACAGTTCTTGTTTTTCCTTTCAGTTTTGGCATGATTTTCAAACTTTTATTTAATCTTTCCCATGCATCTTTCTTAGAACTTCTGTGAATTGTTCTATAGAGCTGTTTGTCAGGAGCATTAACAGAGATATATAACTGCGTTGGCAATTGTTTTTCTTTTTCAAGCTGTTCAAGTTTTTCAGGATATAAACCATTTGTTACAAGAAAACTTGTCTTTCCTCTTTTTCTTAATTCTTCAATTAATTCTCCAATTTTTTCATAAACCATAGGTTCTCCTGAAAGAGAAATTGCAAACTGCATTGGCTCTTGTGCTTCTCTGAGCTTTTTCATGTCTGCTTTGCTTAGTTGTTTTTTCTTGGAATTTTTATTGATTTTAAACCCACTCAATAATCTCCCTTGGACACTTATGCATCCATCAATAATTTTTTTCGGTGTGTCAACTTTTCCTTTGAGTTCATTATCGATTGTAAGTTCAATTGCTCTCCAACAATGCAAGCATCTGTTGGGACACCACATTACAGCAGGAGACATCTGGCAGCATAAATGGGATTTTATTCCATAGAACTGTTCTTTGTAGCAAAACCCCTCATTTCTTAGGGATTTCTTTGTCCACCTACAAATTTGAACAGCAGAATGCTTTCCAACAATCGCATAATGTTGTTTCCTTAAGACTTTTTTTACATTTTCAGGAATCATGAAAGAAATTAACAAGAAAGCATTTTAAAGGTTATCTTATCAATAGGAGATGTTAAGAACCTTGATTCTTATTACTTAATGAAACTAAAAGCCCAAAAAGCCATTATTACAAATAATAAAAATAAGAAAAGATATGTTACGAATGCAAATGTTTTCTTTGCTTTCTCCTGACTCTTGGTTATTGCGAGAATTGCCAAAAAGAAAAATCTTCCTCCATCAAAAATGCCAACAGGGAGCATATTTACCAATGCTACACTAAAGCATATAAGAACAAGCCACCACAATAAATTATAGATAAATTCAGCAGCCTGAAAATTTGCCTTATAATATACACTGGAATCTTTAAAAGAAGTGATGGTGCTTATTATGCTTCCCAAAATTCCGGAATTCTGTCTGTTGAGAAAACCAATTCCAAGATAAGATAAGTTTTTATTTGAAGGATTCTGCCCGAGAGTAATCTCATAGTCTTTATTTGCACCATCAACCAGAGATGTAATAATTACTTTGTCTCCAGGAGAATGTTTCAGTAATTCCTCTGCAAGTTTTTCTTTGCTTGTAACATCTGCCCCATCAATTTTTAATATAACCTTGCTTAAATTCGCTTTTATAGCAGGGGCATCATCATACAATAGCATGTATCCGTCAGTTCCTTTCTGTTGTTGCAGGAAACTTACTGTTGCAAAATAATCCATGTTTTCTGTTTTTACTTTATTCATAGCCTTATCAGAGCTATTAACCAAATTAAAAATTTGCTGGTAGGTTGCATTATCAACGCTTATGTTATTTACTGAAATAATATTGGAAGTATTTACAGCAGAATAAGTGTAGCTATCAAATATGACCCCTGAAGGGGCAAAACTAAGAGAAAAAAAGAGTATTAAGACTCCAAAGAAAAAAGCAGCAGTTAAAATGTTTGCGAATGTTCCCGCACTAAGAATTGCCATTTGAGAAGATATTTTTTTCTTTGCCATTTGTTTTTCATCTAACTCAACAAAAGCGGCCAACAACACAGGCAAAAAGAACGGGAAAAATCCAAATCCAGTGCTTTTTATTTTCACTTTTTTATTAGCCGCAAAAATACCATGAGAGAACTCATGCGTTATCGCAACAATCGCAATTATTACAATCCAATATATAAAATAAAAAGGCGGCAAAAAATTTAATTTGAAAATTTGGGGGATATAAGGCAGGAGGGGAGTTATTGGTGGAACCTTAATCATTCTTATTAATGGAGCATTGAAAACATAAAGCCAAACCATTTTTCCAAAAAGGTAAAGCATTCCAGCCATTAACAGAAATCCCAACACAATAGAAAAATAACCAAGGACATTCAAAGTTTTTTTGTATTTATTTCCTATTTTGTTTATTATTCTAATTCCAAAACCCGTTTTATAGAGAAATAAGAGACCTTCTCTTTTCAGATTTTTCCTGTGTGTATATAAAAAAACAGAAGTAAATACTACAAATATCGCTAATAGTATTATATCATATGTTGTAAAGTTCATCTCTATTTTTTCCTTTATGCAAAATTTTCCATTTTGTATCCGCAGGCTTAAAAGCTGAGGACATGGAAAAATTTATTTTTTCCTTAAGGGTCTGAATGCACTCTTTTTACATTTTCTGCATCTGACTTTTCCTTTTAAAATTTTTTGTGGATCTGCTCTGATTTTGGTGTGGCAACTTTTGCATACAAAAACATTCTTAAAAAGTCTGTTCTGTGCTTCCGGAATTTTAGCCATTTTATAATTTCTTCTCGTTTGGCTCGTTTAGAGACGAGCGAATGAAAACTTATTAAAGTTTTCTTTTTATTATTTTTTCTCCTTCAACATCCCAATATTCAACATTTGAATTTTCTTCTAGTTCTGCTTTAATCTCTTCAGGACATGCAACCTCCAAGGTTTCAAAATTTTCCAAATCCATAATGCTCACCTTGTCTCCTATTGACAACACCTGTCCTTTTCTTTTGTCAACCATTGGAACTTCCAACCTTTCATGCCCTGGAACGACAAAAACTTTTTTAGCTCCAGAGATTATTCCAACAGCCTCTACTCTTGCTTTGCTGTGTCCGTGCTTTCCTGTTTTACTTATATCAATTTTTTTTACAGTGCATGGCTCTCCATCGACGTTAACATTCGTCCCCACTTTTAATTCAGTAGCATTGATTATCTTTAAAACCATTAATTAAACAAAAAAAATAGATTTATAAACATTTTTACTTAAGCAAGTAAAATGGCACTGCAAAAAAAAGATTTTATTGAAATAGAATTTACGGGAAGAGTCAAAGATGGAGAAGTTTTTGATTCAAATGTTAAAGAAGAAGTTGAAAAATTGCATAAAGGGCATGACCATGAGATAGAAGCAAAGCCATTTATTTTCTGTTTAGGAGAAGGAATGTTCCTGAAGGGAGTTGATGATTTTCTTATAGGGAAAGAAATAGGAAAATACAAAATAGAACTTTCTCCTGAAAAGGCTTTTGGAGTTAGGCTTCCGCAATTAGTTCAAATGATTCCGATGAAATTGTTTGCTTCTCAAAATTTAAATGTGTTTCCAGGAGCAGTTTTTAACTTTGATGGAAGAATGGCAAGGGTGTTGACTGTATCAGGAGGAAGAGTAATGGTTGATTTTAATAATCCGCTTGCAGGGAAAAATGTGGTTTATGATATCAATGTTCTTAGAAAAGTGGAGAATTTAAATGAGAAAATAAAATCATTCATAAATTTTCTTTTTAGAAGAGATTTAAAATTCTCTGTTAAAGACAATAAAATAATAGTAGAAGTTGAAAAAAATATGTTTCAATTTGCGGAAATGTTCAAGGAAAAATTCAAGGATGTTTTTAATATGAAATTGGAAATTAAGGAAATAGAGGAAAATCCTTCAGAGAAATCACAATAATTCTTATAAATCTATTTTAACTCCTTTATTTATGGCTGAGATTTATAAAAGAGATTCTTCGGTGTTGTATAATGTTTCTGAGGAAGTAAAGGAAATTGACAGGGAACTGGAAGAGCTGATAAAAAAACAATCTGCAAAAATAAAGGTTATCGGTGTTGGAGGAGCAGGAGGAAATTCTCTCAGCAGGATGAAGGAAATAGGGATAAAAGGAGGAGAATTGATTGCAGTTAATACAGATGCTCAGGATTTGTTATATGCTAATACAGACCAAAAGATTCTTATTGGAAAAGAATTGACGCAGGGATTAGGAGCAGGAAGCAATCCTAAAATAGGAGAGCAGGCTGCTAGAGAATCAGAGTCAGAAATAAAAAAGAAAATTTCTAATTCAGATATGATATTCATAACCTGCGGATTTGGGGGAGGAACAGGAACTGGCGCTGCTCCATTCATTGCAACGCTTGCAAAAAAACAAGGTTCTCTGACAATCGGGGTTGTCACGCTCCCATTTACAATAGAAGGAAGAAAAAGAATAGAAAATGCAATGGATGGACTGGAAAGAATGCAGTCTGTTGTAGATACTTTAATTGTCATTCCAAATGACAAACTTTTAGAACTTGCTCCTGAATTGCCCCTACATACTGCATTCAAAATTGCAGATGAAATTCTTACAAATGCTGTCAAGGGAATTACAGAATTGGTTACAACAACTGGGCTTGTTAACTTGGATTTCGCAGATATTAAGGCAGTAATGATTGATGGTGGTGTTTCATTGATTGGAATGGGAGAATCAGATTCTGCTCAAAGGGCAATTGAATCTGTGGATAAGGCAATAGAAAATCCTCTTTTGGATGTTGATATAGCCGATGCAACTGGAGCATTGGTTAATATTGTTGGAGGGCCTAATATGAGCCTTGAAGAATGCAAGACAATAATAGAAACGATTGGAAAAAAACTAAATAAGGATGCTAGATTGATTTGGGGAGCGCAGATTTCAGATGACATGGAAAAATCAATAAGAGTTTTGCTTATAGTTACAGGAGTAAAAAGTTCCCAAATTCTCGGAAATGAAGAATCAATTGAAGATATGAAACACAGAGAAATTGAGGAAGAACTGGGGATAGAATTTTTTGAATAAATCTTAAAAACCCCTATTCTCTACTTAATAAATGGCAATGCTAACTAAGATAAAATCTTTTATCATAAAATGCAAGAGAGTTTGGATGGTTCTGAAAAAACCAACCAAAGAAGAATTTACAAAAGTTGCAAAAGTTTCTGCAGTCGGAATTTTAATAATAGGATTGCTTGGATTTATAATCTCCATAATAATGGGAATCTTCAGATAAAAATTCTATAATAAACTTTATAAACTCATATTTCAACTAAATTATATCTTTCTAAGATATTATGTCTTAGACGGAGCTCGAGCGACTTCACGAGAGAGTCAGTTTAATCCAGTGACGAGTGGGATCGGGAGATAGGAAATAAAGCAAGATGATATTCATAATAAAAGTAACAACGAATAAAGAAGAAAGAGTAGTGGATATGATAGCTGAAAGAGCACAGAAAAAAAATCTGAATGTTTTTTCTGTTCTGAGACCTCATGGCTTGAGAGGATATATTCTTTTGGAAGCAGAAGACAGAGAGTCAGCAGAAGAGGCTGCATTTGATTTGCCTTATGTAAAAGGGATTATTGGAAAAACAATAAACTATGATGAAATAAAAAATATGGTCGAGCCTTCTGTCACAAATATTTCAATAAAAGAAGGAGATATTGTTGAGATGATTTCAGAACCTTTCAAAAAAGAAAAAGCAAAAGTATTAAGAATAGACAAACAAAAAGAAGAAGTTGTAGTAAGTTTGCTTGGAGCAGTTGTTCCATTGCCGGTTACAGTGAAATTAGATAATGTTAAGGTCATAAGAAGAGAAGGAGAAGAAGAATGATAAAATTAGACAGATTAAAAAGTAAAATAGAAAGAACACAAGAAAAAATGAAAGAAGATGAAAGAATGTTTCGTTCTTTAAGTCCTACAATTTATGGTTGGGATGATTCTATTTGTCCTGCTTCGTGTTTGGAAGATAGAGATCTTATGCATATTGAGAGGCATTATGAAAGATTAAATAAAAGATTGTTAAATTATCAAACTAAACTTTTGAAATTAACATCATAAAATGATAATTAAACTTTTAGTTGATGGCGGAAACATGAAACCAGGCCCTGCACTTAGTCAGAAGCTCGGTCCTGTTGGAATAAATCTAAATTTGGTAATCACAAAAATAAATGAAGCAACAAAAGATTTCAATGGACTTAGGGTTCCTGTGGAATTGGATGTTGATGTTGCTACGAGAGATTTTGATGTAAGGGTTTTTTCTCCTCCTGTTTCAGAATTATTGAAAAAAGAATTGGGAATTGAAAAAGGTTCTGGAGCCCAAAAGAAAATCAAGGCAGGGAATGCTTCTATGGAACAGATAATTGCTCTTGCAAAAACAAAATCACAAAATCTGCTTTCCAAGGATTTTAAATCAGCAGTTAAAACTATTGTCGGAACCTGTGTTAGTTTGGGGATTTTAATTGACAACAAACCTGCTTCTGAAGTTGAAAAGGAAATTGATGAAGGAAAATATGATAAGGAGATAAATTCAATGAAAACAGAGACTTCTGCAGAAAAGAGAAAAGAACTTGATGAATATTTTGCGAAGATAAAGAAAGAACAGGATAAAATACTACAGAAAGAGCAGGCTGCAAAAGAAGCGTTGGAAGCAAAGACAGCAGAGACTTCAACTCCTGCAGCTAAGCCAACAACTAAAAAATAAAATAAGAATAATTTATAAATCATCACAACCCTTTTTTATTAAGGGGCTGTGGGGTAGCCTGGTAGCCTTTCAGGTTTGGGACCTGACGACCCCGGTTCAAATCCGGGCAGCCCCATTGAGCGACTTCACGAGAGAATCAGTTTAATCCAGTGACGAGTGAAGTCGTGAGTAAATATTTCGAAGAAATGTGAGTTGAGACAACAATGATTGTCGATATTTGGGCATTTTAGAATAAATAAAGAAATAAACACGATGCCAAGCAAAACAAAAAAAACAAAATCAGCAGGAAGATTTGGAGTAAGACATGGAAGAAGAGTAAAAGTTAAACTTGCGGAGATAGAGCAAAAACAAAGAAAAAAACAAAAATGTCCTTATTGCGGAAAACCAGGAGTTAAAAGATTATCAAAAGGAATTTGGCATTGCAAGAAATGTAATAAAAAATTTGCATCAGATACATATTATTTGGGAGGTAAATAAATTGGTTACTTACAAATGTTTTAAATGCGAAAAGAAAGTTGTTAGTGCTAACCTTGAAAAAAGATTTGTTTGTCCTTATTGTGGAAGCAAAATTTTTTACAAGCCAAGAATTAAAATAAAAAAAATTAAAGCAAAATAATAAATAGAATGGATGAAAAGAAAATTCAGGAAATGCAAATTATTGAACAGAGATTGCATAATTCAATTCTTCAAAAGCAGGCTTTCCAAATGGAGCTTGCAGAAGTTGATTCTGCATTAAGAGAAATAGAAAAATCAGGAGATGAAGTCTTTAAAATTGTCGGACAATTAATGATTAAAGCAGAAAAAGGAAAGATTCAGGAAGAATTATCTGAAAAGAAGAAGATTTTAGAATTGAAAATAAAATCTTTTGAGAAGCAGGAGAATTCTTTGAGCGAACAGGCAGATAAAATAAGAGAAGAATTGACCAAATCTGCAGAGAAGTAAATTACAAAAATATATAGAAAAAGTTACGAAATCTTTATAAATATATTATCTCTCACTTTAGCATGGCATTTAATCTAAAAAAGATGTTTAGTGGTGCTCCAAAAGGGGAAGGTTCTGCAGAAGATTACCTGGAGATAGATCTTGATAAAGAAGAAAAAGAAGGAAAGGTTCTCGTGAAACTTTTTGTCCTGAAAAAATATGATGATGTCAATGTTATTCTTAATGTTTTGAGAGAAGGATATACTATTGCTATAATTGACATAAAAGTTTTGAAATCAAAAGACCCGATTGAATTGAAAAGGGCAGTTTCAAAAATCAAAAAGACAACAGATGCTCTTGAAGGAAATATTGCAGGCTTTGGAGAGAATTTATTGATTGTTACGCCTTCTTTTGCTCAGATTCAGAGAGAGACTGCTCCAAGCCCAGAAGCAAAAACAAGTAAATTTGATTAAAAACATTTAAAATATCACTTTTTCTTTGAAAATTATGAAAACAATATTTATTCCGGCAAAAATCAATTCAGAAGTTAATGCAAGAAAAATACAATCTCTGAAACTTCCCGAAAATACTGCTATAGCTTATTCAATACAATACAAGGACATAGCAAAACAAATTTGTGATATCTTATCTAAGAAGTATAATATAACTGGATTAATTCAGGTTTTGGGATGCAGCAAACCAAAAATTCCAAAAGATACAGATGCAATTTTATTGATAAGTTCCGGGGAATTTCATGCTGTTTCTCTTGCATTTGAAACTAGACTTCCTATTTATATACTGCAATCAGATAAGTTAAGGAAAATTTCAGACGAGGATGTATATGCTTTTGAAAAACAAAAACTTGCTTCTTACATGAAATTCCTTGATTCTGAGAAGATTGGGATTTTGATTTCAACAAAACCAGGACAGGAAAATTTGAAGAAAGCTATTGATTTAAGAAAAAAATTAAAAGACAAGCAATCTTATTTGTTTCTTAATAATGAGTTAGATACAAGGCAATTTGAAAATTTTTCTGAAATTCAGGGTTGGATTAATACTGCCTGTCCGAGACTTGATTTTGAAGGATTTGTTTTCAATATTGGGGATTTAAACTCTCGCAAGTCCAAAAACATTCTTTAATGCAACTATTATTGTTGCAGGCACAAACAATGCAAGCAGAGCAGCAAATATTGAAGATGCAGTGTCTCCAGCACCAATTCCTATTAATGAACCAGTAACACTATCCATTCCAAACCTGCTTACAATTACAATAATCGCTCCTGCTATCAAAAATGTCTGTGAATCTTTTCCCACTACATTTATTGATGCTCCGACAATTATTCCCAGCAGGACTAATATCAGGTAAATAAAACTGCTGTATGTTCTCAAGGAAGCAATAGGAATTAATAATGTTGACAATCCAATAAGAACTGCAAGAATAACTCCGATAAAAAAAGCCCATGCCCCAATAGAATTCTCCCTAGATTTCATTACCATCTTTTAATAAATCTAATGTAAATTTTCCTGGTTTACTTTCGATTTTATCATTTTATCACCTACCTAAATACATATAATGACATATATAAACTTTTTTACTAAGAAAAATTCCATAGAGATATACTTAACAAAATCTATATTTTACAACACAAAAAACCTTATAAATCATCTTAACTGCAGAATGATTACATGATGAAGAGATCATTAGGATTTTCAATTTTAGGCATATTTGCATTGCTGACTTTGATGAGTTTAGTAAGTGCGACTGTCACTTTCTCAAATATTCCGACTTTTGAAAAGGCAACAGGAAACAGAACAGCTACTATTACTATCCAAAGTGATGTAAATGAAACGATTACTTTTACAGGATTGAGTCCAATAATAAAAGATGGTAAAACAATTACTTTTAGTCCAATAAATAATTTAGTTATTATAGATGCCCCTAATCCCCATACAGTTACTATTAGTTATAATGTCCCAGATGAATTCTTTTTTGAAAATTCTCTTAAACAGAATTATTCCACTACATTGATAGCAACAGGAACCAGCAGCAGCGCAGTATCACAAATATTATCTTTTCAAAGCTCACCAAATGAATATGCAGATAATGGAAATTTGAATATAGATGATGTTGACCTTTCTGTTACTAAAGGATTTGGAGATGATACTGAATGGTATCCTTTAGATAAGATTGAAGTTAATGTTGATGTAAGCAATGATGGAAGTAAAGAAATAAGAAATATTGTAATTGAATGGGGACTTTATGATATGCAAAATTCAAAATGGGTTGTTGATGGAGAAGAAGATGATTTTAATTTGGATGAACATGATGGAAAAACAGTAGACTTTTCTTTTACTCTTGACAGGTTGAATAGAATTGAAAATAATGGAGATTATATTTTTTATGTATGGACAACAGGATATGATAAAGAAACAGATAATAAAACTTCTACTTTCAGTTCAAAGTCTATTGATATAATACTTGACAATCATTTTGTTGTTCTTGATTCTCTCAAGGTTGTGGGAACTCCGTCTTGCGGGGATGAAGTTCAGATAACAGGAGAAGTTTGGAACATTGGAGAAGATGATGAAAATGATGTTTATCTCAAGGTATTTAATACAGAATTGGGAATCTCAAAAACAGTAACTGTAGGAGACATAGACAGCCTTGAATCCAAGGATTTGTTGTTCAATGTCGCAATTCCAAATGATGCAGAAGATGGAAGAACTTATGATTTGACTTTCTTAGTATACGATGAAAGCGATGATATATTTGAAAACAGCAATGGAGACGAAGCAGAATTTACTGTTCCATTAACAATAGAATCAGGAAGTTGTTCAACTGTCCCTCTTGTTTCAGTCAGCGCTAATTTGGAGTCAGAGGCAAAAGCAGGAGAGGATTTCACTGTCAGGGCAACAATAACAAACACTGCTACAACAAGAAAAACTTTCAGTTTGGAATTAAGCGATTATTCAGATTGGGCTTCATTAGTTTCTATAGACAAGACAAGCCTTGTATTGAATGCAGGAGACTCCCAGGATGTTTTGATTAAATTGAAGGCAAATGAAAACATGCGTGGAGAACATACTTTTAATATTGTTATGAGAGAAGGAAACAAGATACTAACTCAGCCAGTTTCAGTATCTGTTGCAGGAAAAGGATTCAACCTTACAGGATTATTCACAGGATTTGGAGAAGGAAACACTTACTTGTGGGTTATTGGTGCATTGAATGTAATTTTAGTTTTAATAATAATCATTGTGGCAGTTAGGGTTGTAAGAAAGAAATAATCACTTTCTCATTAGTTTGTCATAAATCTTCTGGCCGAATTTTTCTTCTTTATGAGAAACCCCAAATTTGTGGGAGAGTCTCATCCGCAAGATTTATCTGAGGACATAAAGAAAAATTATCTTCTCATAATTTTATTATATATTTTTTCTCCGAATTTTTCTTCTTTTTCTAACTTAACAATAATCATTCCAATCCCATAACCAATAAACCCTCCAGCAATTACATCACTGAAAAAATGCAATCCGAGATAAACTCTTGAGAGAGCAATCAGCGCAGCAATTCCAATCCACACATTTTTTAATTTCGGATATTGCTTGGATAAGATTGGAATTGCACAAAAAGCAATCATTGCATGAGAAGAAGGAAAGGAAAAATTCCATATGTCATAACTGGCTTCGCTTAATTTTCCTAAAATAGGAACAATCCCTAACTGAAAAGGCCTTAATCTCTGCACTGTTATCTTTAATATAAAACTGGCTAAGGCAGAAGCTCCTAAGGTAAGCCATAAAGGAAAAACCCACCTTCTTTTATTGTCTTTAAACAGAAACAAGGAAGTAAGAATAAGGAATATTATTGCTTCTGAACTTACATAAGTCAATCCAAAGAAAAACCTGTCAAGAATGTCATTTCTTAAAAGAGAAACATACTTAACAAGGCTTTTATCGAAATAAAAACTTACAAAAAAAGCAATTATAACAATAGCTCCAATAACCACCCCTTTCTTTTTCATCTATTTTTAAAAGCTAAATTATTTAAATATATTTCCACTTTTTGCTCTATGAAAAAGGGATTTAAGGCTGTTTTTGATATTGTTTTAAGATATGGAATATTGATTCTTATTGGCATTTTGGGGGTGAGAATTTTTTATTTTATGTTTGCTTCTTTGACAATTTATCCTGTTTATTTTTTGCTGAAACTTTTTTTTAATGCCTCATTGATGAACAATATAATAACAATCAATAATTCTCCTATAGAAATTATAGGAGCGTGCATTGCCGGCTCTGCATATTATCTTTTTTTAATACTAAATCTTTCTACAAGAGAAATGAAATTAGACAAGAGAGTTGTTATGCTGCTTTTTTCTTTTTTATCTTTCCTTCTTATAAATATCCTGAGAATTTTTCTTCTTTCTATATTGTTTGTTTTAGGAACATCTTTCTTTGACATAACTCATAAGGTATTTTGGTATGTTGGAAGTATATTTTTTGTTGTCGGAATCTGGTTTTTAAGTGTTAAATTGTATAAGATAAAGAAAATTCCTTTTTATTCAGATATAATTTTTTTATTGAAATCAGGAAACAAGATTAAGAAAACCAAGCGTTCCAAAAAGCACTAAAACTCCTGCAATAATAACTCCTAATGAAATGGCAAGTATGCTTTTTTTTCTGTCCAAATCCAAAAGCCATGAAATCAACGTTCCGCTCCATGCTCCGGTTACTGGAAGCGGAACTGCTACAAATAATGTCAAAGCCAAAAAGCCCATAACAGAATATCTTTTCTCAAATTTGTCCACTCTTCTTTGAAATTTTTCTATATATTTGTCAAAAATCTTTTTGTAGACTCTTGTTCTTAAAAGCAAGTGATGAACATTATCCAAAAAATAAAATGCAATGAAAATAGCAAGAATATTAACCAAAACAACTAATGAAAAGACAAAAACTACGGGGATATTGTGCTGATTTGCATAAACTATTGCGATAGGCAACCCTCCTCTTAATTCGCTTACAGGAAGGATTGAAAGAATGAGCGCATAGATAATTTTCAAATCCATTACTTATTGACTTCTTTGTACCTAATAAAAGTTTCTAACATTAATCTTTCAAATGCAGGAATAACCTCGCAGTTATTAATGTTTATGTCATATTCATTCATTCCAACTTTCTCTATATTTGTGGAATTTCCTAGTTGTATTGTAACAAACATATATTTATCAGAAGGCTCATATTCAACACTGTCATTTTTCACCAAGAGATTTACATCAAGCAGTTTATAGAGATTCACCATGTTATTAAATCCAATGTTCCAGTCTCCGTTACAAAAAAGGTCTTTTGTTGTTAAATCTAAAACCAGGTTTTCCCTGAATGTAACGTTTCCAGTAAGCGGAACTTTTTTTGCTAATTGTCTTGGATCTTCTCTCAGATAAAAATTATATGTTGCATCTTTTCCTTGATATACAACAGGCAAGGAAGTTTTATAAAAAATCAATTTTCCTTCTTTTACTATTTGGAACTTGACTCCATTAACTTCAAAAGTATTCATGGAATTAATTATCAAATAAATGACAAGGAACATTAAAACAAAACCTGCCATAATAATTATAATGTTTTTCAGGATTTTATTCTCTTTTTTTACTTGTTTTTCTGTAGGAGCCTTTTCTTCTTCTGTTCCATGTGCTTCTACTATTTTTTTCTCTCCTCCTTTTTCAACCTCAAAAATTTCAGAAACCTCTTTTTTTTCTCCTTCTCTTTTTTTCTTTTTCATTATGCAAAACTTCTCCTGTTTGTATTTATACTGAATTTCCTATTCAGTCATTTTCATAAACTTCTCTTTTGGTTTATAAATATTATTGTGTTATTCCGATTATCTTAAACAAAAATTCATCACTGAGTTGCACCAAGTTTGCATCGCCTTCAATAAATACACAACTGTCCTGCTGTTTTATCTCACTGCTATTACTGTTTTTTATTATTATAAAATTATCTTCACAGGTTTTTACAGGAGAATTATCTTCACATTTTTCTCCTACAGGACATGCATTTTGGACTCTCTCAACTACCTTGTTTTGGTAAAATAAGTTTCTGTAGATTTCTGTTGCAGCTTCTGAATTTTCAGAATAAATATACAATGGCCTATTTAAATAATTATTAATGGAATTTAATGAGAAACTCATCTTTTGAACTTCTTTTGGGTTATATAAAAAAGAGAATACATAATTTCCAATATTCACATTCCAAAAGCCGGATTTTTTTGTGAATTCAAATCCGTTATAAATTATCTTTTCATTGCTTTCTTTTTGTCCTCTTCCAAAAGCATATCCCACAATGCTAGCAACCATGACTAATATCAAAATTGCTCCTACAACAAGTTGATTTCTCCTTCTTCTCTTTTCTTCTTTCTCTTTAGAAATTATTTTTCTCATTATTAAATATTTAACTTTGTATATAAAAATGTTTTCTACATTGCATATTACATACTTCTCAGAAAGACATAAAAAAAGAAAGAAAAAGAAAATAAATTAAAATTGACTTTATGCGGATTCTGTTACAAGTTCAGCGCTAGTAGACGTTGTTCCTTTGTATTTCTTTCCTACAGTCGTGTCAACAGTCTGTGTTCTTAGGTAAGTAGCAGCATTTACAGTGTCTGCAGCTTCATAACCAGCAACAATCAATGCAACTTTACCGCTTGCATAAGGACTTGAAAGGCTCTGGATTAAGAATTGTCCTGAACCAACGCCGGTCTTATCTGTGAAACTGGTTCCACATCCTACTCCGTCTAACAAAGTAGAAGCGACAGTGTTAATACAACTTCCACCTACAACAATAAGATTCTTACTGCTTACAGAACTTACCTCAGAGTCTTTTACAAGAACATCTCCGAGCTGTGTTCCTCCGCCTGTGCCAACACTTGCAGCTTCTGAACTGAAAACTACATCAAAGTACATTTGTGAACTTGGATAAGCTAGTGTAGCTACACCATTCTGGTTGCTTCTGTCTTCTTTGCTTACTAAAGCTCCAAATTTATCAAGAGCCTGTTTCTTGTAAGTATCTGAAGTCAAGGTAACAAATCCAGAATTTGTACCATTGAAAACAGGGTCTCCTATGGCAATTTCAGTTGTTCCTGTAGTTGTTAATGGAACACAAATGAAATTTCCATAAGTTGAATCATCCCATTTCTTAGGTTCAAGATACAATATAGCTGGACCAAATGTAGTGTTGAAATTACAAGCTGGCATTGAGACATTTATGAAGGTAGTATCATCTGATGTACTTCCACCTCCACTCAGTACCCAATTAACTCCATTTCCTGCAA
Source organism: Candidatus Woesearchaeota archaeon (assembly GCA_964509675.1). Classification (GTDB taxonomy): domain Archaea; phylum Nanobdellota; class Nanobdellia; order Pacearchaeales; family GW2011-AR1; genus RBG-13-33-26. Next base: position 158,964 of record CAZDXC010000002.1, read on the forward strand.
TGGATGTGGTATCATTCCCTACAAGGGTTCCTGAAGTAGCTAATGTTGTTAGTCCATCAGGCAATATTACAGAAGTTCCATTTGGAACAGTTGTTTGTGTTAAAAATGCCATCCAACCACCCGTTGCTAACTTTATTCTTGGGAATACAGTTCTGGTAGTTGAAGCAGAACTCCATGTTATATTCATACTAGTTCCTAACTGGTTAGCTCTTATAGTATAACCTGTTCCACCGAACATGTTAACTCCGCTCTTTAAATACACTCCACTTGTGTTTGTCAGAGTTATTATCTGAGAGGTTCCAGTTATAGCATCTATTAAAGTAACTGTTCCTGAAGTACCAGTATCAATGCTAATATCACTTACTTCTAAGATTGTTCCTGCATCTCCCGCATTTACAATTATCCAGTCATCTTCTACAGCATTTTCTCCCTCAAGCACATGAATAATTCCTTTTCCATTGCTGCTTGGTTGTGTTGAATGAGCTAATAAAGGCTGAACAGCAGTTGAAAGTGTATTATTGTCATATACATAAGTTAACTTTTGTTCTCCCGCACTTCCTGCCCTTGCGCTTGTAAAAGTAATGGATCCCTGGTCATTGTCATTAGTGTTTACAACAATTTTTCCTCTGCTTGTTGAATCAAGAGCTGGATAAGCATTTGCCAATGTCAGTTTTAATCCACCAAAAACAGGGTCTTTGAATGACTCTCCGATTGCAATAGAATCACTTGACGATTTAGCAGCAGTTACTGACACAGTAAATCCGGATATTATTCCATTTCCTGCAGCAGTTACGGTTGCTTTGGTTCCTTTAATAGTTGTTTCATCAGCACCCAGTTTTACTGTTTGCCCATCAACTAACTTCAAAGTATTAGCACCTACAATAAGTTCTGCCTGTCTTAAATCACCAGCATAAGCAGGATGTATTACATTTTTAATGTAAACACTTATATCTCCTGCAAAAGCATAATTGCTTCCTTCTACTACAGATTTACTAACTCCGTCAACTTTTATTGTAGCATCTGTAGAATCTGCTGTTGTTACTAACTCAACAGTATGACTTTTGCCTCCGACAGTAACTGTCTTTGATTCTCCGCCATTTACAGTTGCAGTTTCACCTGAACCATACAAGTAAAGAGTTGAATTTGTTGAACTGCTTCCTATTACATAATCTACACCAAGTATCTTAAGTTTCTGTCCCTGAACATTTGTAGAATCAGACACATTGACGTTTTTTACGAAACTTAAAGTATAGTTATATAATTGTCCATCAACTGAAGAGTCAGGATCAATATATAATGTTGGATCTTCTAAGTCTCCTCCACTAGTTCCAAATGCAATGTCTGCAGGACCTACCTTAACTGTTTGTGTGTAATCATATTGAGTTCCAGACAAGTCTGTAAAAGTACCATCAGCTAAGACATTACCAAGCTCTGTGTAAGTCAAAGAGCTTATAGGAGCATTTATTGAATCTCCGTAGTAAATTTTTCTTGCTGAAGTTGCCAATGTTATACTATCTCCTCCTGTAACAGTTGTACTTGTTCCGTCCTCAAGATATGTTTGTAGGTTAGACTGAATATTTCCTGCCTGAACTAAATCAAGAGAAGAAACACCAGGACCTGTACCATAAACAATCGCCACATTTGCAGCGCCTCCTGAAACAAATGGAGCGGGATAATTAGCAGCAGCAGCGACTCCCATAGTCATTCCAATCATCAATGCACTAGCCGCAATCGCTGAAACTTTTTTAAAATTTAAACTCATCTTTTTTAACCTCCTTTCACCTTTGTACATATTGTCTAAGACAATTTTCTCTCAACTTGATGATATAGGGTAAATCACCTTGCTGAGATGAACATTAACACCCTATTAGAACACTCTTATTGAGTGTAATACTAAAAACCCCATTTCCTTTAAAAAGCTTTAGACATAATTTTTTCTTTATTCCCTAAAAACCTCTATTTTTCCAAGTTTATTTATAAATGTTATGCTATCACTATAGTATAATTACACTATGAAGAGGTTAACAAAAAGAAACATTTATTAATATATATTACCTATTATTAATATATAATTTAAAATAATATATATGTTAAAAATATATATTAGAGATATATAAATAGAAAAAACATATATTAAAAATGGCTACAAGAGAAATAACAATAAAGGAGAGTAAAGGCGCCTTTTCCTTATTCAAAAAGCCTTCTAAAAACAAGAAAGGATATGATTTTTCAGGAATATCTTCCCTAAGGCAGTTACTTAATAATGAAAAAGCCAGAATTTTGAGTGTTATAAAGACTGAAAAACCATTATCTCTATATGATTTAGCTAAAAAAGTGAACAGGAGTTTTAAATCAGTCCATGATGATGTTAAACTTTTAGAAAGATTTGGCTTTATACAGCTAACTGAAGAAAAAGTAAAGGGAAGAATAAGACATAAACCTCAACTAATGGCAGATACTATAATAATTCATATTAAGATTTAGCTATAAATATTCAGAGAAATCTCGTAATTTTTCCCTTCTTTTGCGAAATCTTCAAATGCTCCCTTGTAATTTTTTGTTTCATTTCCTTCTTTAAGGGACAATCTTTCTTCTCCTTCTACCCTTATATTTAATTTATAACCTTTTATAGGACTCTGTTCATTAACATTCCAACCTGTTTTTATTATGCCTTTTAAGGTTTCATTAAGGATTTCACAGCTATTTTCTTCATTAAGGCATTTTTCAGTATTTTCACAAGCCACTATTAAATTCTGCAAAGACAGGAATTCTAACTGATTTTCACAGTTGGTTGTATATTGTAAGGCTGCCTGTATAAAATTTTCCACTTCATAGCTCTCAACAGTGCTTTTATTAGAACTTCTAAGCAAAAAACCCAACAGAACCAGTAAAACTACAGAGATTATTACTACAATTACAACAAATCCAACCATCTCTTCCTGTCCTTTCTTTTTCAATCTTCCTGATTGGGTTGCAGGATTCATAAAAACTCGCTGGTGGTTTTTATTTTTCATGTTCTTTTTTCTTCTGAACTAACCATTAATCTTGCTAATTCACATTTATCATAAATCATGATGCCATTTGATTCTTTTCTGCATAATGAAACAAAATTTGAAATAGCAGGCTGTTTATTTATGTCCTTATCAAGTATGCTTACAATGTCACAGTCAGGATAATTGCTTTCATCACATTCAATGCCTTCTCCTTCAGGGTAAACTTTCCTTAGTTCTATCTTAGCCACCCCCCAAAGTTCTGAATTTTCATCTATTCTGTATTTTAAAGATATTAATTTATCAAAATCAACACAGCTTCCCCTGCTCCCCCCAAATGCATTTCCACATGAAAATTCAGGAGAATTTGCCAGTTTAGAAACAAGAAGCATTGCATTTTTTTCTTCTAAATTGGTTGCTATCTTTTTTACATTATACAGTCTTATTGACAAAAAGAAAATTCCAACTAATATGAATAAGAAAGTCACAGCTACAAGCATAAAAGTCATCTGCTGTATTTTTATCTGTCCTTTATTGTTTATTCTTTTCACCACAACATGCACATCCTTTCATTATTTTTTTCTTCAATGTCTTCTGCTTTCATTTTTATAATCTCAATTCCTTCAGAACTCTCAAGTTCTGAAGCTATGCTTCCAAATTCTTCCAAATCCAATCCCATATTTCCGCCACACCCCTTTTTACTTATAATCATTTCTTTATCTCTGTATAATAAAGAGATTTCTTTTAATCTCATCATAAGTCTTTTTAATTGACATTCATAAACACTTTTATCTGAGAAAATTGCTGCATACATTAATGCTTCATTATCATCAAAATACATTTTTTCTCCATTTTTTTCAACAATCCCTGAATTATAATCTACATTGATATCACAGTTACCTCCATCAAAGCAGACTTTTATCTCATCTCCCCCGCATTTTTTGGCAATTAAATTGCTTTGGTTTAAATCAGATATTTCTTCACTTATTTCATCAGGAGCTCCTATAAAACAATATCCAATACTTGCAGAACTCATATAAATCAAATCCGCAACTTTGAATGGAAATTCAAGAGGTTTTGAAAAGATATAAAATTTTTTTCCCTGTATTTCTTCTTCAGAAAAGATATATTTATTGTTAAAAAAAACATCTATATTTGTTTTAGTCCATTTGTTAAAGTTTTTTTGATCTAATTGGATTACCTGTCTTCCAAAATTGCCTGTTTCTTCGCATGAATTATGGATCCTTGTTTCACTGGGAATGCTTATTGATGTTGTTTGCGCTGATTCAAAACTCGTTTCAAGGGGATTTAAAAGAATTCCAATTTCTTTTCCAGTTTCAGCACTTATGGTTTCTTTTTCTGTGCCTATCAATTTTGCACTGAAATAAATAGCAAAAAATAAAATTAGCGCACCTGCAACAAGAGCAAAAAGCCATCCAAATGATATCTCTAAAGCCCCCTTTTTTCTTTTGATTACAGGATTCATTTTATCGTTCAACCCTAACTAAGGTTTCTCCATAATCTTTTACAATTGTTAAACTTATTTTCCCCCTTACATTTTGTATGCAATAAGGGTCCTCTTTTTCTGTAATCTTTGTGATATCTATATTCTCAATTAATGCTTCTTTTATCAGGGACTTGGAAATGAATTCAAGGTTCTGAAATTCATCATCCTTAAAACAAACCGCACTTATTTTACTCGGCAGAGGATAATTTATAGTCTGGCTGCCTTGTTGGCTTTTCCACATTTTGTCTACATCCTGCTGAAAATCTCTAAGAAAATTTTCAATTTGAACAGTGTTCTGAAAATCAATAATTTTTTTAATGGCATAAAATCCAACTGCAAGAAAGGCTATTATTAATATAACAGAGAAAATCATACCAAATGATAGGTGCATTTGTCCGCGTTCACCAATTTTTTTCTTCATATTTAAAGAAGTAGAATATAACTTATAAATTTTGTTAAAATTAATAATCGCTTGGTCTTACAATTATGCTGCATGCATCAGGAGTAGGCTGATTTCCAAAATCATCTTGGCATTTTATGTAGAAATTATTGTTTGTATTCCAGTCTGTTAAATGGTTTAGATTGTCTGAACTTGTCATGCCTATTCCATCCTCAAAATTATAACTGCAACTCGTTGTGTCATAAACACATTCTGCTTTTTCATTTGTTACTATCTTTAAACTCGTTCCTTCATTATAAGCTCTTACAACTCTTGGAGATTCAAAATCAGTGTCCACAATAAACTCTGTTGTTTGTGCGTCACAATTTCCTCCAAGGTCACAGCATTTTATTGCATATCTGTAGCCCCCTCTAGGAAGCCATAAATCCTGCGTGCTCTCATAAGAGTTTGTATTAAAGAATAATATATAACTGCTGTCAGGCTCTGATGCTTTCTTGAAATAGCACTTTGCTTCTCCGTCTTTATAGCCTGCAGAAGTTTTTGCTTCTAGGGTTACTTTCACACTTTGAGTTGAGTCTTTTATTGTTGTTCCGCTTACTGGCTTTACAGAATCAATTACCAATGCTTTTGTTCCTATTAAACTGTATACATATGATTCTTCATTCTTGTATCTGTCTGCTTCTTGATTTAGAGGATAGCTTTTGCATCTGAAGTAAAACTTGTTTTCAGCGAGATCTTTCAAACCAGTTAAGGTTGTTGTGCATTTGTAAAGCAGATTTGCGTTTATTTCTGTAATGCTTTGTGCACATGTCATTGTGTTTGGCATTATGTCATAATCTTCGTCATTATTGCTCCATTTACAGTCTGATGGTTTATCAACATAAACTTCTATTGATTGTGAAGTTAACCCCTGTTGTATTGGCATACCATTTATAGGGTTTGTTAATTTTATTGTAGGAGCGGTTATGTCTGGTTCATCACTAACACAATATTTGAAGACAAAATTTCCTGCATTAGAAACTCCATTCTTACTTTCACATCTTACAAAAGTCTCGTAATTTCCTCCATTTTGTAATGTTATTCCTTCCCCTTCTAATTCACTTGTTCCTGCATGGAGAGAGGTGATTGTATGATTGTATTTATAATAACTATTACTGATAAAAAACTTCATGCTTTTGAAATCATCTGTTCTTACTGTGTCAACCTTGCACTTTCCAGGCTTGTCTAAATTTATTCCATAATCTATTCTTGTAAAAGGAGGTACGCAGCCGTCTGCTGACTGTAAATTCTTTATTATTACACCTTTATCTGGAGGCAACCTTGCACTGTCTGGAACATATTCGTATCCTTCTGTTAATGCACCTTCCCAAGCCTCAATTGCAGGAGGAGAGACATCATTCCTATTTACCCACTCGCAAACTTCATCTTTTGTTCCTGCATTTAACAATTCACAACTCTGTCCAAGGCTTTGACATTTATACTTTGTGCAGGGAAATTCTCCTGTGTTACACTTATGACAGTCGCTTCCGCCTGTTACAGGTTGCCAAGGATAACATGAATATATTACTGCTGTTATATTTTCTTCATTATAAGTAAGAAACCAAATTATAGCTGCAACTCCGGCTGCAATGAGTCCCCAACCAGCACCAGCTATTCCAAGGATTGGCAGGCCAGGAAGTATCCCTAGTTGACTAAGAACGACTCCTATTCCTGCTCCAACTCCATAACCTATACCAACTGCTTTTCCTAAACTTTCCCATACTTGAGGATTTACATTTGGAAATAATACAGAAAGTCCTTTTGAAACTCCTTGATAAAGCCCATATGCGATTGCTGCATTGACTATTAGTGTAAACCATCCATTTTGAAGATTGAGTGCAAATTTGTTCCATTGCAGACTTGCTGTACCTGCAGTTTTAGCTGCCTGAGTTCCTGCAGCCGCCCCAGCAGGCAATGTTGATTCTGCAGCTGCTGCTCCTGTACTCTGCCCCACTCCTCCGGCCGCTTCTGCTGCTATACCAGAAGGTTTTACTAATGAACTGATTGTTCCTGCTGCATCAAGTAAACCTCCCCCCTTGCCTTCTCCTCTTGCTCCGATCCCAGCAGCACAAGCAGTTGCATCTACAGACAAACTAAGAAATCTATTATATGCATCTGCCGACCCTTCAGTTTCTTCAGTCACAAATCCTTCACCTATTACAGCGTCATGATACTTCCATTTATCTCCTTCTTTTGAATACCATCTTCCGTCAGTTCTGGTGATTTTCGTTGAGCTTTCAGCAGTATATGTATAAGGCCCATAAGAAAAAGAAGTACTGCATTCTCCTCCGCTAATATCAGCAGCACTTACAAATCCAAATTCATTCCCAATAAAATAAACAAAAGAAATAATTCCAACTATTAATATAAAAATCTCAAATAATGCCAGTTCTTTTTCATTTTTTATTTTCTTTTTTTGCATTTTAAGTTAATTTTTCTTCCTTTATTATATCATCAAACTGATATCCAAAGGCACCCATGTAATTTTCCTTGTTCCCGCAATCTCCAAGCTGAGTGCAAATACTATTCAATCCATTTTTCCATTCGTCAGTGAGACAAGAACAATTTGCATTAGGATCATTTTCATTACAGTTCCATTTTTCATCACTTTGGTATATCTTTTTTGTATATTTTACATAACATACAGAACTCGCTGCTCCGCATGCTTCTCCTCCGATTACATTATTGCTTCCGTCTCTTTCAAATCCAGGAGGATATCTCGGAACACACGTGCCCTTTGTTGAATCTGAATCATTTTTTAATCCCTCGCTTGTGAAATAATACCCGTTCCATTCAACCCATTTGCAATCTCTTACATTTACATCTTCACAACTTGCACTTGTGTTCTGACTTACACAATCCTGCCAAATATTAACTTTACAATTTGCAGACATAAATCCGCTTTGTTCATCTGCTTTTTCAGAACAAACTTTTTGCCTTGTGCTGTCACACTCTTCCTTAGTGACTTCTCCGTTATAGCACATTAATTTGAAATAAGTAGCCCCTGGAGCACTTTCCCCTGATTTGCTGTCAGTAGCGCACCATGTTTCTCCATGATGAGGATAATTAAAATTTCCAGAATAACTTCCACCATAATCCTTGCAATCCAAGTCCTTGCATATAAAATCTCCATAATTTACAGCTTCTCCTGCCTTTTTCTTTTTGCACATGCTTCCAGAGAGATAATCACAATTTCCGCATGTTTTTGAGTTTTTGTTTCCGGCATTATCTCCGCATGTTGGTTCTTGAATATATGTCCAGTAATTTTCATTGTTTATTTTTTCAGCATCATATATGTTTGCCAAATTTCCGCAGGTATCAACAAATCTTACATCATCTCTGTCATCACAGGTTGTTTGGATTGTTTTTGGTTTTGCGCAGTTTGTTCCTAATTCCTGTGCGCTGCATAAATATCCTGCATGAAATTCAACTTCTGAAAGTCCGGAACTTTTTGCCTTGTCATTGCATTCTTTTTTTGTTGTTAATGCACAGGTTTTGACATAGTTTTTAGTGAAAACACATGCACCCTTTGCTTGTGGATTTGCGCTTGCAAGACAGCTTATCTCATTGTTTATATTTTTCTGCCAGTTTATTTGCAATCCATAAAAAGAAGACATCCTGTTACAGGCAACCTGCGTTACAAATGCTGCCTGGTCTCCTATCAAACAACATCCTAATTGGCATTGTTCAAGTTCATTTTTTGGCTGTTCGCTCCAATATCCGTAATTTTCACTGCAAACTATCTGAGGAGTGTTGGGCATGCAAATTCCCTCCTGTCCGTCTATACAGGTTCCTGGCTTGCAGTAAGAAGTTGCATCACAAGAAGCAGCAGTTTTTTTAAATGATTCTCCATTTATTGGATTTGTTGCAGTCGAACATAAAGATTCTGAATTAACATTCTGACACCATGCTCCGGATGTTGTTTTCTCACAGCAATAGGTTGTTGCAGAAACATTTCCGACTAAAAAAATTGCAAAAATAAATAATCCAAATATTAAAACCTCTTTTCTCATATTGTTGGGTTTGCATATCCTGCAGGCCATGCCTGGCTTCGGACTGCAAATTGAAATTTAGTTCCTGTATCCCTGTCTGTCAAGACATAAATTTTCTCTCCGCTTTCTCTTAAATTTTTTTCAACTTTCAAATCATGATAATATGTCATATAGGTTGTCACGTCTGCATCTCCATAAGTAGTTTCCCACTCTATTATGCTGTTAGCTATTGCAATTAATTCATAAAGATTATTGTTCAGAATAACTAAAAAAGAATCATATTTTTGTGTATCGCCTTTAGTTAGAGTTAAAGAATAATTGAATGTTCCTACAATTCTTTGAGGAAGCAATTCAATTTTTTTAGTTCCTTCTTTCAATTCAACGCTGTATCCTTTTTTTTCATAACTGCTTTTTAAAGAATTAAAGCACTTCGCAACATCACCTTCTATTTCATTTTTTATTTCTGATTCAATATGTTGTTTTAACATCGGCTGCTGAACAACACACGGACGATAATACTCATTTGTGTAACATAAATATTCTACCTTACTATTGTCATACATAATATAATTTTCAGGATTCAAACTTCCTCCCTGTAATGATAGTTTCTCTGCTGTGTTTTTTATTTCATCTTCCAGACAACTTTGAATGTAACTCAGGGGATTTTTTTCCTCTCCTCCAAGAGTTGATTTAATCTGTGGATAAAAACTATAAATTAAAACTCCTGCAGCAACGATTATTATCCCGATAATGATAAAAATAGTAACCTGTCCTCTCTTATTTCTCATTACCCCTTTTCTCATATCCCCTTTAAGATATCTTTATTTATAAACTTTAATAAAATAAATTAGTTTTTTTAATCCTTTATTCAAACTAACACTTATTTAACACTGTCCTTAACTCCGTGTTAGTCTTCGGTCTCAACTCTCGGAGCTAAAAGAAAATTTAGTTCCATATGTTCTGTTTTAATGTCTATTTTTAGAGGATGGTCATTTGCAAAATACAATTGAGTTTTTTCGCAAAGTTTTGCTCCTTTCATAAATTTTTGAAGATATTCCAGACTGTATTTTGATTTGCATTCTTCTGCTTCTATTTTTGCTTCATCTCCTGAGAATTCACTTCTCGCAGAATTTAGTCCTTTTGCTTCTATTATAAATTCCCCATTTTTTACTATGAAAGAGCAGGCATCAGAAACAACAGAACAGTCTTCAACAGAAGAAATCAAGTCAGGGGAAGAAATCTCGACTTTTGCGCTGTAATCCAGTGTCGGCATTTCTTTTTCCTGCGCTTCTACTTCTATTAAATTCAATCCAAAGTTTCTTCTTATTCTGTCTTGCACTTGTATATTCAAGAAATTTTCTCTCTTTTCTAAAATCAATGAAGTGGAACTGCTGCATCTTTTCAGAATTCTCTTTAAACTGTCCAAATTGATTCCCAAGATATCATTTTCTGCTTCAAACTGAGAAAAAGCACTTTTCGGCAATCTGAATCTAATCATTGCAACATTTGCAGGATCTATGGCAGTAATACTCATTCCAAATTCGCTTAACTTAATTCTTACCTCTGTAACCAATTCAGATATAACTTCTATCACCCTTGACAAAAGAGTAGGGTCCTCTAATTTTACCAGCATGTTTATGAAAGTATTGTGTCTCTTTTAAGCATTATTGTTTTGAATAATAAAGTTTTTAAATAAGCTATAGTGCGCACAAAGAATTATAACAAACAATTTAAACTTTCCAACTTTCCAATTTTATGGAAAATTCTTCATCTGT
>CAZDXC010000003.1:0-24060 GCA_964509675.1 Candidatus Woesearchaeota archaeon
GGCCAGAAGAGTAAGTTGCAGGACTTGCTGGTTGTGCAACAGGATTTGAAAATTGGGGGTAATCCAAATCAAGAGGAGCACTCACTGTCAAACTCCCCGTTAGAGTAAGGGATGCTGAATCTGCAGTAAATGCAGATTCCTGATAGGTTGTTGTTCCTGCACCACACCCTTCAACATTCCAGATAATATCTCCAACTCCATTCTTTGGAATATTAGTACATGTTGCCGAACCATCGGCATTGTCAACACAATAAGTCCCATAAACAGCATCAAAAGTTATACTATTAATTTTTATTTGGTTGCTTCCGCAGATAGTAGAAATTCCTGTTCCTCCACTAATATTTAAAAAAACAGTTCCTGTCCATGTAGAAGACAAAGATTTATGATTTACTGTAAATGTTGTTGTTTGTCCAATGTCTATAGGAGATGTTCCGACAACAAATGATTGGTCTGACAAAGTACCTGTAGGATCAATAATATGCTCAATCTCAATACTTCCTCCAACAATCTTTAAATCAAAAGTATCCTGATTTTTTTGTAAGTTATCTAAGTTAACTTTGTTATATTCATTTGATTTTAAATTAGTAAATTCAACAATTTCAAAATCAGAATTTTTTTCATAAACTTCAATTTTGTGGTTTCCGCTTGTAACTCTTGGAAAAAGGGTTATATCACTCTTATTTGTAAGATTTTGTTCAAAAGTAACTCTGACATATTCATTATCATTTATTGGCTCACTCCATGCATTATCCAATTCTTTCACTTTGTCATAAATATTTGAAATGAAATTTCTGTCCGAATCTAGGTGTTCTGCATTTATTATCGGAATTGCAAATCTTATAGACGCTAAATTATTTTCAGATTGAACAAAAAAACCTGTAAGTTTATAATTATAATTAAAAAATAAAAACAAGGAAATAAAAAAAACTGTTGCCAAAATTATAATCCAAAATTTATTTCTATCCTTTTTTTCTTTGGATTTTCCGAGATATTCTGAAGTTACCTTACCATTAACTTTTCGGGAATGATAAATATATGGGCCATAAATTTTTCCATCTCTTTTTATGTATTTCTTATATGCCATCAAACCTTTTTTGTATTGTAAAAAGAGGTAGGGTAACTATTTAAAAGTTATTAAAAAAACTATTTTTCGCTTTTCTCTTCAGATTTTTCTGTTTCTTCCTTTCCCTTTGGCTGATTTTGCCCAGGAAAAATTTCAGAAAGTTGCTTGTTGCCTTGTTTTAATGTTTTGAGATTAATCTGAACTATTGACGGAGAAATAACTTTTCCACGAACAGTTTTTCGCATCCTCAAACCTTTTGGTTTGGGGTTAGAAAGTTTCTTTTTTCCTTCTCTTCTCGGACGTTTTTTCATGCCTTTTCCATAACTTAAAAGGACTTTTTTCAGTCCAGTTCCTTCAACATTTTCCAATGCAGTAAAGCCAGCTGAGTCGCTTGCTCCTGTTATTTCAAATTCATATCCTTCAAAGTCGGGAGTTAATTCTTTTCCACTTATCTTTTCATGAAGTTCTTTGCCAATAAGCTCTTCATTTTCCATCTCCAAATGATAAGTTTTTCCTGTCTTCTCTGATATGTTTATTTTGAATACCATAATAGAATTATAAAAAAGTGGTTTATAAATTATTCGGGAATTTTGGATGTGTTAGAAGTAAGTTTTTATATTCTTCTTGTTTGAGTATTCAATGTTTAAGAGTACAAAAATAGAAAAGAAACTAAATGTTGATAAATTATTGAGTATAATAAAGAGATATAAAGAAGAGATAGAATGTACATCTCATACTTTCTTTAGATTAAGTGAAAAACAACGGAAAATATTTACATGTGCTGAATTGAGAAGAATTTTATTAAATGAAAAACCCTTCTTGACAGGAATTCAATATAATGGAAATTATGCTTTATTTTATAAATATCAAAACAAAAATCTTAAAATAATTGTTGGAATTAATGATAGAAAAGTTAATATAGTTACTTTTTACTTTATAGAAGAATGGCAAATACCAAAGATATGAAAGAGAGATATTTAGAAGCAGAAGGAGAAATGGATTATGATTTTGTAAATGATATTCTTTTTTTCAAGGTGAAGGAGAGAGAATATGATTTTTCTCTTGAGTTTCAGAATATGGTTATTGATATAGACAATGAGAAATTCATAACAGGTATACAAATTTTTAATGCTTCTGAATTTTTGGGGATACAGAAACAGTATTTAAGACAAATACCAAAATGGCAGTTTAGAGCAAGAATAAATCAGGGGGTTGTGGAGATAAGATTATTCTACCAGATTTCTATACGTAATAAAATCATAAAGGGAAATCCTATAATTATTCAGCAAAATACTGCAAATCTGCCGAGTCCACAAATGGTTAGGACAATATAAAAAATTGGTTTTTAAAACTTTTTAATATCTGCAATTTCCTGAAGCAATGAGAGCTCTTTTCCTGTAAGCAAATCTTTATTTTTCTTGAAATTTTTGAATTGATTAGGAGTTATTTCTGAATACAAAAATTCCTCATCTTTCAATTGCCGTTCAAAATTAACTCCTGGAATTGAAATTGCAACTTCCATTCCTTCGCTTGCTTCTTCTACACTCTTATTTTCAGACTGGATTTTTTTTATTCTTCCTACTTTTTCTCCACTATTATCAATGAGATTTATCTCAGGAATTAATTTTCCTGCCTCCACTCTTACACCAAAGATTGCCGGCTTTGTATTCCTAAAAACATACTGAGGAAGAATTTTCAGTTTGCACAATGCAGTCAGTTGCATTAACTTTTCTTTTTCTATTTCTTTCTTTTTCATTTCTCTGAATTCAACAACATTGTCAATTAGTTTGTAAATCACATCATCTGTAAGGACTTTTATCGCATCACTGTATCCTACGAGAAATTCCTCTGCATCTTCATTCACAGAAACATTAAATCCAAGAATTATTGCATCTAATTTGTCTATCTCTAAATTTGCCTTTGCAGAAGCAAAATCTGCTTTGTTTATATTTCCTATTCCTGCTTTTAAAACAGGAATACTGCTCTGCCTAAGCAAGACTAACAGAGCTTCTAAACTTCCAAGAGAATCTGCCTTTGCTATAATTCCTTTTTTGCTTGTCTGAATATTTTCTGTTAATTCTTTCTTGAATATTCTCTCTATTTTCCCCTTGTTTCCTTTATATGCAAGAAAGGGCATCCCAGGAAGAATATTTATTTTCTCGCTGAATTGTATTCTTAACCCTGTTGCCGCTGTTACAGTTTCCTTTGCTTTGAACTTGCTGCTAAGAGGCTGAATTTCTTCCAAGGCCCTTATCTTTGTTATTATCGGAATTCCGCCAATGTCTGAAACAGCAATCTCATCATTTTTATTTAAAGAACCATCATATAAAATTGCTTCTGCATAATCATTTGACTTCTCTTTTTTTACCTCAAGAATGACTCCCTTAGCTTCTTCTCCTAATTTTAGCCTGTCTTTAAGGTATTTCTGACTTATCCCGCACAAAACCATCATTAGTTCCTGCAAGCCTTCTCCTGTTCTCGCAGAACAGGGAACAAGAGCAATTTTCTTGGTAAAATCTCTGATATTATAAAATAAATCTGCCTCAAAATCATAACTGCTCAAACTTCCTGCAATTGTAAGCCATCTTTCATCAAATATTTGTTTCACATGAACTGGTTGAGATTCTATGGACTTTTGTAATGCTCCAAAGTTTTCATGCAAGGTTCGCCACCCCGATATATTATCTATTTTATTAAGTGCAATTATAAAAGGAGTTTTGTTGGCTTTTAACAGTTGAATTACCTCTGCTGTCTGCGGTTTTATTCCTTCATTTATATCTATAACAAGAATCGCCAAATCAGCCAGGCTTCCTCCTCTTTTCCTTAAATTAGTAAATGCGGCATGCCCAGGAGTGTCAATAAACAAAAATCCTGGAATTTCTAATTTTATCCCCTTCTCATTTATCAAAGGACAACTCTCTCTTGCCTTGTCTGCAGGATATAATGTAAAAGAAATTTTTTGTGTGATATTGCCTGCTTCCTGTTCCTGAAGAGAGCTACCTCTAAAAAAATCCAAAATGCTTGTCTTTCCATGATCCACATGCCCGACAACTGTCACTATAGGCTGACGAATTTTGCTTTTCATAAAAATAAGAATTAGACACGGATTAAAAGGCTTTTGCTCTCAAGATTTATAAATAATTTTCTCTTTTATATTTAATGAAAGGGGTGAGCAAAAAAAGAAATAGTTTTAGGAATATTTTTCTTTTGGGAAGTTCGAGTTTTTTTAATGATATTGGGAGTGAGATGATAACCCCCCTTATTCCTTTTTATACGGTTGCATTGGGAGGAACAGGAGTTGCAGTTGGGTTGATAAGCGGACTGCGAGAAGGACTTTCGAGTTTATTCAAAATTTTTGGAGGATGGTTTTCTGACAAAATAGGAAAAAGAAAACCTTTTGTTTTCCTTGGTTATTTTCTGTCTATAATTTTCAAGTTTTTTCTTGCCATAGTAAATTCATGGCAACTTATAGTAGGGTTGATTTCACTGGAAAGATTTGGAAAATTAAGAGATGCTCCGAGAGATGTGATAATAACACAATCAACAAAGAAAAGAGGCAAGGGTTTTGGATTTCATCAGATGATGGACACTTCAGGAGGAATTGTAGGAACCATATTGGTTATTTTTCTTTTCTGGAAATTGCAATTGGACATAAAAACACTCATTTTTGTTGCTGCAGGAATTTCCGGTGTTTCAATTCTTCCATTGTTTTTTGTGAAAGAAATAAAAACAAAACCAATAAAAAAGAATATTATTAAAGGAATCGAAGAACTCAGTCATAAATTAAAATATTTTATATTCGTAGCTTCTGTTTTCACTCTTGCCAATTTTGGATTGTATCTCTTTCTTCTTTTGAGAATAAAAGAAATAACAGGAAGCATCATAATTCCCCTGGCTGTTTATGCTCTGTTTAATCTCGTGTATGCTGTTTTTGTTACTCCATTCGGGATTTTATCAGATAGGATAGGAAGAAAAAAAGTTTTGTTAATTGGATACGTTTTATTTTTTCTTATTAGTTTAAGTTTTGTATATCTGCAAAATATCCTTTATATTATAATTCTATTTGCTCTTTATGGACTGGTATATGCAATTACACAGTCAAACCAAAAAGCATTTGTTTCTGATCTTTCAGGAAAAATGAAGGGAACAAGTCTTGGTTTCTATAGCTCAGTCATAGGAATTGTAAATATTTTTGGAGGATTAATTGCAGGAATTCTTTGGGATATAAGTTACACAACAATGTTCGTTTATGTTTCTGCAGTTGCACTTGTTTCAGTATTTTTGTTGATGTTTGTCAGAAAAAGCAATTAAAAGTTTCAAATTTTAACTCCTTCTTTTCTTAATAATGCAATTTTCTTTTTGATATTTCTCGGATTGCTTCCAGAATACCCTCCTATCCCGCCATCTGACATTATTACTCTGTGACAGGGCATTATTATTGGACTTGGATTCCTTTTTAATGCCTGCCCGACAGCCCTTGGAGAACTTTTCAATTTAAGGGCAATTGCTTTGTAAGTAGTTGTTTTTCCTCTTGGAATTCTCCTCACAATTCCATAAACTCTTTTTTGAAAATCAGTTGTCATCTTAGAAAACAAAAAAGGGGCGTCAAAAGCAGCAAAGACAATCCGAAGATTACTTTAACTGATTCTTTCGCCTCTTTTTCTTGAATTTTTAAGGAATTTGAGATTTTTAAGTTTTTCCATTTCCGCTCCCATACAAAAACTATAAAAAACAATACTTTCTACTGAAATTATGGATAAGACAATTGAACATCTCAAAGAGCAGTATGATTTGGAATTAGAGAGAATCATCTCTGAAATAAAAAAAAGCAAAGCCAAATTAGTTCTGCTTCAGTTTCCTGATGGATTAAAGCCTTATGCAACTTCTGTTGTTGATTTTCTTAAAAGCAAAACAAAGGCAGAATTTTTAATCTGGTTTGGAAGTTGTTATGGAGCCTGTGATTTGCCTGTGGGATTAGAAAAATTAAACCCCAAAATAGGTTTGATTGTTCAATTCGGGCATAGTGAAATGATGCCTTCCTACTCATGAGTAGTTAAACAGATTTATATATAATTTTAACTTATTTATTTTAGGCTGATAAGGATAAATCAGTTGTCCTGGAAAGGATGTTGCCATACAGCCTCTGTTAAGTGTTTCAGCTATTAATGTAGTGGCTGGACTATAACTCACTACAGGAAACCTGCACTTATTAAGCCGCGTATTGGAACGAAGGAGATAACCTTTAAAAAACAAACACTGAGGTTAAAGATTGATTCGGTTATGTTTAAGGCACTTTTTCACTGAGTCCAGATATCAGCTCATATTCAAATGGCAAGAAAAAAAAGAGGAAGGAAAAAAACAGTAAAGAAAAAAACAACTGCAAGAAAAAAAAGAAAAACTGTTAAAAAAAGCAGAAGTAAGGCAGGATGTTTTGGTTGCAGAAAGCCGAGCAACAAAAGCAAAGAGTCAAAAGTCAGAAAATTAGTCAAGCTCTCAAAATCTAAAAAAAGAAAAAGATAAATTTATTATTTTATTTTTATAACCAACCAATAAGAAGTGCTAATCCTACTAAAAACAATAAAATTCCTGCAACTAAGTGAAGTTTTCTGACATTCCTTTCTTTCCATCCAGAGACTTCATCTACTTTAGCAAAACCAAGATATACCACAAAAGTAATTGCCAGCATAGGAAGAACAAATAATAAATTGTAATACAGAAGCCATGGAAGCGCTCCTAAAATTCCCAATTCAGAAAGAATTCCAGATGCAACCACATAAGGCCCGATAGTGCAGGGAAGCAGGAAAATAGTCACGAGAAAACCTATCACAAACGCTCCGGCAGGAGAAGTTATTTTTTCAATAATTCTCTTAACCTTCGGACGCATCCATATTGGCATTTCTGTAGCAATTCCTCCTTTTTTATAAAAGAAAAAATCTTTTATGTTTAATGCTCCTATAACCATCGCAAGTATTGCCAACCCCTTATAGATAAAATAAGAATTATTCCTCAGTAATTCTGCAAAGCTTTTGAAAAACTGAACTATAATTACTCCATAGAGTAGATATCCCACAAAAACAGCAAGAGAAAAACCGAATCCTGCAAAAAGCACTTTTCTTTTTTTATCAGGGTTCTGAATTAAAATTGTCATCAGAACCATTGCCAAAATCGCAAGAGCACACGGATTAACAGAATCTGCCAATGCGAGCATAGTTATCCTTCCGAAATTTAAAATATCTGCCATTTAACAATTAGTAAGCTCTTTTAGTTTTTCGATAGACTGAACTCCAACATACCTCTGATCATTTATTATCCAAGTCGGTGTTGCAGTGATTTGAGCTTCAGAACACTTCGCACTTTCATAAACACAATCAATCGTATTCAGATATTTGTAATTACCTCCAAAAAGTGCTTCCTGAGTCGCACAGGCATAACATCCTAACTGAACATAAACCAAGGAATTTTGCCCTATGCATTTTGCAGTTTCTTCAGAAACCATAGATTTATTTTTATTGAGAATAAAAAAAGCAATCACAATAACAATCAAAATAACAGCAAGTGTTATCCAGCCCTTTTTTATTTTCATCGTATCACCTGTGTTCGACATAACAATTTTTGCTTTGCAAAAATAAGCCGATATTTGCCGAAATAAATTTCAATCATTTAATTAGAAAGAAAAAAGTATTTTAAAAGTTTTGGAATTTCAAGTACATAAATTATTATAAACGGAATAATTGTATATTTATAAATGTTAACAGTTGAAAGTTTTGTGCAGACTGCCACAAAAGAGCAGAAAAAATTATTAAAAAAACTGAAACAATATGTTGAAAAAGAAAAAATGCTGGAAAGGCAGATAAAAGACAATAATGATTTCATGATGAAAGAACCGGACAATATTTTTTTATTGCTTCAGTATTATTACAACAAAAGCGCGAGAGCAGAAGAATATGAAGAAGACAGCTTCACTTCCAGAAGATTAAAAGAAAAATTACGTCTGGCAAGAAGGAGAATAAGAGGATATCTGGCTGAGGCTGTTGTAATGGGGATGAAAGAATTAGATATTGTTCAGATAAATTATAAACAATATACAGGAAAATCTTTATATTAATAATCAGGAATTTCTTCCTGTTTTTCTTCTTGGTTAAGTGTTTCCTGTTCTTTTGGAGATTCTTTCAGGTCTTCTTCTGAAACAGAATTAACCATTTCTTTGAATCTCGGGAAATTTTCTGCAGATATTCTCACTCCTGCTTTTGTAAAGCCAGTATATCTGTCTCCTGTAACAAATTCCCTTATTGTCAGCCCTGTTCTCCCTCCAAAATCATCCACTCGAACAACTATGTCTGTGTTGTCATTCTTTTTTATTTTTCCGATATCTTTCTCCATATTTGTCTTTAATAATGCTTTTATTTAAATGTTTTTATATTAGATTATAATACTGAAATGTAATTAATATTAAAAATCTCAATAAATTAATATTTTCATGGAAGAAGAGGAGAAAAAATGCCCAAAATGCCATGGGACGGGGGTTGTGAGAGAAAAAAATGGAATAATGCATACCTGTTGGGACTGTCTGCAAAAAGGCAAATTGAATGTTCACTCAGAAAAAGTTCCTGATTCTGATATAAAAATTTAATTTACAAAAATTAATCCTTCATCTCTATCTTTATGTTCACGTTCTTAGGAATATACATTTTCATGATATTATGAAGAACCTTTTCATTTGCAGGCAGGTCTATAAGTCTTTTATGAATCCTCATCTCAAACCTGTCAAAAGTTGCTGTTCCGTCTCCGCACGGAGATTTTCTTGTTGTAACTTTAAGTTTCTTTGTAGGAAGTGGAACAGGCCCGCTGATAGTTATTCCTGACTTTTTCGCGATCTCTTTAATGGATTCACAAATATGATTGAGAGTTCCTATATCTGTGCTGTTTAATTTTATTCTAACCTTTGCCATTGTCATTGATTTGTCTGAAATCTCCAATTCCAGATATGTTATAAAATTAAAAAATAGTTTATAAATCTTATGACGCTGCGATTACACATAGCCATTACGCATAGGCATCGCGAGACAAAACAGCACATCACAAAACCAAATAAATTTAAATATAACTTTTTCTTCTTTGCAATATGATTGATATCAAGTTGATTAGGGAAAGTCCCAATCTCGTAAAACAAAATTGCAAAAACAGAGGATATGATTCAGGGAATGTTGATGAGATTCTTGTTTTAGATAAAAAATGGAGAACTCTCAAAAAACAGGATGATAATCTTAGAGCGCAGAGAAATAAAATTTCAAAGGAAATAAATGAAGCTAAAAAACAAAAAAAGGACATCTCAAATCTCTTAAAGCAGGCAAAAAAAATCCCAGAGAAACTTAAAAAAAATGAAGAAGATGAAAAAAATCTAAAAGAAAAATTAGATAATTTATTGGCTTTAATTCCGAACATTCAAACAAAAGAAGTTCCTGTCGGGGGAGAGGAAAAAAATAAAGTCATACATAAAAAGGGAAAAATTCCAAAATTCAGTTTTTCTGTAAAAAGCCATGTTGAACTTTTGGAAAAACTTGATTTTCTTGACATGGAAAGAGCTGCTAAAGTCAGTGGAAGCGGTTTTTATGTTTTTAAGGGAGAGCTGGCGCAGTTTGAGAGAGCATTGATTAATTTCATGCTTGATTTTCATAACAAAGACGGTTTTATTGAAGTAAATCCTCCACAGTTAGTTAATGCAAAAACCATGTTCGGAACCGGGCAATTGCCAAAGTTTGAAGATGACTTATACAAGACAAGAGAAGGATTGTATTTAATTCCGACAGCAGAAGTTGTTGTGACAAATCTCCATGCAAATGAAACTCTCGCTGAAAAAGAACTGCCAAAGAAATTTGTTGCATTTACTCAGTGTTACAGGACAGAGGCAGGAAGGCACGGAAGTGAAACTCCTGGAATTTTCAGGCTGCATGAATTTGAAAAAGTGGAAATGGTTTATATTTGCAAACAGGAAGAATCATGGAAACTACTTGAAGAGATGACTACAAGAGCAGAAAAAATTTTGGATAAATTAAAAATTCCTTACAGAAAAGTGCTATTAGCGACTGGTGATGCTGGTTTTGCTTCTGCAAAGACTTATGATTTGGAAGTTTGGAGTCCGTATCTGAAAAAATATTTAGAAACTTCTTCATGTTCGAATTGCACTGATTTTCAGGCAAGAAGAATGAACACGAGATATCAAAGCAAACAAGGAACAAAATTCGTTCATACATTGAATGGAAGCGGATTGGCGACTCCAAGATTATTGATTTCTCTTATTGAAAATTACCAGCAAAAAGATGGAAGCATAAAAATTCCGACAGTCTTGCAAAAATACATGAATGGGAAAAGATTTATAGGGAGATAAGCTATAGCAATCTTTAAGAATAATCATTGAGAAAGACTAATATGAATAAAAAATCTTATGTAACAGAAAAGGAAATTAAACTTGTTAAAAGAACCAGAGAAAATATTGAGAGAATTACCCAAGACTTAATTTTAGAGAATTTTAAGAAAGGAACTCCTGTGTTTTATGAAATCCTTGAAGGCAGGTTAAAAGGTTATACGCCTGCTAATTGCCCACACCCATTTTGGGTGGCAGATGGACAATTCTATATCTGTACGCAATGCGGTCATGAGGAAATGACATAAATGGGACAAAACTAAAAGGAAGATAGTAAGGGGGTTGTTTAACAGTAATCTTTAAAAATGATTTTTTATATAATTTTTATAAACAAGCATAATTGTATTTGTGCTCACGTGGTCTAACGGCTATGACACTAGCCTGTCGCGCTGGAAACCCGGGTTCGACTCCCGGCGTGGGCGCTTAGAAAATGTTTGGTTCCTTTTTTAAAGGAGAACAAAAACTGAGATGGAAAAAACAATGGATGGATGTGGTTGTTCAAGCAACTGTGGAAGTGAAAATTTATGCAGCTGCGGTGATATGAGCAATCATCTTTGCATGCTGTCCAGGCCTGCAAACAACTTTGATGTGGATAAAATCCGGAAGTTGACAAACAATCCAAAGTTTATCTGTACTTGTTGTGGCAGAGTCGCAAACAAGAAAGAACATCTTTGCAAACCTGTTCCTCTTAAAAAATAAAAAACGAGAACGCAACATTTTCTCCCCGCTCGGCGTGGGCGTGTTTTAGAAAAATAAATTAAGAGAAAATTAGAAAATGAATTTTGAAAAATGGCTTGATGATTTTAATTCTGCTTTTAATGAAACATTAATAAATCATTCAAAATATAGGGGTGGACTTAAAATGAAAAGTAAAACTACTGTCCTCATCCCAGAAGGTCTAGAAGAAAAAGCAGTTCAATTATATGCTGCCTATAAAACTGAAAGAACAACCAAAAGACTTGTTTGGGCTACTTGGTGT
Source organism: Candidatus Woesearchaeota archaeon (assembly GCA_964509675.1). GTDB lineage: Archaea > Nanobdellota > Nanobdellia > Pacearchaeales > GW2011-AR1 > RBG-13-33-26. The sequence continues at coordinate 11,464 of CAZDXC010000003.1, forward strand.
TTAGTAATAGCAACTATCGTTCTATCAATAATTAGTTTATTTTTTAAATAAATTCTCAAACCACAAACTATTTAAAGGATGATTTGGTAGTAAAAATGTCTAACTTCGGTTAGACACCGGAAGGGAATAACTTCGGTTTTTTCCTTCCACCCCATATTCATTTCTTCAAAATTATTATTAATTTGTGACTATTCTGTCAAATCCTTAATCATGTAAGTATCTTCTAATTCATATCCCAAACTCCTGTAATACTTTCTTACCCCAACTCCTGAAATAACCAAAATTTCCTGTATTCCTTCTTTCTTTGAAATTTTCTCTGCTTCTCTAATGAGCATTTTTCCAAAGCCTTTATGCTGGATTGCTCTATTTGAAGTTTCTCCTAACTTCAAAGACTGCCCGTAAACATGCAGCTCACGAATAATAGCCTTTCCATTAACAATTCTCAGTCTCAGCAAGGCAAATAAAATGTCATCTTCATTCACAATTTCCAAAAAATATTCATTCGCATTAGAAGCATCATATTTTGTTATCTTTAATTTAAGATTATCATTTATCATCCCTCTCCTCAATGCAAATCCAATCTCCCTGAATCTTATCTCCTTAATCTTGCTTTCTTTGCTCCTCAGTTCTTCTTCAATGTCTTTTCTCAAGTCAATTCTCGTTGTTCCTGCAACAAGATAATCAGGAGGAATTTCTCTCATTATTCTCATAACCCTGCAGTATCTTGGAACAATTTCCAGCATGTAAGACAAGAGTTTTTCAGTTTGTTCCTTTGTATAAGGCTGGTAATTTCTTTTCCAATATTCTTTTTCAAGTTCAGAACCCCTAACAACTTGACATGGATAAATTTTCAGTTGGTCTGGCTTGAATCTTTCATCTGAAAAAAGCTCTTTGAAAAGCTGCAAATCTTTTCTCATATTGCTGTAAGGCAAACCAGGCATTATATGATATCCTACCTTAAAGCCTGCATCTTTCAATGCCTTTGTAGCACTAACAACATCTCTGACATTATGCCCTCTCTTGATTGCTTTGTAAATTTTATCATCAGGAACCTGAACACCAAGTTCAACTCTCGTGACTCCAAACTTTCTCATATCATCGATATGCTGAATGCATTCATCAGGCCTTGTTTCAACACACAAGGCAACACACCTGTGCTTTGCTGTTTCATTTAATTTTTGTGCTTCTTCCAAGCTCTCAGAAATTATTTCATTCAGGGCATCATAGCATTTCTTAATAAACTCATACTGAAAACTCTTCTCATATTGCAAAAAAGTTCCCCCCATTATTATCAGTTCAATTTTTTCTGTTGGATGATTCATTACCTGAAATGCCTTTATCCTTGCCTTGACTTGTTCATAAGCATCATAATTTACTTCTGCTGCTCTCATAACAACAGGACTTCTCGGAGTATAGCTCTGCGGAACATCCAAAGAAGGGCAATACATACAAGTTCCGTGCTTGCATGGTTTTGGAGGCAGCATTACTGCTATTGGGACAATTCCTGAAATGCTTTTTGTAGGTTTTCTTATCTCGTTCTTCATTGGTTTTAACATATCTCTTTGATTGCAAAAATGCTTTTAAATTATTTCGCTTTCCAATTAAAATGGGGATGAAGATAGGGATTATTGGTGGTTCTGGATTGGAAAATCCTGAAATTCTTGAAAATTACAAAGAGATAGAAGTAGACACCCCCTTTGGAAAACCTTCCTCAAAATTAATCACAGGAAAATTATATGGAATAGATGTGGTAATAATATCACGCCATGGAAAAAAGCATGAAATTCCTCCAACACATGTGAACAATAGGGCAAATATCTTTGCGTTAAAATATGAAGGCTGCAAAAAAATTATTTCAACAACTGCAGTCGGCTCGCTAAAAGAGGAAATAAAAAGAGGTGATTTTGTAATAATTTCCGATTTCATTGACTTCACGAAACACAGGAACATAACTTTTTTTGATAAATTTGAATTCGGAGCAATGCACACCCCTATGACAAATCCTTTCTCTGAGAGTTTAAGAAAAAAAATATCTGAAATACTTGAAGAACTTGGCTTCCCCTATCATAAAAAAGGGACAGTCATAACAATCGAAGGCCCGAGATTCTCAACAGTCGCAGAAAGCAATTTGTTTCGTCAATGGGGGGCAGACATAGTAAACATGTCAATTTCTCCTGAAGCTATTTTGGCAAAAGAGGCAGAGGTCGAATATGCTGCAATAGCAATGTCAACAGATTATGATTGCTGGAAAGAAGACGAAAGTGTAAGCTGGGAAATGATAAAAGAAACAATGAAAAACAATTCAGAAAGAGTGAAGAAAATCCTGTTAAAATTAATCGAGTCATACTCAAGAGAACAAGAAATTCTTAAATTAAAAAACAGCATAAGGACAATTCCTGATTTCCCAAAGCAGGGAATCATATTTCGGGATATTACTACACTGTTAAAAAACAGAGAAAGCCTGAAAAAACTCATGGATGTTCTCTATGAAAAATACAAAAATTACAACATAGACATTGTGGCAGGAATTGAATCAAGAGGGTTCATCATTGCAGGGATGCTTGCAGACAGGTTGAATTGCGCTTTTGTTCCTATAAGAAAGTCGGGAAAACTTCCTGCAGAAACCATCTCAGAGAATTATGAACTTGAATATGGACTGAATAAAGTAGAGATTCACAAGGATGCAGTTTCAAAAGGACAAAAAGTTCTTCTTATAGATGATTTAATTGCTACTGGAGGAACAGCACTTGCCTCCTGCAATTTGATTGAAAAACTTGAAGGAGAAATTGTTGAATGCTGTTTTGCAATGGAGCTATGCAAACTAAAAGGAAAAGAAAAGCTCTCAAAATATCCTTTTTTCTCTCTAATAAAATTTGAAGACTAATTTATTTTTTTAAAATTTGTATTTATTAAATTCCCAGGGGCGGGGTGGCTTTTGGTAGGAGGATGGGAAGAGACTAATTTTATAACTGCTATTTGCTTATTCTATCTATGAACCAAAAACAAGTATGGAATAAGATTGCAGAAGAGTGGTATGAATTCAAGGTAGAACCTTCTGAAAAGGTTCTTGATTTTCTAAAAGGAAAAAAAGGAAAAATTTTGGATTTAGGATGCGGGGCAGGAAGACATCTAAAAAAAATAAAAGACGGGAAGATGTATCTAATTGATTTCTCCAAAAATATGATTGAACTCGCAAAAAAGCGGGCAAAAGAAAAAAATATAGAAGCAGAATTTGCTGTTTCTGAAATTACAAAACTTCCATTCAGGAATAACTTTTTTGATTCTGCAATTGCAATTGCTGTTTTTCATTGCATCACCCCAAAAAACCAGGAAAAAGCAGTAAAAGAGCTTTTCAGAGTGATGAAGCCAAAAGCAAAGGCATTGATAGCAGTATGGAACAAAAATTCAAAAAAATTCAGGAACTCAGAAAAGGAAAGATATGTAAGATGGAGAGACAAAGGGAAAAGATATTACTACCTGTTTGATGAAAAAGAAATCCACGATTTATTCAGGAAATCAGGCTTTAGAATCGCTTCAAAAGAAACTCCCAAGAGAAACATTATTTTTGTTGTTCAAAAACCTGCAAAGAATTAACTCTTTCTTAAAATATTCAACATATCAAAAAAAGATTTCTTTTCAAAATCAATTATCTTTTTTTCTTCCAAATCTATGTTTGCTTTTATCATCCCAAAACCAGAAACAAAAATAGTTCCAACAAGAAAATCTCTTCCATTTAAATTTTGCAAAGAAAAAATCATTTTCTGCATTTTATTTTTTATTTTCTTTGCCTCCATCTCCTTTAAAATGATTTTTTCAATTTCATCAAAATCAAAATCATTTTTCATTGAAATTTTTTCCAAAACCTGCTCATTTCTTTCCAAAGGAACTAACTTAATTCCTTCAACTTCTGTTGGGTTGCTGGAACTATTAAGAACCTGCTGGAGGTTCTTATTTTCCAGTTCAAAGCAAAATATTTTCCCTGTCTGAGGCACAAAAAAGTCAAGATGATACTTACTTGAATTTCCTTTTTCCAAATCAATCACAAAAAATCCTGAACAGAGATAAGCATTTTTGTTTTCTTTTATGAATTTTCCAAATTCCTCAGAATTCTTCAGTTTTTCCATAAGAAATTGCAAGTTCATTTTCTCTCATCAATCTCTTTTTTGAGTTTTTTAATAAACTCTTCTATTTTCTCTGTTTTAATTTTATTGCTTCCCTTAATCCTCACAGCCAGGCTTTTATTCTTCTTTTCCTTGTCTCCTATAACAATTATGTAAGGAACCCTCATCATTTCAGCATCCTTGACTTTTGCAGGAACAGTAGTCTGCCTAAAATCAGCATCAACTCTAAGATTAGGAATTTCATTTCCTAATTTCCTTATCACTTCCTTCGCATAACTGACATTTCTGTCTGTAAAACTCAAAACCCTGACTTGTATAGGAGCAAGCCATACAGGAAGACGCCCGTTTGTATGCTCCAAAAGAATTCCGATAAATCTCTCTAATGCTCCGTAAATAACTCTGTGAAGCATTATTGGACGTTTCTTTTTATTGTCTTTGTCTGTGTACTCAAGTTCAAATCTTTCAGGCATTGAAAAATCCAATTGAATTGTTGCACACTGCCATTCTCTTCCCAAAGAATCTTTGATGTGAAAATCTATCTTAGGCCCGTAAAATGCTCCTTCTCCCTTGTTGATTTTAAAATTAAATTTTTTCTTCTTCAATGCTTTCTCTAAAATATTTTCGGCCTTGTCCCAGATTTTATCATCTCCAATTCTCTTTTCAGGGCGGGTTGAAAGTTCAGTTCTATAAGAAAGATTGAATTTTTTATAAATAAAATCAATCAAATCCATGATAGCAAAAATTTCTTCTTCAAGTTGTTTTTCTGTGCAAAAAATATGTGCATCATCCTGGGTAAATCTTATAACCCTAAATAATCCTGCCAAAACTCCTGAAAGCTCAACTCTATGGACAACTCCCAATTCTCCAACTCTTAAAGGCAGTTCCTTATAACTCTTGGGTCTGCTTTTATATACAAGCATCCCGCCAGGGCAATTCATTGGCTTCACTGCAAATTGCCTTTTTTCATATTCTGTAAGAAAGATATTTTCCTTATACTTTTCCCAGTGCCCTGAAATCTGCCACAATTTTTTGTCCATAATTTGCGGAGTGGATATTTCCTGATATCCTGATTTTTTGTGAATCTCTCTCCAAAAATTAATTAATTCTTTCATGATTATCCATCCATTATTATGCCAAAAAACCATCCCAGGAGCAGTTTCATTGAATGAAAATAAATCCATTTGCTGCCCGATAATTCTATGATCATTCTGCTTTAATTTTGAAGTATCGAGTTTAGTTTTTGAAATTTCCCTTAAAAGCTGTTTTGAATTGTATTTTTCTTCTTCAATCTTCCTTACTTTAATTTCCCTGCTTAGTTCTGAAAGCGGATGTCCCTTGACTTTCAGTTCAAATTCCTTATAATAACCAAAAGGCGCTTTTACAACATGAAAATTCTTTCTCAGCTCTTTTTCCGCTTCATTTAATATTTTAACAGCCAATTCAGGAGAAGCCAATTCAGTTGAAAGATGGGCATAAGGATAAAGAACAATTTCTTTTGCATTAATCTGCTTAGCAATTTCTTCAATGTTCTTCACTAGTTCATTAACAATCTTTTTTGAATCAAAATCATGCTTTTCAACAGCAGTCAATACAACCAAAGCTTCTTCAACAAATTTTCCTTCTTTCTCTTTTCCAGAAAGTGCTTCAATGCTTTTCAAAGCTTTTTTCAGGGGTTTGAATTTTATGTAATCAGTATGCAAAAGCAAAATTTTCATGAATAAAATAGATTGAGAAAGTTTATAAAATTAACACATAACAGAAAGACTTAAAAATTATTTTCTACAGAGCAAAATATGACAAAAAAACATATTTTAATAGGAACAATTGCAGCGCTCTTGGCAACAGCAAATATAGCTGATGCTCCTGGAAGAGCAGGAAATTATTTCAATCCTATCCAAAATCCAATAAGAATCCATAGACAAGGTTTTTGGGAAGATTACAAAGAACAAAATGAAGAAACAATAAACGAATTAATAAAAAAGAAAAAAGAAATTGAAGAGGAACAAAAATTACTTGAACAGGACAAGATTTACAGGATGATATATTCATTTTATGATTCTCTGAACCCCCCCGAATACATAACCAAAAAATTTATCAGGGCGTTAATAAGACTGGAATCAGAAGATTATCCAAGAGCAAAAAGCAGAATGGGTGCGAGAGGACTCGGACAATTAAGAAGAGAGGCATGGTATGCTGTTGAAAAAGAAGATTATGGCAGGAATGTTTTTATCCCTGAAAAAAATATAAGAGCAACAATAAAATATCTTTTGTGGATTGACACGCAACTGAAAAATTTTCACCCCGAATGGAATGAATTTGCAAATGAAAGAAAAGTCAAGCTGATTGCCTCTGCTTATAATGGGGGCATTGGAAGGTTGCAGAGAACAGGATGGGACATTGAAAAAATGCCTTATGAAACAAGACACTATGTTCCGAAAATAGAGAGAATTGCCGAAAAAATTATTCCTTCAACAGAAATTTATGGACCTTCTCCTTAGCCAATTTTTTATTTTTCTGATGTTCCTTCAGAAAAGCATTTATCTTCTCTATCAAGATTTCTTTTAATTCGCTTGTCAAAAGTTTTCCTGATTTGTAATCATCATAAATATCCTGAAGTTCTTTATCATCCATCTCAAAGAAAAATTTAAGATATTGAAATGAAACATCTTTTTCTGGATTTCCCCCTTTTTTTCTGTGTTCTTCTACTGTATCTCTTCCACCAGAAAAAGCATATTTTTTTATTTTTCTTTCAACTTCTTTTGGAGTATCAGAAAGAAAAATCTGACTTCCCTCTGAAGAACTCATCTTAGTCCCGCCCGCTAAGGAAGGAACAAATTTTGCATGAAGGGCAGCGGGCTTTTCAAAATTAAAATCTTTGTGAACAGCCACATCCCTTGTCAATCTTATGAAAGGGTCCTGGTCAATACCTACAGGAACAACAGAAAGATGCTTTCCTCTCATAAATTGAGGAAACAATATATGTGCTGCCTGCATAGCAGGATAAAAACTCCACCCAATATTGTTTTCTGATTTCAAACCAAAAACTGCCTTTGCTTCTGAATAAGTTATTCTTTTGGCAGTTTTTGCAGCATATTTGTAAATCTGAGTAAAAACAAAATCCTCAAAAATAAATGTTTTCCCCTGTTTAAAACCAAGAGCAATCAAGTCAAGGATATTATCTTTTGAAAATTTCACAGCGTCATCAAAACCCAAACTGTCCCTTACATAAAATTTTTCATCATCTGATATAGGTATAAAAACTTCGCAGTTAAATGTTTCCTGAAGACTCTTCGCAACTAAAAAAGGAACCAAATGTCCGAGATGCATTTTTTCGCTTGGTCCTCTCCCTGTTATTACAGAAACTCTCCTCCCTTTCTCAGAATTCTCCAGCCATTTGTCAAAATCTCTATGAGAAAAATAAATCCCTCTTCTAAGAAGCGGATGACACTTCTCAATTTTTTTTCTTATTTTTTCTGAAATAGGGCTGGTTCCAAATTCCTTTATTAATTTTTCATAATTTACTTCTCCCTCAACTTTCCATGGATTAAAAACAAAATTCTGCTTCCCCTTTTTCATATTTCATAAAAGAAAGATTTATTTTTAAACATGTCTATAAAATAAAAACTATAGCATGATTGCAACAAATATTTATAAAGAATAATTTATTATTTTTAAAAAGGAGTTAGAATGAAAAGGGGAATAATTTTATTTATTTTAGTTGTCTTGCTTAGTTCTTTTATCTCAGCAGACATAATATTCAACCAGCAATTTAATCCTCTTTATAACTTGGGAGACACAATTCCTGTTCCTGTGACAATAAAAACCCTGAATGATGTTTCAGGAATGTTTCAGATGGACCTGATTTGTAATGGAACAGCTGTAAATTTCTATAAAAACGGAGTAAATTTAGTGTCTGGAGCAGAAAAAAATTTTGATTCTTCCCTTGTTCTCATAAAAAATATAATTGGAAACAGCAAAGGATTATGCAGGATAAAGGCAATATTAAATGGGGATTACGCATTAAGCAAAGAGTTCAAAATTTCAGACTTATTGCTTGTGGAAGGAAGCCTGCAAAAGACAGAGTTTGATTCGGGGGAAAACTTAGCAATAACAGGAAAAGTCACAAGAGAAACAGGAGAAAACTCTGATGGCTTTGCTGACGTAGCTTTAATTAACAATCTCAACCAAGAAGCATTATCTCAGTCAGGAACTGTAACAGAAGGAAGATTTAATATAAGCATCTCTCTTCCAAAAAACCTAAAAGCAGGAAACTATTCAGCTAAACTCACTGCCTCTGAAAAAAACAGTGATGGCTCAGTAACAAATACAGGCTTCTCTAAATATAATATTTCTGTAAGGCAGGTTCCGACAAATTTGGAATTAATAATTGAGAATAAAGAAGTCAATCCAGGAGAGCCACTAAAAATTAGAGCAGTTTTGCATGATCAAACAGGAGAAAAAATAGATTCAACAGCATTCATAACAATAAAAAATACCAACGACAAAATAGTTGAGCAAAAAGAACTTAGAACAGATGAACTTTTTGAATATCCCATAAAAAATGATGAGCCTCCTGCAGAATGGAAAATCTCAGCAACTTCTAATAAGCTGACTACAGAAACTAATCTTTACATAAAAACAAAAGAAGACATAAAAATCGAAGTAGCAAATGAAACTATCTTTATAACAAACACAGGAAATGTTCCATATGACAAAATTATCTTGGTTAAAGTCGGGGATACTCCAATGAATATAGATGTAACACTAAAAGTTGGTGAAAGCAAAAAATATGTTTTAACTGCTCCTGATGGAGAATATAACGTAAAAGTAAGTAGCGGAGAAAAATCAGAAAATCAGGTTATGAGTCTTACAGGAAGTGCAGTAGGAATAAAAGAAATATCAAAAAGTTATGGAGTTTTGCTTTGGATATTTCTAATCCTGATTATTGTAATAGTTTTATTCCTGGTCTTTAAAAAAATATATAAAAAACATTCCCTTAAGAAAACTGAAATAAACAGTAAAAAAAAGGATAAAAATATGCCAATAATAGGAAGTCCAGTAACAAAAACTGAAAATAAAGCAGAAGTTTCTCTGTCAATAAAAGGAGAAAAACAGGATGCAAGTGTAATCTGCCTCAGAGTAAAAGACTTGAAAGAAACCAAATCAAAAAAAGGAAGCGCTTCTGAAACAATACAAAAAATAATTGATTTGATTGAAGAAAACAAAGCAGTAACCTATGAAAATCAGGATTATTTCTTTTTTATATTTGCTCCTATAAAAACAAGAACTTTCAAAAATGAAAAAACAGCTCTGAAGATTGCAGAAAAGATAAGTGATATTTTAAATGAACATAATAAAATGTTCAATCAGAAAATAGATTTTGGCATCTCGTTAAACTACGGAACAATTGTTGCAAAAATTGAAAATGGAATTTTCAAGTTTATGAGTATGGGAACTTTAATAACAGTAGCAAAAAAAATAGCGAGTCTCTCAAAAGGAGAAGTGCTCTTAAGCGATAAGATGAATGATTTGTTAAGATTAAGCATAAGAACAGAAAAACAGATAAAAGACGGCATTTCTGTCTTCAGCGTAAAAGAAATCAAAAAAGAAAATGAAGAAGCAAGAAAATTCATAGACAGATTTTTAAGAAGACAGGAGAAAGAGAAAAAATAATTCTATTTATATATCTCCAAAAAACCATTAATTATTGCTCTCTTAACTTCAGGATGTTTTTTTTCAAACTCATTCATAAAATCCTGAATTTCATTTGTTTTTTTCTTTTCTCTTTTAAATTTCAATTTTTTCAGTTTGGCATATAACAGAATTTCCCCATCTAAAAAAAGATAAAGAGGCTTTATTATACTCTTATAAACCGGAAGAAATTTTTTTATTTCAGAAACATTTCCTTTTATAATAGCCTCAATAATTTTCCCGGATTCTGAATCAACAGAAGAATTAACTGCTATTTTATCGGCTTTTCTACTTTGAGAACTTGTTAGAGTTATGTTTGATTTTTTTGCAATAAATTTTAAAATTTCATCAAGTACAATCCCCCTGAAATTGCTACCTTTCTTATATCCAATAACCTCTCCTTTCTTAACCATGTTAAATTTTTTAATTGTATAAAGAACTTTTTTCTGAAAATAATTTATAAAACATCTTTTACATAGTTTTCTCTTATTCGTAAATTCATACACGGAATTCAGTTCACATTGTTTGCACATGGTTTTTCTAGAAAATAAGTATATAAAAATTATTTGGATTTTTTCTTTCTTTTCTTTTTAGCTTGTGCTTTTTGCTGCATTGCCTTTTCTTTTAATCTGGAAATAAAATCAGAAATAGAAAAACCAACCTTGAATATTTTCAATACAATTCCCGTAATAACCAAAACTATCCCTGCTATTAGAATCCTAAAAGAAACAAAGTAGCTTTTGGAAAAGAAAATTTTTAAAAATTTGAAAATTACCTGATTTGAAAACAAAGAAAATAAGGAATCCAGTTTAATAAAAATCAGGGAAGAAACTACCAACAAACTTCCTGCAAGAATAGGCAGATTTGTTTTCTTTTCTATAAATAAAAATAATAATGCCAATAAAACAAAAGATATTCCAAGGGCAAAATACAGATTGCTCTTCCAAAAATCATGGGCTTTTTCTGATATAAGAAACAAAGGAAGCTGAAATTTGCTTGGACAATCTAAAAAATTACAATCATATTTGGTATAATAAACTCCTTTAATCAAATCTCTAATCCCTTCCTCAACGATTGCATTCTCTCCTTGTGCCACAACACTGCATGGAATATCTAATGTATATCCTTGGTAATTAAAAGTATATTCTGAATGATTTATGCAATAGAATTGAATAAGAGGATAATTTTGTTTTATAATTCCTGTCATATTCATCCCCTGCAAAAAATCTTTAATGATGCTTGTTGATTCTTCCTGAACATTATCATAATTTAATGATACAGTCAAAGCCCAAAAAAGATTTGCTGATAGAACAGACAAAAATAACAAAACAACTACAAAAACCAAAAGAATGCCTCTTATCGCCCCCATAAAAAAATTAAGAATAAAGAGTTTATAAAATTACCTTGCTTTATGATTTAACTTCATTTCTTTTCTTAAATAATCTTCTCAAACCGAGATACAGAGTTATCAATATTCCAACGCTAACAATCACAATTATGCTTATATAAAGAACAGTTGAAATTGAAAAAGTGCCAACACACTCTCCTTCCTTACATCCGTAGTTGCACTTTTTTGTTATCAGCCATGTAGAGTTTCCAACGCATAACTGAACTTGATCATTGAAACATCTCCTGCTTCCGACTTCACATTCGTACTTTCCAAAAAACACAAGAAAAGTTGAGAACCCCGGAGACAATGCACTGAAGTAATAATATTGACTATCTTCGCTTGTGTAGGTTGTTGAAAGAACATCCCATTGGTTACCTAAGTCCTGCTTTCTATAGAGTGCGATATCTCCTATTGTTCCGTTTTGTTCTGTAAGCCATGTCTTGTTGACTTTAAAATCCACTGTAACATTTGCAATATTAGTATCATTCATCCCTGTTGTGGTTATTTGAAATATTTGGTAAGACGTTCCTGTTGGAAGTCCTACTTTCAAATCTCCTTGAGGCAGGACATCTATTTTTGATACTGTCAACGAAGCATTTTCTACTGTTTCATTTACATTGACTGTTATCTTTGTTAAATCAATTTCTGTGTTGTTTATTGTAATTATTGCCGGCTGTGTTGGAGAGATTGTTGGAACAGATTGACTTTCTGTTGGAGCATTTTGTGTTACTCCCCCTCCTGACGGATTAACAGTATAAGTTGCTGTTGCAACTCCTGTATTCCCTACAATGTCTGCAAATGTGCATGTTGTTGTATATGTTCCTGATTGGGATGTTGACGGGTTTGGAGTATATAGAGTTAAACTACTATTGATTCCAGAGAACACATCGCTCGGAGTGCAGGTACATGTGACAGTTCCTCCCACAGTAACTAAAGAAGGTGTACATGTAAAGACCGCTGTTGGATTGATAGTATCTACTGAGAATTTTCCTAAATAAATATCAGATGGAGAACCATAATATCCTACAATATAAACACTTCCAGAAGAAGATTCAACTGAAACATCCAATCCATAAGAATCACCAATACTGACAGTTGCATTCCATAAATTGCTTCCAGATGAGTTGAATTTTCCTAAATAAATATCATAACTTGAAGAAGAACTCCAATAAGAATGCCCAACAACATAAACATCCCCGTTAGAATCTACTGAAACTCCTTTACCGATGTCAGAATCATTTTGAGGACCATTCAAGGTAACATTCCATAAATTGCTTCCTGAGGAATTAAATTTTCCTAAATAAATATCAGAAAAGAACTTTCCATAATATCCAGTAATGTAGATATTATTTGAATTATTGTCAATTGCAATTCCATAACCATAATCATCATTAT
>CAZDXC010000003.1:24160-88383 GCA_964509675.1 Candidatus Woesearchaeota archaeon
TTTGAGGACCGTTTATAGTTGCATTCCATAAATTGCTTCCAGATGAGTTGAATTTCCCTAAATAAATATCATAAGTTGAAGAAGAACTCCAACGAGACTGTCCAGTAATGTAGATATTTGAATTATTGTCAATTGCAATATCACGACTATTATCATCATTATTTTGAGGACCGTTTATAGTTGCATTCCATAAATTGCTTCCAGATGAGTTGAATTTTCCTAAATAAATATCATAAGTTGAAGAAGAACTCCAACGAGAGAGTCCAGTAACATAAATATTTCCTTGAGAATCTATTGCAACTCCATCACCATAATCATTGCTATTTTGAGGACCGTTTATAGTTGCATTCCATAAATTGCTTCCTGAGGAATTAAATTTTCCTAAATACAAATCAGTGCTTAAACCAGAACTCCAAAAAGAATATCCAGTTACATATATATTTGAATTATTGTCAATTGCAATTCCATAACCATAATCAGTAATGCTCTGAGGTCCGTCTATTGTACTATTCCATAAATTGCTTCCTGAGGAATTAAATTTTCCTAAATAAATATCATAGCTTGATGCAGAACTCCAATAAGAACCCCCAACAATGTAAATATTTGAATTGTTGTCTAATGCAATTCCATAGCCTGTATCATACCCATTCTGAGGGCCATTCATAGTGACATTCCATAATACAGCCATGGGATTCTCACCAATAATAAAATATCCTATAAAAACAAACAAGAAAAAAGAAAATATACTAAAAAAAATAAGTTTTTTATAAATTAAGCTATTCTCTTTTTTAACCTCTTTCCTCATATTAAATCTAATGGATGAATATTTATAAAATTACTCACATTCTTTTCAAAGCTTCAATTCTCCTCTCTATTGAAGGATGTGTTCTTCCCAATTCTTTGAAGGGATTTGCAAAAAACAATGGAGCCATTGCCTTGTTGATTTTCTTTTCCGGCTCATTTGCATACTTGATTTTTTCCAATGCTCCAATCAATCCAGAAGGATATCTTGTAAATTTGACAGCGATAGCATCTGCATTGAATTCTCTTTTTCTTGAAATCGCCATTTGAACAAAGAAAACAAATAAGGGAGCCAATACGGCAAGAACTATTCCAATAATCATAAAAATTGCATTTCCTTTGTTTTCTCTGCTATTTCCTCCAAACCATAAACTTCTCAAAAATATTTCAGAAATTATTGATATTATTCCTACCATAACTGCTACAAGAGTCATGTATCTTATATCATAACTCTCTATATGCCCGAGTTCATGCGCTACAACCCCTTCAAGCTCTCTCCTGTCCAGTTTTTCTAATGCTCCTTTTGTAACACAAATAATTGATTTCTGAGGATTTCTTCCAGAAGCAAATGCATTTATCTGTTCTGAAGGCATGATATAAAGTCTGGGCATTGGCAAACCGCCTGCCAGAGTTATTCCCTCTACAACATCATAATACAACTTATTATCTTCTCTTTTGGCTTCCCTTGCTCCAACGCTAAGAAGGGCAATCTTGTCTGAATTATAATACATAATCAATAAATAAAATATAGATATAATGATTGCAATTATAAGAATAGAAAAAATGTCAACCGTCCCCCACACCTTGCCAATAACATAAATAATACCGATAAGAACAATAAATATAACAAACATAAGAAAAAAAGATTTCCATTTATTTCTTGAAATAGCATCTCTAAAGTCTATTCTATTATTTTTTTCCATATCTTAGAATAAATTAAATTTAAAATTCAACCTTCACATTCTTTCTCTCAGCTTCAGTTATCTGCAAAAATTCTCTTGGTTTCTTTCCATAAAGTCCTGCAAAGAATTTCCCAGGAAAAGTTTTGCATAAATTATTATAAGCAAGAATGCTGTCATTGTAATATTGCCTTGAATATGCAATCTTGTCTTCTGTGCTTGTAAGTTCTCTCTGCAATTCAAGAAAATTCTCATTTGCTTTAAGATTAGGATAATTTTCTGCTATTGCAAAAATAGTTTTAAGTGCAGATTCCAGCTGATTGTTTGCTCTTACCCTTTTTTCAATTCCCTGAGCAGAGACGAGTGCCTTTCTCGCTTCTGTAACTTCCTTCAAAGCTGCTTTTTCATGCTTGGCATATCCTTTAACAGTTTCTACGAGATTTGGGATTAAATCTGCTCTTCTTTTAAGCTGCACATCAATTTGACTTAAAGAATTATCAATCCTGTTCCCTAAAATAGCAAATCTGTTAAAATAACTAAGAGAAATTATGACTGCTAAAACTAAAGCTCCCATAAATATTCCAAAAAATAGTCCTAATGCCATTTTTAATAGAGAAAAATTAGATTTATAAAGTTTGTTAATTAAATTTTAAAATGGTTAAAATTAAGGTGGACAAAGAGAAATGTATAGGATGCGGGCTTTGCGCAAGCCAATGCGGAAAAGTTTTTGCTTTGGGTAAAGATGGAAAAGCATATGTTAAAGCCCAAAAAGACATTCCCTGTGTGAAAGAAGCAATTGAATCCTGTCCCGTAGGCGCGATAAGTGAAAGTTAAATAAAAATATTTATTAACTATATTCCATTTTCATCGTTATGGAAGAAAAAAAGAGTGAAAAAATTGATTTTATAAAATGGTTTTCTGAGCTGAATAAAGATTCTGGAAATATTGCAGGAGGAAAAGGAGCAAATCTGGCTGAGATTTATAATATGAAAATAAATGTTCCTCCAGGATTCGTTATCACGGCACAGGCATATGATTATTTCATAGAAAAGGCAAAATTAAAAGGGCAAATACACGAACTTCTTTCTAAAATTGATTATGAAAATACAGAAGAATTGAACAAAACAACAGAAAAAATAAGAAGTCTCATAGTTCATGCAAATTTTCCGAAAGAGATGGAAGAAGAAATTTTAGAAGCATATGAACTTCTTGATACAAACAGTATGAGAAACGTCAGGGGGACTATTTTGGAGATATTAAAAAGCTCTGAGCCAATATTTGTGGCAGTTCGTTCAAGTGCAACAACAGAGGATTTGGCAGATGCAAGTTTTGCCGGACAGCAAGAAACATTCCTGAATGTAAAGGGAAAAACAGAATTATTAGCGAATATAAAAAAATGCTTTGCATCTTTATTTACTTCAAGGGCAGTATATTATCGTTACAAAAAAGGTTTTGAGCATGCAAAATCAAGCCTTGCAGTAATTGTTCAGAGAATGATTGATTCAGACAAATCAGGAGTGATATTCTCAAAAGACCCTACAAACAAAACTGATAATGCCATTATTGAAGCTGTATTTGGGTTAGGAGAAGGTATTGTCTCTGGAAGAATAACTCCTGACAAATACATAATCTCAAAAGATTTGGAAGTATTAGACAAAAAAATATCTGATAAGAGAATTGCAATTACAAGAAATGCAACAGGAAATCAGGAAATAGTAAAATTAAAAGAAGAAAAATCAAAACAGCAGGTTCTGAAAGAATATGAAATAAAAAAATTAGCAGATATAGGCTTTAAATTAGAAGCGCATTATAAAAAACCGCAGGATATAGAATTTGCAATAGAGGGAGAAGACATATTCATAGTTCAGACAAGAGCCATAACAACAATTGGAAAAAGAATTGAAGAAGGAAAAATTGAGGGGGAGGTAATCTTAACAGGGTTGGCTGCATCTCCTGGAATTGCTTCCGGAAAAATAAAAATTGTGAAGGATTTGTCAGACTTGGAAAAGATAAAACCAGGAGATGTTTTAGTCACGAAAATGACTAATCCGGACATGGTTGTAAGTATGCAAAAATCCGCCGCAATAGTAACCGATGAAGGAGGTTTAACAGCACATGCCGCAATTGTCTCAAGGGAAATGGGCATACCAGCAATAGTCGGAACAAGAGAAGCAACAACAAAATTAAAAGAAGGAGAAATAATAACAGTAGACGGAACTTCAGGTAAAATCTACAAGGGAAAAGTTGCAGAAACAAAACAAAAAGAAATCCTTCAGGTAAGTTCAAAGACAAGGACAAAAATAAAAGTCATTGTTGATATGCCGAGTTTTGCAGAAAGGGCTTCAAAAACAGGAATAAAACAGGTTGGTTTGACAAGAATAGAAGGAATAATTGCAGAATCCGGAAAGCATCCACGTTATTTTTTGGAAAAAAATCAAACAGATGATTATGAAGAAATAATTTTTAAGGGAATAAAAGATATAGCAAAATTCTTTGATGAACTTTGGATTAGAACTTCTGACATAAGAAGTGACGAATTTCAGAATCTTGAAGGCGCCCCAAAAAAAGCAGAATTAAATCCAATGCTAGGAATGCACGGAATAAGATACGGAATAAAAAACCCCAAAATATTAAAGGCAGAGTTAAAAGCCCTGAAAAGAGTTTCTGAAACAGGAAAAAAGGTCGGAGTAATGATGCCACAGATAATCTCTGTTGAAGAAGTAAGAAAAGTCAAGGAATTTTTAAAGGAAATCAATTTTTCAGATGTTAAATTAGGGATAATGATAGAAACTCCTGCTGCTGTTCAATTGATAAAAGAATTTTGTGAAGAAGGAATAGACTTTATTTCATTCGGAACAAATGATCTTACACAATACATTTTGGCTGTTGACAGAGGAAATGAACAGGTTCAGCATCTTTACAATGAAATGCATCCTGCTGTTTTATATCAATTGGAGTTTGTAATAAGGGTATGCAAAAGAAACAAGGTTGAAACGAGTATTTGCGGGCAGGCTGGAAGCAAAAAAGAAATGGTAAAATTCCTGATTGAAAGAGGAATCGACAGCATAAGTGTAAATGCAGATGTGGCAAAAGAAATTTCTGATTATGTTTCAGAAATAGAAAAACAGATTGGAGAAGAACCAAGGCAATATCAAAAAAAAGAAGAGGAAGAATTTGTCAAACCGCAAAAAATAATTCCAAAAGAAGAATTTCCGTCAATAAAAGGCGCTGAAAAAAAGACA
This sequence comes from Candidatus Woesearchaeota archaeon, assembly GCA_964509675.1. Classification (GTDB taxonomy): domain Archaea; phylum Nanobdellota; class Nanobdellia; order Pacearchaeales; family GW2011-AR1; genus RBG-13-33-26. The sequence continues at coordinate 29,103 of CAZDXC010000003.1, forward strand.
GAAGAAAATAAAGGTCTAACAACAGAAACCCAAAAAGAAGAAACTGAAAGAGAAACAGAGAAAAAAGAAAGTTCTGATGCTTATTACAGAGAAGAAGTCAGACCATATAACGAAGATAATTATGAAGAAGGGGAGAATATAATAAAAGACAATGAGGAAGAAGAACCATCAGAAACAGAAGACAAAAATGAAGATGAAATCTTAGATATTTTCTGATAAATTACAAAATTTTATAAACAAAAAACTCTTGAATATCTTATGGTAAAAAAAGAGAGAGCAACAAATTCTACTGTTCAAAGCAAGGCAAAAGTAGAAAAAGTTCTTGTAGAAAATTTTGTTTCTCTTCAGAAAGTTATGACAAACCTTGCTGTAAAATTTGATAATCTTTCAGGACAAATTTCCAAACTCTTGGAGCTTTTTGAAATTTCTGCAAAAACTCTTGCAGAAAAGGGGGGAGATGAAAAAGAGAAAAAAATTGTTGAAAAAATGGACAGTCTTCTTGAACAAAACAAGGTAATTGCAAGGGGAATTGCTCTCCTTCATGAAAGAAACATCCCTGAACAACCAATGCCAAATCAGCCTATGCAAAGAATTCAATATCCTTCAAGACAACCAATAAATCGGCCTTCAGAGTTTTCTAAAAATCCAAAATTCAGAAGAATGGCATAGAATGAAAGCAATATTCTCATCTGATTTTAAAAGATTTTTTTTGCTGGCATTCACAAAAGAATTGATTAAGCATTCTGAAAAAAGAGATATAATCAATCTTCAGAAAATAATAGAGTCAAAAGCCAAAAGAAAAGGAATGCCTAATCCTGCCCCAAGTTTCAAAAAAGAAACAAAAAGGATAGAAATGCCTGTTCAGCAAATTCAACATATTTTACCTCGCACCCAATTGATTCGGAAACCAACTGAAATAACTCCTCCAAAACCAATAAAAAGATTCACACGACCTCTTCCAAAAGTTCTGTTCATTCCAGAACCCAAACTCCCCCAACATTTAGAATATCTAAAACCAATTCCAGGCTCTGGAACTGAAATAGATTTATTCAAAATAAACCCACTAATAAAAGACCCGGCAGTGAGAGTAATTGAAGGAAATACTAACGAAAAAGTTATTGTTATGGGAACAATGGGCACAAAGCCAACAAACATTTTTTTAAACAAGGAAGACGTTGACAGAATTATAAATAAATTCTCTGAAGTTTCAAAGATTCCTGTAATAGAAGGAGTTTACAGAGTTGTTGTTGGAAATCTGATCCTCTCTGCAATTATCTCAGAAACAATAGGTTCGAGGTTCATAATAAAAAAGATGGCTCTTCCTCCAAATCCATCAATGAGACAACATCTACCAACTCTCCCCTTTCAAAATAAAAGTCCAAGATAATTTTCTGAAAAAATTATTGCTGCAGGCATCTAGTCCACAACAATTCCATTGTCTGATTATTGCCAATATTTAAAGGGACTGGCTGGCATGTGGCTGCCTGTTGTGCGATTGTCAGAATTGCATACTCATACCCCTGATTTTGCCCCGCAATAACAAAGCCATTCAAAGCAGGCCTTATTAAAAGAGTATAGAGAATAACTCCTGATAAAATCACAACCACCAAAATCAAGATGAGTATAAGCGTCCTCGTTTTATTTTCTTTCATACCTTATTAAAGAAGAAGGGATTTAAAAAGATTTGTTAATTTTATAAACATACTATTTTTCTTATGAGAATGGAAAAAGAAATAACAAAAGAAAAAATAAAGAAATACAAAGAACTAACAAAGAAGGCATTAAAAATAGCAGGCAAAAAAATTCAGGAAGAAAAAGAAAAAGAGACAAAAGAAATAATTGAAATGGCATCAAATTATCTTTCTGATGCAGAATATTTTGAAAAAAAAGAAGATTATGTAAATGCCTTTGCTGCAATAAACTACGCGCATGGCTGGCTTGATTGCGGTGCAAGGCTTAAGATTTTTAATGTAAAGGATAACAAATTATTTACTATCTAATGATTTTCCTCTTACGATTTCCTCGGAGGCAATTAGAAAACAGCAGGTTTCTTTTAACCAAAACCCTTAAAATCTTGCCTCACTTATTTAATTTATGAATACTAAAAAGAGGATTGTAGTGTTAAGTCTTGGAGGAAGTCTTATCATTCCAAATGATATAAATTTAAAATTTTTAAAAGAATTCAAAAAAATAATTCTAAGAAACACAAACAAACATAAATTTATTGTTGTATGTGGGGGAGGAAGTATTGCAAGAAAATACATTAATGCATTGAAAGCAGCAGGAATAAATGAAAAACTTCAGAGTCTTTCAGGAATTTCAGCCACGAGAATGAATGCGAGGTTTATGAATTATTTTTTTAACATAAATCCAGAACACGGAATTCCCCACACAATGGAAGTTCTTAAAAAATATGTAAGAAAACAGGATGTTGTTTTTTGCGGGGCACTGGAATATAAACCGAACCAGACTTCTGATTCAACAGCAGCAGAGATATCAAAAAAACTGAAAAGTATTTTCATAAATTTAAGTAATGTGATGGGATTATATGATAAAAATCCCGCTGAGCACAAAAATGCAAAATTCATTAAAAGAATATCCTGGGAAGATTTTTACAAAATGGCGCACAAAGAAAGATTCAAACCAGGACAGCATTTCATACTTGACCAAACTGCTTCTGAAATAATAATGAAAAAAAGAATAAAAACATATCTTTTAGGAAAAAATCTCAGACAGTTGGAAAATGTTCTCAGAGGAAAAAAATTTAAAGGGACAACAATAGAAAATTTTAGATAATGAAAAAAAAGATTATAATTCAGGAAGATAATTTTGATAAAGCAAGGAAATTAATACAGGAAAATTCTGATAAGAGAATTATTTTTTCTTCCAATAATGATGAAACAAATAGAAAGATATTGGAAAAAGAAAAAATAGAAATTCTTCTTTTAAATCAGGCAAAAAGAAAAGATTTTCACAAACAGAGAAATTCGGGGTTAAATCATGTTTTAGCAAAGGTAGCAAAAAAAAGAAATGTTTCAATTGGAATAAATTTTGATGAAATCATCTTGTCAAATTCAACAACAAAGGCAGAAATTCTGGCAAGAATAAGGCAAAACATAAGAATATGCAACAAAAACAAATTAAAAATGAGATTTATACACGAAAAAAATAAAAGAAATCTTCTTGATTTAAAAGCTCTTGGCTCGGTTTTAGGCATGCCGACTTGGATGACAAAAGACTTATAAATTTTATAAAAACCTTTTTTAATGTATATTCTTTAAAATTACAATGGAAATAAATAAACTGATAGAATCCTTAAGCCCAAATGAAAGAAAAATACTTCCTTATCTAAAAGAAAAAAATATAGATGAAATTTGCAGGCAGTCGAAACTGGATAAAACTTCTGTTTTAAGAGCCTCGGAATATCTAAGCAATAAAAAAATAATAATTCTTTCAAAAAGCAAAAAAAAGATAATAGAAATAGGAGTCAATGGTGCGTTATACAAAAAAAAAGGGCTCCCAGAACGAAGATTATTAAATCTAATAAATGAAAAAAGAATTCTAAAACTAAAAGAAGCACAGAAACAAAGTGGTTTATCAGATGACGAATTCAAAGCTTCCATAGGAGTTTTAAAAAACAAAGCAATAATTGAAATAAAAAACGAAAAGATAATTTTGACTTCCAGAGGAGACGAAATATCGAAAAAAACTCTTGAAGAGCGATTTATAGAATCACTCCCCCTTGATTATAAATCCTTGACCGAAGAACAAAAATATGCGCTAAAAGAACTGGAAAGAAGAAAAAATATAATTCAGACAAGAGAAGAGGAAGAGATAGAGATTAATATTACACCCCTTGGAGAAGAAGTGTTAAAAAGCGGTAAAAAAACAGGAGATTTAATAGAACAGATAACTCCAAAGATTCTTGAAAAAGAATCTTCATGGCGGGGAAAGAGATTCAGAAGATATGATTTAACTTCTTCTATTCCAAACATAAGCGGAGGAAAAAGGCATTTTGTTACACAGGCAACAGATTATGCAAGAAAAATATGGACAGAATTGGGATTCAGAGAAATGTCTGGAAACTTGATACAGAGTTCTTTTTGGAATTTTGATGCTCTTTTTACTGCACAAGACCATCCGGTAAGGGAAATGCAAGATACTTTCTTCATATCCAAAAAAGGCGAACTGCCTGACAAAAAAATAGTAAAAGCTGTAAAAGAAAGTCATGAGAAGGGAGTTGATAATAGCAAGGGGTGGGAATATTCTTGGAGTGAAGAAGAGGCAAAAAGGCTAGTCTTGCGGACTCACACAACCTCTCTGTCCGCACAAACACTTGCAAATCTCGATAAAAAAGATATTCCTGCAAAATTTTTTGCAATAGGAAAATGCTTCAGAAATGAAACAGTTGACTGGAGCCATGGTTTTGAATTCAATCAAACAGAAGGAATTGTAGTTGCTAAAAATCTAAACTTCAGGCATCTTTTGGGGTATTTAAAAGAATTCTTCAAAAAAATGGGATTTGAAAAAATAAGATTCAGACCTTCTTATTTTCCCTACACAGAACCAAGCGTTGAAATAGATGTTTTTCATCCTGAAAAAAAAATTTGGTTTGAATTGGGAGGAGCAGGCATATTCAGGCCGGAAGTTACAATTCCCTTGCTTGGAGAAAAGATGAATGTTCTGGCATGGGGACCTGGTTTTGACAGGATGATAATGGATTACTACAACATCAAAGACCTTCGTGAGTTGTATAAAAATGATTTAACTAAACTGAGAAATATGAAATTCTGGATAAAATGACAAAAGTAACTTTCCCGAGAAAACAATTTGAAAAAGAAATAGGAAAACTGGATGAGAAAATGCAAAATAATATTTCTATGTTTGGAACTCCTCTTGAAAAATTTGACAATACAGAAATAGAAATAGAAGTTTTTCCTAATCGCCCTGATCTGCTTTCGTATCATGGATTCAAAAGAGCTTTTTTGAGTTTTTTAAGAAAAGGTGGGGGGCTTAAAAAATATAAATTAAACAAACCTCAAAAAGATTATATTGTTATTATTGATCCCTCTGTAAAAAATATCCGTCCATATACTGCATGTGCAATTGTTAGAGGAATAAGGTTTGATGATGAAAAGATAAAAGAGATAATTGATATTCAGGAAAAACTGCATTTGACAATCGGAAGAAAAAGAAAAAAAGTTGCAATAGGAATTTACCCATTGGAAAAAATAAAACTTCCAATAACATTTAAAGCTCTTGAGCCTGATAAAATAAAATTTACTCCCCTTGAAACAGAAAAAGAAATGTCGGGCTTGCAAATCCTTCAAAAACATTCTGCAGGACGCGAATATAGCCACTTGCTTGCAGGAAAGGAGAAATTCCCTGTGTTTATAGATTCAGACAATAACATTTTAAGTATGCCTCCGATAATTAACTCTCAAACAACAGGAAAGATAACAAACAAAACAAAAGATATCTTTATTGAATGTTCTGGATTTGATTCTAATATCTTAAAAAAATGCCTGAATATACTTGTAACAAATTTTGCAGAAATGGGCGGAAAAATTTATCAGATGGAACTTCGCAAACACGGAAAAAGAGAAATCACCCCAAATTTGACTCCTGAAAAAATGAAAATAAACCTGCAAAATACAAACTCCCTGCTTGGATTAAATATCACAGGAAAAGAATTAAAGAAATTAATTGAAAAAATGGGGCACAATTACAGCAAAGGTGATGTGGAAGTAGCCTCCTGGAGAGTTGATATCTTACATGAAGTTGATTTAATAGAAGATGTGGCAATAGCATATGGTTATGAAAATTTTGTTCCTGAAATTCCGAATATATCGGGAATAGGAAAAGAAAATAAAAAAGAGATAATAAAAAGAAAAATAGCAGAAATTCTCTCTGGACTGAATGTGCTGGAAATTTCAAATTATCACTTAACTAACAAAAGAGAGCAATTTAAAAAAATGGCCCTCCCAGAAGAGAATTTCATAGAAGTTGAAGAGTCAAAGACAGATTATAATATTCTCAGAGAAGATTTAACACACTATTTATTAAAAATACTTTCAGAAAATGTTGATGCCGAATATCCTCAAAGAATCTTTGAGCTTGGAAAAGTTTTCAATTCAGCAAATGAAGAAGAGCATTTGGCACTGGCAATTTCTCCCTCTAATTTTACAGAACTGAGACAGATTTTGGAATATTTTTCAAGAATGATGAATTTAGAAATCAGTTTCTCTGAAACAGACAAAATCCCAAATTATTTCATTGACGGAAGGACTGTTGAAATAATTTTAAGTTCTGATAACAAAAAAAATTCCGTCACGGGAGGGCAGGGGGGAAAGCCAATAGGTTTTTTAGGAGAAATTCATCCTCGCATCTTAAAGGCTTGGAAAATAAAAATGCCGGTTGCACTTTTTGAGATAAATCTGGAAGAAGTTTTTGAAAAATTGAAATAAAATTAATCTAAGATATCTTTTCTGTATCTCTTTTCTTTTTTGTAAATAACATTTTTTTATAATTTTCCTGAATGTCTGATTTTGATTGTTTTGCTGGATTAATATCATATAAAGAACTAGATTGCTTAACTATCTCTAAATATTTTTCAAACTCATTTACTGTTTCATCATAATGTGTGTATATAATTTCCCCTTTTTCTCCAAGTTTGCTTTCTGGCAAGACAATTAAATTTTTTTCTCTGTAAGGAGATATTTCTATTAATTTTCTAACAGCAAAAAAATCAAATCCTGATTTTTGGGCAGCAATGATTGAATTCTTATCATATTGATGATTCGGAGGAACATACAAAATAGGAGAAACTCCGAAAAATTCTTTTATAATTCTTTTTCCTTCAGACATAAATCTCATTTGTTCAGTAATAGATTTTGATCTAGAATACAAACACATATTTTCATGATGGGGACTTTTTTTCTTCTTTTCTTTGAAACACTTTGGACAGTAATGAGAAAATCCCTGTTGTCCAAAAAGGACATTTTTATTTTGGGCTAATTTTTTAAGAGCATTAATAAGATAACTGGAATATGCCAAACCAGAAGGATAAATTCCTGTTTTAAAAACATCATGCTTTGGAAGAAACAGAACAGGAACAACAGAAATCGAAAAAGGTTTTCCAAGCTCTGCTATCTTCATAAGTCTTTCTCCTTTATCATCACAATATTCTAAATGTATATCTAAAAACATTTTATCTAATCAATTTTTCAAGCTTAGAGTATAATGGTTCTAAATCTAATCCATTATCTTTTTCATTTTTAATAATAATATTTGGCTTAACATTTTCTCCAAACTCTTTATATTGTCTTTTCCAGTCGCTGATCCTATTAATGTAATTCTCATCAAGTCTGCCTAATTTATTTATTATTCTTTGCTCATAAATTCTTTCATGAACCTCTAATCTTATAATGAAAATTTTATAACCTCTTTTTTTGAAAAGAGAAAATTTTTCTCTGTATCCTCTGTCAATACCACTATCCAAGATGATTAAATGATTCCTGAATTTATAATTTTCAATAAACCAGTTAAAATATTCATAAGTTGATTCATCAATATCTCTTTTTTTGTCTAATTTTATAATTACTTCCCGAATATCATCATTTCTTATTCTCACTCCTTTATATTTTTCTTCCAATATCTTTGCGATATATGTCTTGCCAGAACCAGCAATTCCGGAAAAGCAAATCATCAATTTTTTATGGGGGACTGAAAGATTTTTTAATTTCTTAATATGTTTTTCATAAATTCTTTTGAAAAATTGTTCATCCATTAAACAATCAAAAAAGAAGAGGTATAAAAATTTATTTATTTTTAATTTTTATAACGACAATTTAATAAACTACTCTTAATTTCTATAAAAATGTATCCGCAAAGCCATTTTTTATTCTCGCTTTTGATTGCACTCATACTTGCAAAGTTAAATATATTTGATTATAGAATTGCTTTGCTCATTGCGCTTGTTGCTGTTTTTGTGGACATAGACCATTTTATAATTTTTGTGGCAAAAAGAAAAGACTGGAAACTGAAAGATGCTTGGAATGCAGATGTAAAAGGAAATTTCAAAAATGCAAGAACATTCATACATCATTGGCTTGGGTTTATACTGATTACAGCAATCATCATAACATTGTTCTTCATAAACAAAAATTTGTTTTGGATTATTGGGTTGGGATATTATACCCATATGTTCCTTGATTACGCGCATTTGAATTTTTTAAAAATAAAAGAAAGAATTACAATAAAAGAATTTGGCTTTATTGAAAAAATCAATAAATTTGAATTATTATTTGATATATTTTTACTGATTGGGATTGTGTTATTGATTATTTAGAGATATCCTTTAATCCTTTAAGAAAAAACTTATAAAGTAACATGAGATGCTAATTTTATGAAATTTGAATGTCCATTTTTTTTAGAGAATAAAGAACAAAAAAAGAAAGAAAGAGAACAGGTAAAATCCTATCTCGTTCAGCTGTATGACAAATATCCTCTAATAATTTTTGAACTCGACAGAGCAATTAAATCTGTTAAAAGAGGAGAAAATCCTAGAAGAATAAAATCTAAAATTGAGGGATATGTTAAACGAGAGATTAGGAGAAAGGAGGATTATCTAAAATTTGTAAAAAAATTGAAAAAAAGCCATGCATTTAGGATTCCTTATTTTTTTAAAGAATGGAAAACTAAAGCAATACCCATTTTAACAGATATTATTGAAAAGAGTGGTTCTAAATTAGAAGGACTCATGTTTTACTCAGACATTCCTGTTTCGACTATTCTTTTTAGTTCTGGAAGAGAGACTCATGAAATTCATGTTAATGCTGGGGGAAGTTACAATCTAAATTCTTGGGATACTTATCCTGAATCCAAGAGAAGAGAAAAATATACTGCAACAGGGCTTGCTCATAAAATGCTTGATGGTTTGGAAAAATTATATCCTACTTTTCCTTCTTGTTATCCAAAAGAATTAGATAATAAAAGAAGAAACCAACTTGTAAAGACAATTGAACAAAAAACAGGAAGAAATCTAAAAAAAGAAGTTATGAATTCTGAAAAGATTTAAAAAGCAAAGTTATAAGTCATGTTTATGAGAAGCCTACGAAAAGCTGAAAAAATGTATAAAAAAAGAATGCAAGAAGAAGAAAAAGAAGTTGAGAAAAAATTGGATTTTAACACTAATCCTTCGAATTTTGCATTAGTAAAGTTTAACCAAGAGATATATGAAAGAAATTCTAAATTTATTTATCAACTCAATAAAAGTTGTAGAGAAGAAATAGTTTATTTTAAAGGAGCATATCTTGTAGCCTCGCAATTAAAAGATGAAATTGAAAAAAGGATAGATAAAGAATGGAAAGAATTTCCACTAGCAGTAACTCGCATGGTTGGCGGAAAGGAAGCAACTATTCATGGCATACTTGACCCTACAACAGTTATAACTAATAAAAAAGGTTTACTAAGATTAAAGGAAGATAAAGATTATCCTCTTGATACTGAAAGATTAGAAGAAATACTAAGAGATAGAATAGACAGAAAAAGTTTAGAAAAACTTTTGGGAAAAAAAGGATTTAACTGGAACTCAACAAATTATTCTTCTAATATCTTTATTATTTAATCATCCAAAATAACCTTTGCCGCTGTCCTCGATTTTATTGTCCCAGTTCTTTTTTATCACATCAATAATTTCAAGAAAATCTTTTTTAATATCCTGCCAAATTGAAAAATATTCTTTAATTGATTTTGCTTCTTTTTCCTCGGAATATTCTATGTCTAATTCAATCAAATCTATATCTACCTTTGCTATTTTTTTGTATAAATCTATTAATTTTTCTCTTTCTTTTATCCCCAAGGTTTTTGTTACAGCAAAAATAAACATGGGAGCATTCGTTGGAGAAAGAATTGACTCTATAAACCTGAGATAATTGAAATATTTGTCTGTTATGTATCTTCTTATCTCTCTCAAAACCAAATCGGTTTCTGATTCAGCTGCCTTTTCAATCTGAAAATCTTCATTGAGTTTTTCAAAAGGAGGTAAATCATATTTTTCCTGAAAAGGTTTATACCTTTCTTTTAATTGCTCCAAGTCAAACTTTTCAGTCATCTCTTTACTTTATGATAGAACTTTATAAATTTAATGAACATATAAAGCCTCAGCTGAGATTTGAACTCAGGACCCCCACCTTACCGAGGTGGTGCTCTTACCAACTGAGCTACTGAGGCACAATGTTCAAGTAGCGAACCAAATTCACTTCTAAATATGTTCAGAATTAGCTATAAAAATATTTATCTTTTCTTGGATATTTTAATAATTAGCAGGATTAAGAGAGTTATCAAAAAACCAACTGAAACAAATCCAAAAACCATTGACATTACAGAAAATAAATTTATTAAAAAATCGTTCTGCAAGAGTTTATACAATACAAAAGAAATCAAAGATAATGCCACAAACAATATTAAATTATTAAGAACTATTGCAATTTTCTTTTTAACGCCAAAACCCCTGGAAGTTCTCTTAGAAACCCTTTTTGCTGTCTTTCTCCTCACTCTCTTTTTTCTTGCCATATTATAATATATATTATCAGATATACTTTATAAACATTATGTTGTTTTATCTGTTTTATTTCCTTGCCAGTCCATTTTAACCGCATTGCTTGTTATTGATTTTAAATTCACAAAAATATTTCCAAGCCAGGAAAAATAAAGTTTTGCGACATTTCCTAAATCAGAAATATTTTGAATTGAAACTTCCTTCCCTCCAAAGACAGCATTAAAACTCAGAAAAGAAAATAATATCAATATTATTAAAAAAATTGCAAGAAATTTATGCTTTACTCTTTTTAATCCATAAATTAACCAAATTGCAGCAACAAGAATAGCGATTATAAAAATTATCACACTCAATCCCATATTCAATAAAATAAAAAGAGATATAAAAATTTTTCTATGAAAATTAATTCTCAGAATAGCCCCACCAGGATTCGAACCTGGGTCACAGCCTTTCTATTATTTGACTTGATTAACAAATCTCCTAACCAGAGGGCCGCATACTTGACCGCTGTACTATGGGGCTTTGAATTATAAATTATCATAAATTTATAGATTTAAAAACTTACTGAACAATAGTTTTAAATATATTGAAATAATGAACTAAATATGGGAGAAAAAGAAATTGGTGAGGTTTCAACTTATTTCTCACATGTCGGAGTTGCTGCAATAAAGCTTTCTGGAAAATTGAATGTTGGAGATACCATTCATGTTGCAGGGCATACAACAGACTTTGAACAAAAAGTAGAAAGTATGCAGATAAATAACAAAGAAGTTAGTCAGGCAAGAGAGGGAGACCATGTAGGAATAAAGGTTGAGGAAAAAGTAAGGCCCCACGATAAAGTTTTCTTAAAAGAGTAAGATGAATGAATCTCACAGAAGAATTCATAAAAAACTTAAGAAACATAGTCCTGAAGGTGTTAAACGAGCAAAGAAGATATTTTCATTTAAATACCCAAAATTACTTTTATTATTTACGCTGATAATAGTAGCATATTTTATTTTTTCAAGGCCAAATATCTCCCAATGGATGAAAGTTTTCAATAACTTGGGGCACTTTGGGACATTTATTTCAGGAATTCTAACTGCTATGGGATTTACTGCTCCTTTTGGGATTGGTCTGTTAATAAAAATAAACCCAAATAGCATATTAATCGGTGCTTTGATAGCAGGCATAGGAGCAACAATTGCAGACTTATTTATATTTAAAATAATCAAATTTTCTTTTACAGATGAATTCAAAAAACTGGAAAAAACAAAGATAATTCATGAAATTGAAACGATAGCAAAAAAGAATAAGCACATTTTAATAAAACATTATTTGTTGTATATTTTTGCAGGGATTGTTATTGCTACTCCTCTTCCTGATGAAATCGGGGTTTCAATGCTTGCCGGCCTGACAACAATAAAACCAATGAAACTTGCGATAATCGGTTTTTTCCTTCATAGCATTGCAATATTTTTTATTCTTTATTTTATGTAAACAAAAACCCTTTTAAATAAAAAGAATATGTAAATAATAAGTAAACAATATGCCCCCAGATGATTTTTTAAAATCATCGCGCATCCGACAATTTTGTTGTAACTTGTTTACAAATTAGGATGCCCCTGTAGTCTAAAAAGCTAAAGCTTAAGACTGCAGGATATTAATAAAATAAATTGCCCCTGTAGTCTAGAGGCCAAGGATTCCACCCTCTCAAAATAACAAGCAAAGCAAGTTATTGAATTAAGATTCATTTGCGAATCTTGATTCAGATAAGGAGAGGTGATCAAAACTCGATGAGAGCATAGGTCTAAGCATCTTAATGCAATCTCTCGTTAGAGGACGGTGGCGACCCGAGTTCAAATCTCGGCGGGGGCATAAACTATAATCTACAACTCCATAATTCTTAAAAACATATAATTTGAATGCTTGACATGACAAAAACAACATTCAAAGACAGCGTGTTACATGCAACGCGCGGGTTGTTTAGGAGTATATCAAAAGAGAGAAATATCAGGATACAGATTATTGTTGGCTCCATAATAATACTCACTGCAATTCTGTTGGAAATTTCAAGAACTTATTTGATAACAATAATAATTGTCTGCTTTTTGGTAATAATATTGGAAATGTTCAATCGTGGTTTTGAAAAACTAATTGACTTGGTTTCTCCTGAATACAACAAAGAATTTGGAAGAGTAAAAGATGTTATGGCAGGAGTTGTTTTATTGACATTTATAATGGCAATGATTGTCAGTATTATGATACTCTACCAGCCAATTATAACACTTATAGAAATTCTCTCTAACAACATTATTTCCCTTAGCTTAATACTGTCAAATATAATTTTAATTTCAATAATTCTCTTAGTGTATTACATAAAAAAGAATAAGTCTAATCAAATATAATCCGTGCATCAACAATTAGTGCCTTATTTTTTTCAACAATAAGAGGATTTATGTCCAATTCCTTTATTCTTGGATATTTTTTAACAAGAGCACAGAGTTTGATTATGTTTTTTACAATTGAATTTGTATCTTCTTTTTTTAGATTTATTTTAATTTCATTAATCATACTCAAGACTTCTTTCTCTTCTAAAGGACAAACCCTAAAGGAAACTTTTTTAATTCTCTCTACGTCAGTTCCGCCTATGCCAAATGCAATAACATGTCCGAATTCAGGAGTTTTCTTAATCCCCAATAATAGTTCCTGTCCATGTATTTTCCTCTGAACAAGAACTCCGTCGCTGCCTTTTATTCTTTTTAGCAAATCAAATGTCTTAGCAGCCTGTTCATAACTTTTTATTCCGACTTTTACTCCTCCAAGTTCATTTTTATGCAAAATTTTTTTCCCTGAAACCTTCATAACAAGGGGAAATCCAATTCTTTCCGCTGCTTTTTCTATTTCTGTTTTTTTCCTTATAAAAAAAGTTTCAATGACTCTAAATCCCGCTTTTTTCAAAAAATTTTCTGCCTCTCTTTCTGCAAAAATCTTCATGAACAAAAAAAGAAATTTATTTATATATAACTTTCGAATTATTCCAATGAGAGAAGTAAATGGTCTTCTAAACCCGAAAACTATAGCAGTAATAGGAGCATCAGAACACCCAGGGAAAGTAGGAAATGTTTTAATGAAAAAACTTCTAAAATCAAAGAAAGAGATAATTCCAATAAACATCGAGCATGAAAAAATATATGGAAGAAAGACATATGCTTCTATTCTTAATTATAAGAGAAGAATAGATATGGCAATAATAGCAATTCCTGCTCCTGGCGTAAAAAAAGTTTTGGAAGAATGCGGAAAAAAGAAAATAAAAAATATTATCATAATAAGTGCTGGTTTTTCTGAAACAGGAAATGAAAAAGAAGAGAAGGAATTAATTAAAATAGGGAAAAAATACAGGATGAATATTCTCGGTCCAAATTGTTTTGGAATTGCAAATCCTTACATAAATCTTGATACAACTTTTTCAAACTTAAGTGCTCAAAAAGGCAACATAGCCTTTATTGCACAGAGCGGAGCATTATGGAGTTATTTGGCAGATGTTTCTTTTTCAGATAAAAAGCTTGGTTTTTCTGCATATATAAGTCTGGGAAATATGGCTGATTTGGGTTTCGATGATTTTATTGAGTATTTCAACAAAGACAAAAAGACAAAAAAAATCATTTTATACATAGAAAAATTAAAAGATGGAAAAAAATTTATAGAAATTTGCAAAAATAGCAATAAACAAATAATTGCAGTAAAATCCGGAAGAACAAAAAAAGGAAATGAAGCAACTTTAAGCCATACAGGAAGCCTGGCAACAGATTTTGAAATTTACAAGGGAGCATTCAGACAGGCAAAGGTAAAATCGGAAAATTCTCTGGCATCTGCATTTGAAATTAAAAAGAAAGACATAAATCCTGAAGGAAAGAAAATAGCAATTGTAACTAATGCCGGAGGTGCAGCTGCTCTTCTTACAGATCATTTGATTGAAAAAGGATACAATGTAAAAAAGCCAATTGACTTGATAGGAACTGCTCTAGCAAAAGACTACAAAAAAGCATTCAATAATTTAAAAAAATCTGATGCAGATTCTGTAATAGCTATTTTTACTCCCCAATCAATGTCTCAACCGGAAAAAACAGCTCAGGAAATAGTAAGCTTCTCCAGATACAAATCAGTAATTGCAGTATTTCTTGGAAGAAATTCAGTTAAAAAATCAAAAAAAATATTGGAAAGAAATAAAATTCCATGCTTCACTGACATCTGATTAAATACGATTTACTAAACGTCTTTTTTCAATTACTTCTTTTATTCTAAAACATATAAAAAATAAAGAAAGCATTGCAACAGCAAAAAATATGAATATGAATTTAAATGGCAGAAAAATCAGGATAACAGAAGGTAAAGAATACGCTAATAGTCTGCTAACTTCTAAATTAGTGTTATAGGGCCCGTAAAAACGAAGCTCCTGTTTCTTATTAACTAAATCAAAGAAATATGCTTCTAATGTGGATTCGAGCATTGCTGCTCCGATACTCGCAAATATCAAGATACCAAGAATTATATAAATATTATTAAATCCAAAAATGACAGGAACATTGCTCACAAAAAAACATGCCAAAGCAGAAGCAAATAAAATAAAAAAGCCTGTCTTAAACAGTTTCTTGAACCCGATTCTGCCGGCTAGTTTAGCAAAGACATAAGTAAAAAGTATCATAGGAACTGCAATTGCAAACAGAAAATAACCAACCCATTCTATAGAAAGCCCTCTTTCAATTATATACATGGGGACAAAAAGATAAATCAAAGCCCACCAAAAAGGAATTCCTCCGCCTATAACATAAGAAAGAACCCTGTTTTTATTCTTGAAAAATTCTATAAAATTCTTGTACATATTCCTGTCTATTTTTTTCTTAAGATTAGAAACCTGTATCCTTGAAACTTTAAATGAAACAAAGGCAAGAAAAATAAATATTGCAGAAATTACAAAGATGAAACTAAGCCCGAGAAATTCAGAGAGCAACCCTGCTATCAAGGGACCTATTACCCATGCAACATTTAATAACGTGTACATAACTCCCTCGTTTCTTGATAATTCTGTCTCTCTGGATTTGTCCCTTATGATTATTCCGAAACTCGTTATTTTCAGGGTGCTTAAGACAGTAGTAATGATTGCCAGAATGGCAAAAATATATGGGTTCCTGTTTATTGCAAAAAGCAGATATGCAATAAAGAACATGACAAGTGACAATGAAAATAATCTTGATTTGTTTCCTTTTTCAATAAATGGAACAAAAAAGAAAAAAGAAAAAAAGGCCACTATAGTTAAGAACGCAGAAAAGAATCCAACCCATGCCATGTTCCCGAGAAATTCTTTCATATAAACTGCCCATACAGTGTCAATAAATGCGGCGGCAAAAGAAGTCAAAAAACCCACGAGTGCCAATCTCGCAATTCTTGTAAGGATTATATTCCCTTGGTTTTTTCTCACTAAAACACCCATTTTAATTCAATAGACAAATAGAAGAAGCTTTAAATCCTTTTCTTTCATAAAAAAAAGAATGCAAAAAAGAATAAAGAAAATAATGAAAATTCTTTCAGAGAAATACATCGTTTATGAAAAAACAACTCTTAACAGAATGAGGCTAAAAGAAAATGATGCATTCAAAATATTGATTGCATGTCTTCTTTCATTGAGAACGCAGGACAAGAATACAGAAATTTCCTCAAAAAAATTATTTTCAGTTGCATCAACTCCAAAAGCCATTCTGTCTCTTTCAGGTAAAAAGTTAGAAAATTTAATTTTTTCATCAGGGCATTACAGAAAAAAAGCAAAAATAATAAAACACGTCTCTGAAGTAATATTAAAAAAGTTCAATGGGAAAGTTCCTGAAACAAAAGAGGAATTAATGTCAATTAAAGGCATAGGTCCCAAGACAGCAAATATTGTTTTGGCATTTGCTTTTGGAAAAGATGTTCTTCCCATAGATACTCACTGCCACAGAATTCCAAACAGGCTTGGATGGGTTAAGACAACACGTCCGGAAAGCACAGAGAAGGAATTAGAAAAAATTCTCCCCAAAAAATACTGGAGAGATTTTAATGCTATTTTTGTTCAATTCGGGCAAACAATCTGCAAGCCAATTTCCCCTTTTTGTTCTCGTTGTCCTGTAAGCAAATATTGTCCGAAGATTGGAGTTACAAAACACAGATGATTTTTTTTAGATTTAGATAAATTATAAATACAATAAAAAAAGTATTTGTATATGAAAAGAGGGGTATTAAAATTTAAATATTTATTACTGTTTTTATTTTTAGTTGTTCTTATATTTATTATATTTATAACAGCATCACCATCAATAATCTTTGTTTCCCCTACTTTAACCAACAATTCATATACAAATAATCCGTGGATTTTTGTAAATATAACTTCTAATGAAAATTTAAATCAGTCTTTATTGGAATGGGGAAATTTTTCTGGTTTTACTAATTTAAGCATGAGCAATAGTTCTTTAATAAATTGGTATAAAAATGTCACGAGTTTGGAAGATTACACTTATAATTATACAATATGGGCACAAAACACGAGCGGAAACTGGAATCAGTCATTAAGATATTTCATAACTGTAGACACAACTGCTCCAAACATAAATTTTACTATTCCAACCCCCACAAATGCTTCAACACAATATACAGATGGTATTTATGTTAATGTTTCAACCAATGACACAAATGAGCACTCTGCATTTATAGACTGGAATCGTAGTTTAATTGGGTGGTGGGCTATGGATTTCTATAACTCAACAGGAATACTTGATAATTCCAGTCATTCTAATTTTGCAACTTTTTATAATGGATTGGATACAGAAAATATAGTTTCAGGAAAGTACGGAAAATCATTAGAATTTGATGGTATTAATGATTATATTGAAACTAAAAGTAATGAAAGTTTGAATATTACAGGTAATTTTTCTGTATTCGCCTGGATAAAAGCTCAGGGCACTAGTTCTTATAATGCAATTGTTGGACAATATACCTACAGTGTAAATTCTTATGGTTATTTGTTATATCTTCAGAATGGATTATTAAGAGCTACAATATATTCTGGAGCAAATGGTTACGGCAATGTTATTGGCTCACATGACTTGAGAGACAACAAATGGCACCATGTTGGATTGAGTTTTAATGGTTCAAAGATGAAAATTTATGAGGATGGGGTTGAGATTAATTCAGCAGATTGGAACTATCCTCCTGAAATGCTCAGTAATAAAGTGACTATAGGATTGAGAAAACCTAGTTATGCAGATTTGCCTTTTAATGGCTCAATAGATGAAGTAACAATTTATAGAAGGGCTTTATCTCCTGAAGAAATTAATGCTTCTTATACTGCGGAAACCTATAAACTATATCACAATTTTACTCTTTTAAATGATGGTGTTTATGATTATACTGCCTATGCAATAGATGCTGCTGGCAATGTTAATTCAACGACAAGACAGGTGACATTAGATGTTCCAACCTCTCCAAATGTTGTATTAAATTCTCCGGGAAACGGAACAATATCAGGCAATGAAACACAGATTTTTAATTGCTCTGCTACTGACACTAATTACAATACTGAATTATCTAATGTTACTTTCTATTGGAATTATTCTGGAAGCTTTGTGACTAACAGCACCATTACTCTCAGTGGAGAATCTGCTTCAGCAAACTTTACAAGAAATAATTTAACCGACAAAATAATTATTTGGAATTGTTATGCCTGTGACAACTCAAGCAATTGTGCTTTTGCGTCCAATAATTATACATTAACAATCGACACGAGCGTACCAACAATAAACATAACAAACGTAAGCATAAGCACCACTTCTGCAGTTATAAACTGGACTACAAATAAAAATGCTACTTCTTTAGTTCTCTATGGAACAGACTCTGCCAATCTATCTCTAAATTCTACCACTAATGGTTTCTCCACAATCCATACAGTAACAATAAATAATATTCTTCCAAATGCAATATATTACTATAATGTAACTTCATGTGATGAGGGAAATCATTGCAATACTTCTGGAACTTACAATTTTACAACCCTTGCAACAAAAATTTATTATATTGACGCAACTAGCGGGCTCGATTCAAATAATGGAACATCTCAATCTTCAGCATGGAAAACTATCTCAAAAATAAATGCTGAAAATTTCAACCCCGGAGATTCAATAATGTTCAAAAGAAACGAAACATGGAGAGAGCAATTAACAATTCCGAGCTCTGGTTCTTCAGGAAATCCCATAACTTTCGGAGATTATGGAACAGGGAATAAACCAATCATAAATCCGACAGAGATAGTTTCAAATTGGAGCATCTATTCGGGGAATATTTACGTAGCAAATGTAACAAGCAACGTCATCCAAATGTTCGTTGATGGAATTTTTTATAATTTATCCTTTCATCCCAATGTTGGATTCTTTAATGTAACAAATGACAGCGGAAAATATGGATTAACAGATACTAATTTAACTCTCACAGAAAGCCAAATAGTAAACAGCACAGTCAAAGTAATGACGGCAACTTGGGCAATAGAAGAAAGAGTTGCCTCTCAATATAATGATACATTAAAAACAATAAATTGGACATCTCCAACTACTTATAATGTCCAGTATGGATATGGTTATTACCTTGAAAATAAATTTTGGATGCTTGATTCTGCCGGAGAGTGGTGGTATAATTCTTCTTCAAACAAGATATATATTTGGCTGCACGGAGATGAAAATCCAAACAACCATAGCATAGAGGTATCAAATCAAACATGGGCAGTTTATGCGGAAAATAAAAACAATATTTATATTGCTAATCTTACTATAAAACAAACAAAAAGTGATAGTTTGTATTTTAATAATGTCAGTTATCTAAAAATATCCAATTTAAACATTAATGATTCTGGAAGAATGTTCATATATGTTTATAATTCAAAAAATATTACTTTAGAGAATATAAATGCTTACAAGGCACGAGAGGATGGATTTATATTAAACAGAGACGAAAATATAACAATAACTAATAATTCTCTTTATAATATAGGCACAGTTGGAAAGCCAGTACGAAGCTATGCAGGAGTCTGGCTGGAATGGACTAATAATAGTTTATTTCAATATAATTCCCTGTATGATATGGCTTATATCGGTGTAAGGTTGGAAGGAAGAGAAAATATTCTAAACAAGAATATCATAAATAAAACTTGCATGACTCTTGATGATTGCGGAGCCATTCACACTCAACTTTCAAATCGTTCTGTTAATACTATTTCAAATAATATTCTTATAGATTCAATGGGTTCTCCTCCGATGAAAAGAGCAGGCAGTACAAATGAGGCAGGAGGGATATATTTAGATGATTATACTGGTAACTTCCTGATAGCAAATAATACAATAATAAACAGCGGAAGAGGCATATATCTGCATAATTCTTTTAATAACACAGTTATAAATAACACAATATATGATGCAAGATTAGGTGCCATATATTTTAGGGAAGACACAATAGTGGGAATTACTCAAAATAACAATGTATCAGGAAATATTTTTAATGTAAACACTTCTGCTCCCCCAGGAACCTTTATCGGACTTTTGGGGGGCAGTACTAATTTTGGAAATTTTGATTACAATTATTATTCACATCCCTATTTTGACAATTTAGCAATTTACTTTTACAACGGAACAACCTATTATCCTACATTGATTTATTTCCCTCTTTATTTATGGAAACAGGAAAAAGGGAATGAAACACATTCTTATGACATGAATGATTTTTATCAAATAAACGATTATAAACTTGAAGCTTCAAACTATGGAACAGAACAAATAATAAACAATAATTTTAATGGCAACATAAATAACTGGACACAATATCCATATACCTATGAGAAATCATGGGTTTCAGATTGTCCAATAGGGGAGGGAGGTTGTTTATCAGCAATACATAATGATAGTGAATCACAAACTCACCTATTAACTTCCAATACTTTTTCTTTAATCAAGGGACAAAATTATGAAATAAAGTTCAAAATAATGGGAAATACTACATTTTCTGTTTTTCCAATAGTAAGAAGAAATGCTGCTCCATGGG
The DNA here is from genome assembly GCA_964509675.1 of Candidatus Woesearchaeota archaeon. GTDB lineage: Archaea > Nanobdellota > Nanobdellia > Pacearchaeales > GW2011-AR1 > RBG-13-33-26. Next base: position 49,753 of record CAZDXC010000003.1, read on the forward strand.
ATAACTTAGGATATTCAAACAACAGGTTAATATTAAGTAGTAACAAAGTCAAAGAAGTTTCCAAGGTTTTTACAGCTACGGAAAATGCCACAGGAAGATTCGATATTGAATTTAACACAAATGGAACAAAATTCTGGATTGATAATGTATATGTTGCAAAGGTAAATAATGTGCAATACAATGACAAATCAAATGATTTCTTATTCCTTTATAATACTCAAACAACCCTTCAAATTTATAACCTTAGCAATAACTATTTGGATTTATATGGGAATGTTGTATCCAATTCAGTAACTCTTCAGCCATATTCTTCTGCATTACTGCTGGCAGGCTTTTGCAATTATGATTATGTTTGTAATAACAGAGAAACATATTCGAGTTGCCCCTTTGATTGCATACTTCCAAGCACTGTTGGTTCGATGAGCAACTTCATATTAAATAAAGATTTAATCAAGGTATTGATAAAACAGGGAGAAAGCAAAAGAGAGACTATAGTAATAAAAAACACAGGAAGTAATATCTTAAATATAAGTTTGGATTTAGGAGAACTCAAGAAGTTTATGGTTGCGAGTGAAGAATCTTTTATCTTAAATCCAGGGAAATCCAAAAATATTTTTATTGATATATTTGCAAGAGAAGAAGAAGCTCCAGATGCTTATACAGGAAGAATTATTTTTAAGGACGAGAAAACAGGAATTAAAAAAACGATTAATGTTATTATAGAAGTAAAAGAGAAAAAACCTCTTTTTGATATATTAGTTGAAGTTCTTTCCAAGAAAATAATTCCTGGAAGTGATGTAACAGCAAAAATTGGAATATCAAACCTGGGAGACTTAAATAATATGGACATTTCAGTTTATTCTGCTGTTAAAAATTTTGAAGGAGAGGTTTTGTCCTTCAAAAAAGAAAATATTGCAATTGACAAAAAACTTGAAATCAAAAGAAAATTAAGAATACCACAAAACATCTCTTTAGGAATGTATACATTTTATTCAAAAGTTTCTTATGGAGATATCTCTGCTTCAAGCACAGATACTTTTGAAGTAGTTAAGGAAAAACCAATAGAAATTTATTATTATTTTGCGATTTGGGGGGGAATTTTTCTGATTATACTATTGATTATTATCTTATTTCATAAAAGAAAGAAAAGACTTAAATCAAAAAGGAAAAATTTGATAACATCAAGAACTAAAAAAAGAAAAAAGAAAAAGTTTAAACATAAGAAAAGAACAAAAAGAAAATTGAATTCTTTTTTAAGAGCCAAGCAAAGAAAAAGAAAGAGAGAAAAAGAAGAAGCAAGGAAAATGGTAGAAGAAGTAAGGAATTTGAAATAATTTCAAAAACTAATCATAATCTTTAAAAAGCAATTTTTTCTTTATTAATGATTGAGTTTACTCAACAATTTTCGATATTTTTTGCATTTATGCAAAATCTCATCGAATACAGGAGATACGATGAAAAGAAGCTCTAGGCGATGGAAGAAGAAAAGACAGATGAGATGGAAGTGGCAAAGAAAGCGGCTTAGAAAGGAAAAGCACAAAAGAAAACTGAGAAGGGAAAGAGCTAAGTAAATTTGTTTTCTGTAGTATCATAATCTTTATAAGTTTGGATTGAAAACATTTATTATGAAAAACAGGAAAGGGAGGTTGGCAATCAGCCGGCAGATTTCTTATGGCAAGCAGCATATGGACAGAAAAATATCGTCCTTCTAAATTCCATGAACTTGTGGGGCAGGATAATTCTGTGAAGAGAGTTGAAGCACTTACAAATTCAATGAACATTCCTCATATGTTATTCGCAGGACCGGCAGGAACTGGAAAATCAACTCTTGCTTTAATTGTAGTAAAAGAACTCTACAAGGATAACTGGAGAGAAAATTATCTTGAATTAAATGCCTCTGATGAAAGAGGAATAAACATAATAAGAGAAAAAGTCAAAAATTTTGCAAGGACAAAATCTTTGGGAAACATCCCTTTCAAGATTATTTTTCTTGATGAAGCAGATGCTTTAACTCCAGAAGCCCAGCAGGCATTGAGAAGAACAATGGAGAATTACTCAACAACATGCAGATTTATTCTCTCATGCAATTATTCAAGCAAAATAATAGACCCAATACAATCGAGATGTGCAATCTTTAAATTCAAACTCCTTGAAAAAAAAGACATCGAGAAAGTTATTTCAAAAATCGCCGAAAAAGAAAGATTAACAATAATCTCAGAAGCTGTTGAAATTTTATATGAGGGATGTGAAGGAGATTGCAGAAGATGCATTAATATCCTGCAATCAACTGCTTCTATATCTCCATCAATAACTCCTGAACTTATCTCAACAATAATTTCAAATACAAAGCCAAGAGACATAAAAGTTGTTCTTGATTATGCTCTCTCTGGAGATTTTCAAAAATCAAAAGAGAAACTTCTTGATATAATGCTGAGAGAAAGCATTTCTGGACAGGATGTTATAAAAGCAATACAAAAAGAAATATGGAATTTGCCTGTAGAGCCGGATATAAAAGTAAAATTAACAGAAAAAACAGGAGAAATTGAGTTCAGGATAGTAGAAGGTTCTGACCCCTTTATTCAATTGCAATCTTTAATTGCAAGTTTTGTGCTTGCTGGCTTGGGAAAAGGATAATATGAAGACCTGTTTGAATCGTTTGATTGGCAGATGCAGAAATGGATGCGCAAGAGACTATGACACAAATCACCATCCAAATAATTACGACTGTAAGGATTATCATGAAGTGAATATTGGGGAATTCGAAGTAAAGAGCAAGGCAGGATATTTAATATACAAAACAGGGGAATTTTTAAAAAATGCCATGGACAGAAAAATATCGTCCGAAAAGACTTGAAGAGATAAAAGGACAGAATAAAGCTGTCTTTAAAGTAAAAGAATTCCTGAAAAATTTTGGAAAAAATAAAAAGGCATTGCTTCTCTACGGACCCCCAGGAACAGGAAAAACAAGCATTGCTCATACAATTGCAAATGAAATTAATTCTGAAATATTTGAATTAAATGCAAGTGATTTCAGAAATAAAATAAAATTAAGAGAAATTCTCAAACCAGCAGTTGAACAAAAATCATTAAAGAAAAAAAACAAAATAATTTTAATCGATGAAGTCGATGGTATATCAGAATCAGATTATGGAGGGTTAGGCGAATTATTAAATATAATAAACCACTCCCCCTACCCAATAATAATAACCGCAAATAATATTTGGAACAGAAAATTCAGTCCCTTAAGAAAAAAATGCGAACTTTTGCAGTTAAAAGAAATCAATTATAATATAATAAAAGAGGTAATATTTGATATTTTAAAAAAAGAAAATCTGACAATAGAAGAAGATTTTATTACAGAACTATCAATAAAAGCAAAAGGAGACTTAAGAGCAGCAATAAATGATCTGCAAACTTTGTCAAGATTAAAAGATTATTTCTCCATAATTCTGGATGAAAGAAACAAAGAAACAGATATATTTAATTCGCTAAGAAGAATATTCAAGGAAAAACCAACAAAAGAAATGATTAATATTTTTGATTCTGTGAATATGTCCATAGATGAAATAATTTTATGGATTGAAGAAAATATTCCTACAGAATATGCCGGAGAAGAACTTGCAAGGGCATATGAACTGTTAAGCAAGACAGATGTGTTCAAAGGAAGAATATACAAACAACAATATTGGAGATTCCTTGTTTATGAAAATATTTTCCTTAGCTATGGGATTTCTTCTTCAAAAAAGAATGCGAAAATTGGATTTACCACATACAAAAAACCATCAAGAATACTTCAAATTTGGCTCAACAATCAAAAAACAATACAAAAAAAATCAATCTGCAAAAAATATGCAGAATGTGTTCATGTAAGCCAAAAAAGAGCAATGTATGAATTTCCCGTGATAAAACAGATAATAAAATCAAATCCTGAGATACAAAAAGAATTAAAATTAGAAGAAGATGAAATAGATTATCTCAAAATTTAAAATTAATCAAACAACCTGAAAATCAATCCTCAACCTTATTTTATAAGGAGCTAATTCTCCTGCTTTCTTTACTTTCAGGATTTTTATTTTTTTCTTGTTTTTTTCTGCTTCTTTTTTTATTTTTTCTACTGCAAAATCCACTTCGTCAGTCTTGCAAAAATCATAATAATAGATTCTCGTTCCTGACTTCGACAAGAGAAAAGCTTCATGCAAGAAAGTTTCTTTTAACTGCGGGCGAGGCATCACAATAACATCAAACCTCTCTTTTATCTTTCCTGTTCTTACAAGTCTTTTGATGTCTCCGGGAAGCAATTCAACTTTGTCTTTGACTTTATTCAATTTAATATTTAACTCAGCATACTTATTTGCTTCCCTGCTTATTTCATTCGAAAAAACCTTTTTAGCTTTTGATAATTTGGCAATAACAATGCTGTATGGTGCTACGCCTGCAAACATAACCAAAACCATATCTCCTTTCTTTATTCCAGAAGCAATTTCTTTTCTTTCATTGCTCAGGCGCGGAGAAAAATAAGTTTTGTCTATATTAAATCTAAAGACACAACCATTCTCTCGATACAAGACTTCTTTTGTATTTTCCCCTGCAATATAACCTGTAGAAAGTTTTCTTAGTCTTCCTTTTATCTTCTCTTTTTTTTCCAAGACAGTCCTAATCCCTTTTTGCTTTTTTAATAATTTCTTCGCAAAATTTTTTTTGTCTTTTAGTTTAAATTTTTTAGGAAACCTGACAACAATTATATTTCCAAAATTATCATATGATTTCATTATAATGATAAAAAAAAGAATTATAAAAATCTATTCTTATCTTCTTTCAGCTTTTTCTGTTGCTCTTGCAGTCCTCACAGCTGCTTCTGCTTCTACTCTCTCAGCTTCACGCTGAGCCCCCCTAAGATCATTTCCGATATTCCATACCCATCTTCTAAACCTTCTATTAAATACAAGTATTAAAAAAGACAAGAAAAAAACTCCTACCATAATTAAAATAGTCAAATTTAACCCCAAGGGAATTTGCCCTTTAGTTATTCCTGAAACTATTTTATAACCGAGAATAACCACAAAAAATACCCATAAAAATACCTCAAACATTATTTTTGGAACACTCATAGCTCGAATTTTTTGATTTGAAAGAAGCATTGAAGAAAAGAAAAGCATGAGCATAAATGGAACAATAAATGTCAAAACAATTCCCAATGTTTCATAACTTTGTAGAACAGTAAAAATTTCTGCAGGGGTAAGATAAGCAGTAGCTAAGAATCCCACAGGAATAGCTATAAATGCCTGAAATACCCCATTTTGGGGAAATTTAGCAAAACTAAGAATACTCCAAACTAATATAGTAACCATAAACCAAAATAGATATTTTGCAATATTTGCATCTAATGTTCCTGCATTCCAGTTTGCAAACATATTAGAAATAAAATTTGTTCCAACCTGTTGCCCTGTAATGGAAGTATTAACAACCTGCCCTGTCTTGTTCATAAAACCCAACAAGATTGCAAAGGCCAGAAAAACAATAACTGCAACAGCAGGGGCTACTTTGCTGTTAAAGAAAAAGATTTTTTTCTTCCTTCTGGAAGAATTATGTTTCTTTTTACCCCCTTTTTTCCTCATTACTAAAAAAGAACTTCATTATTTATAAATCTTTTTACAATCGAAGACAATAAACAAATTTATAAAAACATTTTTCTTATGATTAGCATGAAAAAAAGAGTGTTATTGTTCTCAATATTACTTTTATTAACAACAATCAGCCTTGTTAGTGCACAGGGGTTAAGCGATTTACTAAACAATTTGGATCAGTCTATGGTAATTCTCTTTGCAATATTCCTAATTTCTTTTTCACTTTTGTTTTTCTCTCTTAACAGAGTATTCAGGGATAATCCTTCAATGGCAGGAATAATTTCTGTTGCAATATCTTTCCTTATAATTTATGGAGTAAACAAAAGAGCAGAGAATATGGGTTTTAATATAGAAGGGTTTTTCTTTAATATCGGAATATCTCAGGAAATAATAGCAACAATACTTCCGATTATAATAATTGCGGGAATGGTTTTTTTGATAATAAAACTTAAGAAAGATTCTCTGCTTGTTATTGGAGGTTTATTCATATTGCTCAGTTTTTTTGTTATTAACGCAAGATTACTTTTGATAGTAATCGGAATTATCCTGATAGCAATTAGAATGTTTATTCCTAGAGAAAAGTGGAAACCAAAGGGAAAAGGCTTTCGGAATTTTGGAGCAGGAATTTAAAACCATTTCTGAAGATTTTTTTGTTTGTTTTTTTCTGTAATTTCTCTTAATCTCTCTAATTGCTTCTGAACCCTGTCATCAGAAAAATCATGTTCACTAACAAGTATCTGCCTGATTTTCTTTTCGTTAATTTTTCCAAATTTAAATAAAGAATTCGAAATGTTTGGTTTATGAAACAACTGAAAGATTTCTTTCCAGTCAAACCTATTTTCTTCTGGAAGGCTCATTATCTGTTCTTCTATATTTTTGAAAATTAAAATAGGCTGCTTGTATTTTTTCACTATTTGCAATGCTTTTTTTTGCCCAATCCCGGGAATTCCCTTTGGATTATAATCAGTTCCAACCAAAATCCCCAAACAGATTAATTGGTCAAGATTTATTTCCAGGGAATTTAAGACAAATTCCAGCTCAATTAACTCTGGCTTAACTTCCATCCATCCGCTTATTGTTTTTCTTTTTTTTGCCAAAGTTAGATTTCTAATAAGTCTGGGAGCACCAAAAAGCAGGCTGTCATAATCCTGACTTGCTGCAGCATAAATTCCTCCTCTTTTGGCAAGATGGGCTGCCTGTGCTTCTCCTTCCCCAGGAGCCTGAACAACAGCAATTCCCATGGCTTCTAAAAGTCCTTTGCTTTCTTTAATCATCTCATCATCTAGCCTTATCAATTGACTGCTGTATCTTTTCATTAATTCCAAATCTTCTTTGCTTTTCGCAGTTTCATATCTTTCTTTCGCGAGTTCTCTTCCTTCTTGTCTTGATTTAAATGTCTTAAATTTGTTTTCTGGGGGAACACCATCAAATACATAAATTAATTTTATTCCGTTTCCAAGAAGCGCAATATTTCTGTAAAAAATTCCTGATAAATGGCTCGTAATTCTCTTTTTTCTATCCATCAGAGGAGTTCCGTCAGGTTGCCTTATACTTGACAAAAATTGATACAGAGTATTAAAAGCGTCAACACAAATTGTCTTCCCTTTCAGTTCAGAGAGTTCAATTTCCTTTCTTGGAATGATTTCTCTTATATTTAAACCCATGTTTTAAATAGTGCCTTCAAATATAAATAGTTATTGCCTTGTTGTTTTTTTCATTTTCTTCTGCAATTTTTTCCAAATAAAGCCCCTTACCATCAATAGAAATCCATTTGTGCATCTTTTCAAAATCAAAATTGCAGTGCCTAAAAACCCTGTCGGCTATTTCTCTTCCTTTGCTTCCTGTTGGATCTTCTTCTGGATTATATTCAAAATAATCTTTTGCCAAATCAACTTCATCCATTAAAAAAATACATAAAAAAGGGTATTTAAGACTTTTGTATGTTTAAATAAGGCATTAATTTAGAAACTTCTTCTACTAAAACAGCAAATTTTCTAACAGCTTTTAGTTCATTTCCAAGGTTAACTTTTTTTCCTAAATCATAAAGGAGCTTTTGTAATCCCTTCTCTGGATTTATTTCTAACTTTTTACAAGAGAGATAGTATTTTCTTGCCCCCAGCAATCCTTCTATGTAAGCTTCCTTAACATCTTTTCTCTGGTTTTCAAGTTTTTCTTCCATAATTTTTTAGTTAAGAAGAAGTTTATAAATATTTATATCTTAACCTTTAAATAATTCTCTTATATTGTATTTATATGAAAATTGACTTTATTCCAATCGATTATGATTATTTTGATTTTGAAGGAAGAAATTATGCAAAAATAATAGGAAGGGACAAAGCAGGAAAAAGAGTCTGCATAATTGACTCCTGTGATGTGTATTTTTGGGCAATCTTAAAGGAAAAAACAAAGGAAAAAGAAATAAATAAATTAAAAGGAAAGATAGGCAAAATAAAGCTCCATGTTAAAGGAAGAGAAACAGAGGTTGAAAAAGTTGAAACTCACAAGAAAAATTTTCTCGGAAAAGAAGTCACTGCATTAAAAATTTTTGCAACAAATTACAAAGATTTGCATGATATTGCAGACAAACTTGGAATGCCTGAAATAGAAAAAAGAAGAGGCTATGACCTTGGATTTATAACTCATTACATAATTGAAAAAAAACTTGTTCCTCTATGTTGGTATGAAATAACAGGAGAAATAATAGACAATACAACCGAATTTGGAGGAATTGCAAATTCTTTGGATGTTGATTTGTGTATAAAAGTTGGTTCACTAACTTCAATAAAAAGAGAAAAATTCCTGCCGAAAGTTCTTGCATTTGATATAGAAGCAGATGAATTCAAAATAGGAGAAGGCGAGATATTAATGGTTTCTATGGTATCAGAGAATTTTAAAAAAGTAATAACCTGGAAAAAATGCATGGAAAGAAAGATACCAAATGTTGAATGTGTAAAAGATGAGCAGGAGTTATTAAAAAGATTTGCCGAGATTATAAAGAAAACATCTCCTGATTTCATAACAGGGTACTTTTCAGATGGTTTTGATTTGCCATACATAAAAGCGCGGGCAGACAAATACAAAATAAAATTAGACCTTGGACTTGATGGAAGTTCAATAAAATTTTCAAGAGGAATAATGACAACTGCACGCATAAAGGGGATTGTTCACATAGACTTGCTGAGATTCATTCAGACAGCTTATTCTCAATACATGTCCTCGGAAACTCTTTCCTTAAATGAAGTTGCAAATGAATTTTTAGGGGAAAGCAAAAAAGAATTTGAATTCAAACATTCTTCAAAAATAGACGGAGATGAATGGATAAAATATTTTGAATATAATTTACATGATTCAATCTTAACTTACAGATTGTTTGAAAAAATTTGGCCGGATTTATCTGAATTTTCAAGAATAATGCAGGAACCTGTCTTTGATGTTTCAAGAAATGGCATGTCAACAAATGTTGAAGATTATATTATTCATAACCTAAATAAATTCAACGAAATCCCTGAAAAGCGCCCGACTTATGATGAGATAGGAGAAAGAAGGAGGAGAGGAAAATATAAGGGAGCTTTTGTTTTAGAACCAAAAGCAGGATTATATGAAAATCTCTCTGCCTTTGATTTTACAAGCAGTTACGGAAGCGTGATTGTAACTTATAATTTATCAAAATCAACTTTATTAGAAAAGGCAAAAAAAGAGACATATAACATTAAATTAGCTCACAAAAAAGTATATTTTTCAAAAAACCCAGGATTTTTTCCGCAAATGCTGAAGGAAATTATTGAAAAAAGAAGAGAATACAAAAAAGAATTAAAAACAGGCGGTAAAGAATTGGTAATAAAAAGGGTAAGAAGCAATGCATTCAAACTTCTTGCAAATGCGAGTTATGGATATCTCGGTTTCTTTGGAGCAAGATATTATTGTGAAGAAGCAGCTGCAGCTACAGCAGCATTCGCCAGGAATGCAATAAAAGAAGCAATAGAAAAAACAAACAAAGAAGGGTTCAGTGTGATTTATGCTGATACTGATGGTTTTGCCTTTACCCTAAATGAAAATTCAAAACAAAAAACTCTCGATTTTCTCAAAAAACTAAATTCTCAACTTCCGGGCATAATGGAATTAGAATTAGAAGATTTTTATAGAAGAGGAATATGGGTTACAACAAGAACAGGAGAATTCGGAGCAAAAAAGAAATATGCCCTAATTAATGAAGAAGGAAAATTAAAAATCCGTGGTTTTGAAACAGTAAGAAGGGATTGGTGCAGTCTTGCAAGAGAGGTTCAAAATAATGTTCTGTTAAGAATACTGAAAGATGGAAATGAAAACAGGGCATTAGAATACATAAAAAATATTGTGAAACAAGTCAAGGAAAGAAAAATTGAATTAAAAAGAATGATAATAAGAACGCAGATGAAAAAACCTTTAAGCGAATACAAGGCATTGACTCCTCATGTAGTTGCTGCAAAAAAAATGAAAGAGAGAGAAATGCCACTTGATGCAGGAAGTTTGATAGAATACTACATTGCAGAAACGAAATCTGAAAGCAAAAAGAAATTAATCAGGGATAAAGTAAAACTAATTAATGAAGAAGGAAAATACAACATTGAATATTATTTAAAACATCAGATATTGCCTGCTGTTGAGAATATCCTGCAGGTTTTTGACATTGACATTAAAACAATTCTTGACGGAAAGAAACAGACGACATTGGAAAGTTTTAGAAAAAGATAATTTTATAAAGATTTTAAAAATACAAAAAATATGGGAGAATTGAACAAATACCTACTTAATAATAAATGGAATTATTTTGATCTTGAAAAAGGACTTGAAATCTTATGCAAGAGATATATTACTACTTTTCCTTCAGAAAAAATAAAGATTAATTCCCCTTCTATAACCTCAGAGTACTCTAGAAAAAATATTCCTGCTTATGAAACTTATTTCGAAAGCATAACTATTAGAGAAGATTTAAGAACGAGAGGATATAAAAAAGAAGAAATTTCAGAAGTTTTAAGAGAGTTAAACCAAGCGGATTTATTGAGAAAAGATAGTCAGATTCCAGGAGAAGTAATAATGAAGTTCAATAAATCAAAAAAAAAGAAAAAGAAAAGAGTTATGTGTTTCTAAAGTTATTTAAAAGAATAATAATATTATTTTAAATGAGACGCAATTATTCTCCGAAGCCACTTTTTCTTGAAAGAATGAAACTTCTTCTTGGAAAAGATTTTCAAAATTATTTGAATATGCTAAAAAAAGAACCAGTTCGTTCTTTTAGATGCAATACTCTAAAAATCATGCCTGAAAAATTAAAAAAAAGACTGGAAAATAAAGGGTGGAAAATAAAACAGCCATTTAAAAATTTTCCAGAAATAATGATTGCAGAAAATAAACTTGCTCCCGGAGAATTGGGAAGAGCATTGGAACATTTGCTCGGATATTATTACATTCAAGAAATATCAAGCATGTTGCCCGTTCTGACACTGAACCTGAAAGAAAATGAAAAGGTTTTGGATTTGTGCGCTTCTCCTGGAAGCAAAACAACACAGATGGCGGCAAGAATGAATAATTCTGGGTTGCTTATTGCAAATGAGGTGAAATTCGGAAGAATAAAAATTCTCTCTGCAAACACAGAAAGATGCGGAGTTATGAATATGCTAATAACAAAAAGAGACGGAACTGCATTGTGCAGACATTTAAAAGAAGAAAATTTTTTGTTTGACAAAATTCTCCTAGATGCTCCATGTTCTGGAGAAGGAACTTTCAGGAGCGTTCCAAAAGGCATGGAAATGTGGAATATTAAAACAATAAAAAATCTTTCTAAACTGCAAAAATCTCTTATAGCAAATGCAATAGAAATCCTAAAGCCAAAAGGGGAATTAGTTTACTCTACATGCACGCATGCTCCAGAAGAAAATGAAGAAATTATTGATTTTGCGCTGAAGAACTTCAATGTAAGAATAGAAAAAATAAACCTTCCTGTAAAAACTCGCTCAGGAATAACCACATGGAAAGAAAAAGAATATCTTGAAGATGTTAAATTTTCATGCAGGATTTATCCGCAGGACAATGACACAGAAGGTTTTTTTATTGCTAAAATCCAAAAAATAAAATGAAAGAAAAAACAAAAAAAATAATAAAGAGGATACTTAAAATAATTTGGATTTTAATCGGGATTTTCTTATTATTAATCACAATTGTCTTTTATATAAAAATGAAGACTTTTACCGGAAATGGTCTGGGTTCTATAGGAGCCGTAATAGGTTTAGCTGTTTTCTTCATGTTTTCATTAGGATTATTCCTGCTCTACTTAATAATAAATGGAATTATTTTCTTAATTAAATTTATTAGAAAAAAAAGAAAAAAGAAAAAATGATTCCGGTAAAATTTTTCAATGAAAATGAAAAAGAAAGAATTACTAAAAAACTTAAACAGCAATTTGGAATAAAGGAAATTCCGTGGAAACTGGCAAGACTTGGAAAAGAGAGAATTATTGCCTTCAGTGGAAATCTTTCAGAAAAGGAAATATTAAATCTCGATAGAGTGGCACATATAGAAGGAATTGGTTTGTATTTTGCAAAAGAACAAACAGACGGAATAAGGTTAAGCATTGAAGGAAGCCAGTTGTTAAAAAAACAAATTACAAAAAATATTTTTAATCTTGATGACAAGCAGGCAGAACAATGGATGCTTGGACATGAGTTAAATATAAAAACAGATAAAAAAGGATTTTTTATTATGAAAAACAGAGAAGATTTTTTAGGAACAGGAAAGGTTTCTGAAAACAGAATTACAAATTTTGTGCCCAAATCAAGAAGGCTTAAAAGCAAAGAATAAGAAAAAGTTAAAATGGACAAAGAAAAAATTCTTCAGGCAGGCAATATTGCAAAAAAAGTAAAAGAATATGCAAAATCATTTATCAAAAAAGGAATGTCTTTGCTTGAGATTGCAGAAAAAATAGAATCTCAAATAATAAAACTGGGAGGAAAACCAGCCTTTCCTGTTAATTTAAGCATAAATGAAATTGCTGCGCATTATACTCCCCCTTATAATGACATTTTATTAGCACATGGTTTATTAAAAGTTGATTTTGGTGTTCATGTTGATGGCTGGATAGCAGACACTGCTTTTTCTCTTGATTTGGAATCTTCAGAAGAAAATAAAAGATTAATACAAGCAAGTGAAACTGCATTAAAAAATGCAATTCAAAAAACAAAAAATGGAATTTCTTTAAGTGATATAGGAAAAACAATCCAAGAATCCATTGAAGAACAAGGATTTTCTCCAATAACAAATCTTTCAGGACATGAAATGAAAGAATATGATTTGCATGCCGGCTTGACAATTCCGAATATTGAAAACAAAACATCGGAAAAAATGAAGAAAGGATTATATGCAATAGAGCCTTTTGCGACTAATAGGAGCGGAAGTGTAATTGACGGAAAACCTTCAGGAATTTATCTCCTAATAAACAAAAAAAATATCAGGAATGCAGAAGCAAGGAAAATTCTTGAATTCATAACAAAAGAATACAAAACTCTTCCTTTTTGTTCAAGATGGATTGTAAAAAAATTCGGAGTAAAGTCTTTGTTTGCATTAAAGCAACTCGAAGAAAATAAAAATATCAATCAATATCCGCAATTAATAGAAAAATTTTCTAATATTAGTAACACAAAAGTAAGTCAGGCAGAAGACACTGTTTTAATAGAAGACAAACCAATAGTCACGACAAGATAATTATAACCCATATCTTTGTTTATATTTTTCTTCATCTTCGGGACATAAACTATGACTTAATCTATTTTCATATTTTTTCATGGTTTTGTCATAAAGTTTAGGGTTAGTTTCCCTTTTCAGCCATAAATTTCTCTTAGGATTAATTTTAATACTCTTGCATTCTGAACAAATAACCAAAAATTTTTCTAGTACCATCTTATCTCGAAATTACTTTATTTCTCCTTCTTTCAGCAAGCTGTCTTTGAAGTTGATTGTTATACAAATGCCTTGGACAATAAGCATCAGTAATGTGTAATGCTGTACTCACTTCTCTCTGATAATTTGGATCTCCTCTGCCAATCCATCTGTTATTTATCTTTATTCTTCCACATTCAGAACACATTCTTAACAAATCTTTTGTCATCATCCAAGATAAGTACTGTCAATTGGAATTGCCGCCTTTGCAGTTTTAAGATAAGTTTCTTCTATTTTCTTATATAAATCTATGGTTGATTTATTGACGCTTGGTTTTATTTTCTTCAATGCTGCCAAGAAGTGTTTTTTCTTAACAATATCTGAATTAATATCTTCCCTGAGAGCAAAATAAGCAGCTTCCTTTACAACAGATTCCAAATCTGCTCCTGTGTATCCTTCTGTTTCTTTGGCAAATAATTTCAGATTAACATCTTTTGCAAGAGGCATTTTTTTTGTGTGAATTTTCAAAATATTTAACCTTCCTTCTTCATCAGGAGCATTCACAAGTAAAATTTTGTCAAATCTTCCTGGCCGAAGCAATGCAGGATCAAGTATGTCTGGTCTGTTTGTTGCACCTATAACAAGAACATCATTCAAATCTTCCAATCCGTCCATTTCTGCAAGCAGCTGATTCAAGACTCTTTCAGTAACCTTGGTTCCTTGCTCTATTCCTCTTCTTCCTGCAAGGCTGTCAATTTCATCAAAGAAAACAACACATGGAGCAACTTGTCTTGCTCTCTCAAAGACTTTTCTCATTCCTTCTTCTGATTTTCCTACCCACATACTTAACAATGAAGGACCTTTAACCTGTATAAAATTTGCTTCTGATTCTTTTGCGACTGCTTTAGCCAAAAGGGTTTTCCCTGTTCCTGGAGGTCCATAAAGCAAAACTCCTTTTGAAGGATGAATTCCCATTCTCTCAAAACTTTCAGAATATTTCATAGGCCATTCCACTGCTTCCTGCAACTCCTGTTTAATTCTATCAAGTCCTCCGACAGAGTTCCAATCAACATTAGGAGTTTCAACAAGAACCTCTCTCATCGCAGAAGGACGAACAGTTTTCAGAGCATCAATAAAATCCTCGTGCTTGACAATTAATTTTTCTAAAATTTCAGGAGGTATCTTTTCTTCTCTCTCCAGTTTCATCTGAGGAAGTATCTTTCTAAGAACATTTATAGCAGCCTCTTTAGTCAAAGCTTCTAAATCCGCTCCTACAAAACCATGAGTTATAGAAGCAAGTTCATTTAAATTCACTTTTTTATCAAGGGGCATCCCCCTTGTATGAATTTTTAGGATTGTCAATCTTCCTGTTTTTCCCGGAACAGATATTTCCAATTCCCTGTCAAATCTTCCTGGTCTTCGTAAAGCAGGATCTATTGCATTTGGTCTGTTTGTCGCTCCTATGACAATTACTTTTCCTCTGCCTTTCAATCCATCCATCATGCTCAGTAATTGGCTTACAACTCTTCGCTCAACTTCCCCCTGAACATCCTCCCTCTTCGGAGCAATTGCATCAATTTCATCTATAAATATAATGGCAGGAGAAGTTTT
Source organism: Candidatus Woesearchaeota archaeon (assembly GCA_964509675.1). GTDB lineage: Archaea > Nanobdellota > Nanobdellia > Pacearchaeales > GW2011-AR1 > RBG-13-33-26. The sequence goes on from CAZDXC010000003.1 coordinate 64,896, forward strand.
TTCTGCCTCGTCAAATATATCCCGGATTTTTTTCTCGCTTTCTCCGTAAAACTTTGACATAATTTCAGGTCCATTCAATAGAATGAAATTAGATTCTGACTCATTTGCAACTGCTTTAGCCAAAAGTGTTTTCCCTGTTCCTGGAGCTCCGTGAAGCAAAATACCTTTTGGGGGCTCTATTCCCAATCTCTCAAAAATTTCCGGATGTTTTAATGGAATCTCTACAAGTTCTCTTATTTTTTTTATCTCATCGCTTAACCCCCCAATATCTTCATAAGTAATTTCAGGAATTTTCTCATCACTTAATTCAACTGCCTTAGGATTTAGCGTAACATCTGTATTTTCAGTTATTATCACTGGTTGGTTTGGATTTGCATTTACTACCAAAAATTTAATTTGAGTAACTCCCCCACCTAATTGTCCAAAACCCATTCCCCCTAAAATATCTCCTAAATTTCCGAATATGTCTTCCATATCTCCAAATTCCTCTGACATTATGTCTCTCCTTCTCTGCACTCCTCCCAAAACAAGAATATCTCCTTTGACAACTGCTCTGCCCAAAAGTCCTCTTTTCAAATTTTCAGGGTCTGCCTGAATTGTAATCCCTTTCTGTGCCGGAGCAATTATAATTTTTTTTGCTTCTTTAGAATCTGCCCTTGCTATTGTTACAACATCTCCTATTCCGGTTTTTGCATTTTTTCTTAGAATTCCGTCTATTCTTATTATTCCTTCCCCAATATCAGCAGGATAGGCTTTGTCTGCTATTGCAACTGTTTCCCTGTTTCCTTTAATAGAAATAACATCCCCCCTCTTTATATCAAGTTCTCTCATTATCTCAGAATCAATTCTAGCAATACCTTTATATGCATCATCCTGAAGAGCTTCCATAACTCTTAATCTAACCAATTTTTTTGTCATTTTCATTTTAATTTATCCTTATCTACAAAATTTAAACTCAACTTCCCAATATCTTCAAAACACAGTCTCACCATATCATTCATAATCTTTTCCTGTTCTCTCATGAATGAAACAATCTCTTTTGGAATTGAAACAGCATAACTGTTCCCAACAAGCCTCATCTTAACTTTGAATTCTTTATTTTTAAGATTTATGAATTTATCATACTCCTGTTCATCAACAGGATGAATTATTTTTTCATTACACTTTGGGCAAACTAATGCCCTAAACAGAAATCCATTTTTAATTATTTGTGCTTTTTGCATTTTTGTGTTGCACTTTTTACATAAGATTGTATTGTCAAATATATCTGCCATTTTTGATTGAATATTGCCGTATCTTAAAAATAAGACACGGCTGGTTGAAAGGGGGTATGGTATGTGTACACATTATGTATACACATAAAAATATATACTATTTAAATTTTTCGTAGACGGAGGCTTTGCACATAAATTCAATTTTGCAAATATTTAAAAATTAATTATTCTTTATTAATTAAATAAAAGAGATAAAATGATGAAACGTTTAGTTTTTTGGGCTGGAATGATTTTATTAATTGCAGATTTATTATCATATTACAATCAGATAAGATTATATTTTACAACACTAGGAATAATTTTGTTGGCAGTTTCCATAATTTTATTGATTGTAAGTTTTTTTATGAAAGAGAGAAAGAAGTAATAAAACATTTTAAAAATCCTTTTTTCTAAGTATTCTGATGAAGATGAGAAAGATAGGTGATGAGACAAAAAGGGGTTTCAAAAAATTTTGGTTTTTGTTGTGGAAAGACAATAGCATAAAAGGATGGTTATTTTCAATTATCTTTTTGTTTATATTCATAAAATTCATATTTTTCCCTGTACTAAATTTAACAACAGGAACCTCTCTTCCCCTAGCAATTGTTGAATCATGCAGCATGTATCACAAAGCAAATGTTTTCTCTAATTTTGACAATTGGCTTGACAGACATTATTCAAAATATTCCAATCTTGGGATAACCAAATCCGAATTCCAAAATTTTGTTTTAAATAAAGGGTTTAGCAAAGGAGATATTTTATTTCTTGTAAAAGCAAATCCTGATAAATTAAAAATTGGGGACATAATTGCCTTCAAATCAGGAACAGGGAACAATCCTGTTATTCACAGAATAACAAAAATAGAAGAAGAAAATGGAGAAAAAGTCTTTACAACAATAGGAGACAATAATTGGGAAATGTTAATTCCAAGTAACAACCCTGGAAAAGTCGATGAAAGGAAAATAAAAGAAGAGCAGCTGGTAGGAAAAGCAGTCTTTAGGGTAACTCCTTTCTTTGGATGGGTAAAACTGATTTTTTTTGAACATTTGAAACCCGAATCAGAAAGAGGATTTTGCAAAGAAAACTGATAGGAAGTATTAGGAACCTTGGGTTCTTATTTTGTAAAGAGAACTAGAAAGGTTTTTAAATATATAAATTAAAAACTAAGAAAACAAACAGAGGTAAAATGGAATTTTGTCCTAAGTGTGGTGCGGTTCTTGTTCAGAAAAAAACAAGGGAAGGATGTCCTAGATGTAACTATTCTTCAAAAGGAAAAATGAAGATAGTTTCCTCTGAAAAAATAGAAGAAAAAAAAGATGAGATTGGAATTGCAAAAAAAGACATGGAAACTTTCCCAATAATTGTAGAAAAATGCAAGAAATGTGGAAATAATAAAGCATATTTTTGGACAGTTCAAACACGCTCAGGAGATGAAGCAGAAACAAAATTTTTCAGATGCACAAAGTGTGAATTTACCTGGAGAGAATACAGATAAGATAAATTAACAAAAAAGAGATGAATAAATTAGAAAAAATTATTACTATTGGGGGTTTTGTAATAGGAGTTCCTTTGTTAAGTTTAGGATTGTATATGGATAAATTTCCGGAAAGAGATAATTATCTTTTAAAATGTCTTGGATTAATCTTTTGTTCAGCAGGTGCAGGAATGATTTTACATGAAATAGTAGAAGAAAAAAGATATTATGGTTCTAAAAAAGAATGAATGGCCCCGATGGGATTTGAACCCACGACACCCGGATTTCTTCGCACTGCAAACATTTCAAGTTCAACAACACGTAAGAGTCCGGTGCTCTAACCAGACTGAGCTACGGAGCCGTTTAAGTTTTTGGCGATGTAGCGAACCAATCTCTTTTACTTTTATGGAGATTGTGTGAGGAAGAACCATATAGTGCTTCTCATGAACTACAGAGCCATATAATAATTATTAAAGAACAAGTTTAAAAATATATTTAATTTTTTTATCAATAAATTTATATATCCTAAAATATATATTGAATCATGACAAATGTAATTAAAAGAGGCGGAAAACCACAAAAGTTCAGTGCTTCTAAGATAAAAAGTGCAGTAATGAGTGCTTTGAGAGGAGCAAAAGTTCCAAAACCAAAAAGGACTAAGATTGTAAGAGAAGTCACATCTCCTGTAATCAATGCCTGCAAAAAAAGAAAGAGTGTAAAAGCAACTACAATAAGAAGCCTGATTGTTGCAAGACTCAGAAAAAAATCAAAAGATGCTGCTGTTGCTTGGATTAAGTACGAGAGAAAGCACAGAAAAGGCACAAAAAAAAGAACTACAAAAAAGAAAGTTCATAGAAAAAAGAGAAAATAGTTATCTCCTCTTAAAAAATTCTATCTGTCTGAATCTTTTCATTATTTTAGCATAGCTTCCTTTGGGAACAAGCACTTTTGTTTTTGCCTCATTCAAAAGCCTGAAATCATACTTACTTATAGAGTATTTTAATTTGGATTTCCCTGGATATTTTTTCCATCGAGTTTCAGATTTTAGTTTATACTGAAGTACCATTTCTATTCTCTGGGAGCTTTTATTTTTAATACTCCTTTATTAAAGCTTATCTTTGCCTTCTTTGGTTTTATTGTTGGAAGGGTTGTTGAATAAACAAAATGCTTCTCTGACTTTTCCTGATGGAAAAAATCTTTCTTTTTAACTTTGTTTTCCTGTTTTTTTGATGCATTTATAGAAAGAGAGTTCTTCGAAAGGTGCATCTTTATATCCTTTTTTTTAAAACCAGGAAGTTCAAATTTCAACTCTACTTCTTTTGAATTGTGTTTCATTTTCCTCTTTTAATAATAAAAAACTAAAAATATATAAATTTTTCTATTTCCAAATAAAAAAATAAATCAAATTCGGGGTAGTTAGCAGAATTATTTAATAAGCCGCTGAATGTTTTCTATTGCATCAGCAACTTCTTTGCCCTTCTTAGTCAGTTGTATTACCTTTATTCTACCCCTTTTTTCAAAAGCAACTAACTTAAGGTCTTCTAAGGTTTGCAAAATCTTCACTGCATGGCTATAGGTACAATCGACTTCCTTAGCCAAGATACTACCATACCTCATTCTTGTATTCTTTTTCAAAGATACCAGCATCAAAGCAGGCTTTCTCCTGAAAAAGATATCAAAGTTGTCTTTCAATGTATATATTCAGATAGTGATGTACTTTTAAATCTTTTGGAAACTATATTTTTAATAATGTTTATTAAGGATTATTACCCTCAAATTTCATGGAAAAAAATCCAAAAAAAACAAAGATTTTGGCAGTTGGAGATATTCATGGAGATACTGGCTTAGTTAAAAAACTGGCTGAAAAAGCCCAAAAAGAAAACGTAGATTTGGTAATTTTGGCAGGAGATTTGACTCTTGCCGAGAGTTCAACAAAAAACATTGTAGGTCCATTCATAAAAGCAAAAAAACAGGTATTGTTAATTCCAGGAAATCATGAATCAATAGCAACAGCAGACTTTTTGGCTGAGATGTATCCGGACACAAAAAACATTCATGGATATTCTTTCAGAAAAGATGATTTGGGGGTATTTGGGGCAGGGGCAGGAGACATAGGAATAAATCAAATAAATGATTCAGAAATTTTTGCATTATTGAAAAGGGGGCATGAAAATATAAAAGATTTGAAAAAAAAGATTATGGTAACCCATATGCATCCAAAAGGAAGCAAGGCAGAATTTTCAGGATTTTTAGGAAGTCGGGCAGTAAGAAAGGCAGTAGAAAAATTTAAACCTAATGTTCTTATCAGCGCACATATTCATGAGGCGGGTGGTTTAGAAGAATATGCCGGAAAAACAAAAATAATAAATGTATCAAGAAAGGAAAAAATCTTTGAAATTTAGCCAATAATCATTCTCAATAAATATCCTACACTAAAAGCAAGCAAGGCTGCAATTCCTCCTATCATAAGAGTTTCAAGAGCAGCCCTGAAAGGATGTTTCTTCACAACCCTCCCCTTAATCGCCCCGACTATAAGCAAGGCTACTCCAGTAAAAATAATTGAAAGTAAAAACTGATTTTTTTCTATAAAAGGAAAAAAATTTGCAAAAATAAAAGAGATAAGAGGAATCATTCCGATTATAAAAAAAGAAAAAAAGGTTGCAAAACCTGTCTTTACAGGATTTTTCCTGAGTTTAAATTTACTATATCTTGTAAGTTCTATTCCAGATTTTGTTGCCAAATAATTTGAAACTGCCATAGAAAAACCATCTCCAAGTAAGTTTGCAAAGCCAAGAATTAAAACTATGGCAGAGTTTAATGAAGCACCCATTACTCCTGCTACAACAGCAAAAGTGGTAACAGAACCATCAATCCCGCCAAATACAAATTCCTGTAAATATTTTCTTTCTGTACGTTGTTTCATGCTCTTTTTTTAAGATTTTTCGAATAATCTTAAATATATATTCTGTAAGAAAGTTTATAAATTCTCACCCAAAAGAGAATAATATGCCTCGTAAGAAGAAAAAGACAAAAGAAGAAAAAGTAAGTGAAGAATATTTTCCAGTTGATGAAGGAGATTTAAGATACGCAATAGAAAAACAATACAAACCGATAGAAACAGAATTTACTCAAACTCCTAAAAAAGAAAGAAAAAGAAAAAGAACCAAGTCAAAAAAAAATTCAAAGCCCAAAAAGTACAAAGTTCCTGAAATAAAATTAAAAAAAGAAGGATATGAGTTGATTGTAACTGAAAAACCACAGGCAGCATTAAAAATTGCATTGGCATTGGGAAATTCAGCAAAGAAAAATCTTTATGGTATCCCTTACTATGAAGTGCTAAGAGAGAAGGCAAAAATAATTGTCGCATGTGCCGTAGGACACTTATTCACGCTAAGCCAAAACCAAAGAGGTTCCGGATATCCTGTCTTTGATATTTCTTGGGTGCCAAATTACATGGTAAAAAAAGCAGATTTTACAAAAAAATATTATGACACATTATTAAATTTAGCAAAAAATGCAGGAAAAATTACAGTAGCAACAGACTATGATATTGAAGGAGAGGTAATAGGTTTGAATGTTGTTAGATTTATTTGTAATCAGAGAGATGCAAACAGAATGAAATTCTCAACATTAACAAGACCAGAGTTAAATAAATCCTATGAAACAAAATCCCCAAATATAAATTGGGGGCAGGCAATTGCAGGAGAGACAAGACACTATTTGGACTGGTTTTATGGAATCAATCTATCAAGAGCATTAATGAATTCAATAAGAGAGACAGGGAGATTCAAAATAATGTCGATAGGGAGAGTTCAGGGACCTGCCTTAAATCTCATTGTAGAAAAAGAAAGAAAAATTCAATCTTTTGTTCCTCAAAAATATTGGCAGGTTTTCATAATAGTAAAAAACAGCCACGAATTGGAATTAAAATACAACAAAGATATTTTTAAAGAGAAAGAGTTAGAAAAATTCAATAATTTAATAGGGAAAATCTTAATTGCTTCAACAAATAAAAAAGAAGAATTTCTTCCTCCGAATCCCCCTTTCAATCTCACTTCTCTGCAAATAGAAGCATACAGGCTTCATGGATTTAATCCTGCAAGAACTCTTCAAATAGCACAATCTCTCTATCTCAATGGCCTGATTTCTTACCCAAGAACCTCTTCGCAAAAACTTCCTGACTCAATTAATTACAAAGAAATCCTAACCAAACTTGCAAAGCAATACAGAGTTGAACATTTGATAAAAAGAGACAAACCACTTGAAGGGAAAAAGTCAGACCCTGCACATCCATCAATTTATCCAACAGGCGAATACGAAAATAAAAATGCATTATCAGAAGAAGAACAGAAAATTTACAATCTAATTGTTAAGAGATTTTTGTGCCTGTTTTGCGAGGACGCAATAATAGACAAAAAAACAATAACAGCAAAATATAACAATCTTACCTTTTCAACAAAGGGTTCTGGCATAAGGAAAAAAGCATGGCTTGAAATTTACCCCTATAAAATAAAAGAAACAGAACTTCCTGATGTGAATGGGGAAGTCAATGTAATTAATTTGAGAACAGAAGAAAAAGAAACCCAGCCTCCAAAAAGATATTCTCCTGCTTCAATTGTCTCTGAACTAGAAAAAAGAAATCTCGGAACAAAGGCAACAAGGGCTTCAATAATTGAAACTCTCTACAATAGAGGATATATAAAAGAAAGGAGCATTGAAGCAACCCAATTGGGAATTTCACTAATAACAACCTTGGAAAAATATTCTCCCATAATAATTAACGAAAAGCTCACAAGAAAATTTGAAAAAGAAATGGATTCTATTCTTGAATCAAAGCACAATTTTGAAGAGAAAGAAAAAAGAGTCATTGAAGAAGCAAAAGAAACAATAATCGAAATTTCAAAAGATTTTGAGAAGAACAAAGAAGAAATAGGAAAAGAATTGGTTGAAGCAGAAATGAAATTAAGGGAAAAAGCCAGAGAAGAAAATAAACTAATCCAATGTCCAGTCTGCAAAAAAGGAACTCTTGCAATCACATATTCAAAAAAGAACAGGAGATATTTTGTTGCATGCAATGCCTACCCTGAATGCAGAAATACTTACTCCCTGCCTCCGAACGGTTTAATAAAAAAGGCAGATAAAAATTGTGAAGAATGCGGTTTTCCGATGTTAATTAGCATAAGGAAGGGGAAACGCCCATGGGAATTTTGTTTCAATCCAGAGTGTGAAAAAAACAGAAAAAGAATTGAAGAATACAGAGAAAAACAAAATAAAAAAAATTCTAAGAATATATCCTAACTCCCCAATATTTTTAAACCAAACTTCTTTTTATTGTAGATGGCAAAATTAAACAAGTCTGTTCAGATAACCTTAATTGTATCTGTTGCAGCAATTACATTGGCAATTATTTTAATACTTGCATTTAAAGTACCAACATCAAATACAATCCAAGTCAGCGGACAATCAACAGTTGAAGTTGCTCCTGATTTGATTACAGTCTATTTTAATGTGGACACAAAAGGAAGCACATCAAAAGCAGCAGAAGATGCAAATTCTGCAATAGTAAATGTTTTGAAGAGTTCTATAATTGCTCTTGGATTTCAGGAAAGTGATTTGAAAACAGAAAATTACAATATATATCCCGAATATGATTACGATAATGGAAAAAAACTCACAGGATATAGGGCCATTCATTCCTTGAAAATACAGGTTTCAGCAGAACAAAAAGACAAGGTAAGTGACATAATTGATGCAGGAACAAATGCAGGAGCAGGAATAAGTTATATTAATTTTGAATTATCGCCTGCATTGGAACAGCAAAAGAAAACAGATGCAATAAAGGCAGCATCAGATGATGCAAAGATAAAAGCAGAAGCAATTGCACAGGGTTTCAATAAGAATCTTGGAAGGTTAGTTTCTGTTTCTCTCAATGAATTTAATTATCAACCCTGGCCAATTTATGCTTCTTCAGGAACAGGAGGAGTGGCAGAAGCAAAATCAGCAGTAACAAGCATAACTCCCTCTGACAGAGAAGTAAGCGCATATGTAACTGCAATTTACAAGTTGAGATAAATTAAAACCATTCCTGCAATCTTTTTTGTGTTTTTACAGTATTGAGCAGTTTACTCTTTTTCAGGATTTGTTCACAATCATAATTATATTTTATTTTTCCTATTTTTCTCATGCTTTCTAATGTTTCTTTTAATTCCCTAAATTCTATTGCTCCTTTTGCAATCGCTTTTCTCACGCTTTCTCTCACAACCCACACGCCGAGAGCAGCCCAATAACTTGGAGTTTCTATTCTTATCGCAATAATTGTTGCCTGTCTTTTTATGCTGTTAAGATATTCTATTATAGGCAGGCGGGAAGCATAATAGCCCCCTCCTGTAGCATGAGCATATTCTTTTCTTCCGAAATAATCTTCAAAGTCAGTGGATGCTTTTATCTCCTGAGACGGATTCCAGCTGCTGCCAGGAAGATACAGTTCAAAAAGCTCATAACTCCAAACATCTGGCAATAAAGCAATAAGATAATAATTTCCAAAAAATTCCCCGAAAAATAATTCATAATTCTCAATTATTTTATAATCCCTTATTTTTCCCAGGAGAATTTTTCCTATCGAGTCATCTGTTGCGGTTATGCTCCATCTTGTGGGAACCAGTCTTTTATTTTTTTTCAAACCCAAAACTCCCACACTTAAAATCTTGCTTAAACTATATTCTGTAAAATTATTTTTATACAAAATTTCCATTCCTTCAATTGATTTTATCTCATCATTTATCACTTTGTCTACCTGCCTGTGAATTTTTACATTTTCTGTTATTTTTGCTTTTTTTAATCTCGCTCTCATCCCATGAAAGGTTAGAATTCTGTCTCTGTTTCTTCCAACATTCAGCTTGTTCTTTAACTCTATTTCCAAATCAACAGGTTTAGAAGCAATGGCAATTTCCTGTGCAAGCCCTACAAATTTCCTGTCCATTCTCACATCTTTGACATTTGACTGAAATCTTGAATTCAAGAGATTATCTCTAAGTTTTAAGACATCGCTGATATGAAAATCATTTTCTGCCCAATATTTTGCATCATCATAAACCCATGCATCTTCATCTCTTTCCAATGGACTCAAAATTCCAACATTAACTGAAGGATATTTTAGCTTACTTCCTATAAAAACACTCGGAGGAGAACTGCTGTCTAATTTTGATATGCTTTTAATGTCCTTGTACCTAAATCCCAATTCGCTTATTTTCCTTATGACTTCAAATTTCATGTCTTTCATCAAATCCATCTCCTCCTTTTTATACCTTCTTTAACAATCTCAAAATTCAGTTCTTTTTGAGGCAAACTTCTGTGTTTCAAAAGAATTGCTTTTCTTTTCCCCTTCTCGTTTTTAAGTTCAATAATGCATTTGCTCCAATACTGGAACAAATCTCCCCCGACAATATTAACTTCCCTTTCAACTCCCTTTTTCCAGTCTTCTTCTGACTGAAAACCGACATAAACCTGATTAGTAATTACAACAGGAATATTCTGTTTTCTTGAAATTTCTGCGAGTATCTTCATTTGTTTTGCAACCTCTCTGTTAAGTTTTCTGACATTCTCATCTCCTATTTTTCTCGCATCTCCAAGTTCTAATCTATAGAGCATTGCCATTCCATCAACAACAATCAAACCAACCTGTTCTTTCTTTAGTTGATTATTTAAATTAAGAAAAAAATTTTTTTGTTCTTCAAATGTTGAAGGGACAGTTAAGAGAATATTGCTTAATATCTCATTGTAATTATCTCCGACAATCTGCTTAACCCGTTCAGTGCTGAAACCGCCTTCTGTATCAACAAATATAACTTTATTGCCCTTTTTTGCCTGACTGCATGCAGTTAAAATTCCCATATTTGTTTTTCCGCTTCCCGGAGGTCCTGCTACCATAGTGATAATACCTTTTTCATACCCCCCATAAAGCCACTTGTTCATATCATAACTTCCTGTAGAAATTCTTTCAACAGCCATTAATAAAAAAGCACAGCAGAATTAATAAAAATTATTGTTTTGATGCGATTAATAAAAATAATAAAAATTGTCTTTATCTTTAATAATAAACTCTTTTATATTTTTTTCATTTAGATTGTTCATTTAATTTACTCCAAGAACTAATTTAAAAATCTTTTTATTTCAATTTCTTGAAATTAGTTTCTAATTTATCCAAATCTTTTGTTATTAAAGAGACAGCATCATTTATTGCTTTTTGGGGTGTTTTTCCTTTTGTTTTAACTAACAAAATAGGCTTTTTTGTCGGATGTTCTCTTTTCCAGGCAGCAAAAGTAACGCTTGCATCTTTATCTAAATAAATCCTTAAAATTTCTGCTATTGTGAGATTTTCAATTTCAAGTTCAATCTCATCCTTGCTTGCTTTAAGAATATTAAGTTCCATAGTAAGAAATCTGAAATTGGATTTATAAAAGTTGTGTTTTAAAAAAATTTAATCCTCATCAAAAAATTCTTCATCCTCAAATCCTTCAATGTCCTCTTCAATCTCTCCAGACTCGTTTCTTTTTTCCTTCCAACTATCTATCGGCTTAAAAATTTCCTCTTCATGTCTTTTTTTCATGTCTCTTAAATCAGCAATTTTTAACTGGCTTACAGAACCTCTGTCAAAGTCAAGTCTTTTGGGCTGTTCATCTGGAGACTCAGAAAATCCTGAAGTTCCTGGTTTATGCAGATTAACTCCAAAATAGCTTTCTATTTTGTTTATAACCTTATAATTATTATCGGGCAAATAGCCTTGCTCAACCATCCTGATTGTTGCCTCGCTTTCTTCAATTCCTTTTGCAAACTGCCTCCTGGTAATTTTTCTGTTTCTTCTTATTCTTTGAATAGTCCAGTGAAAATTCTCAATCAGGTCAGGATGCAACTGTATGTGTTTTCCTTTAAAGTTTTTATCAATTAAATCCCTCAATGTTACTTCTCTTCCTCCAATGAATCTCCTGTTCATTCCTGTTAGCATATCTCTCACAGATTTTTGCCTTTGAGATTCTGCGATTTGGTTCTCTGTTGGTTTTTTTATAATCGGAAAATTTTCTATAGAAGCACATTCACTGCAAACTTTCACAATCCCTTTTTCAGATATAGCATCATATAATCTCACCTTTTCTCCAGAAACCCCGCATCTAAAACACTCCTCCATGAGAAAAACAGAGTTATACTCTTTTTTAATATTTCTGTGTTAAAATATATCATCTAAACAAGATATTTTTCAACATCTTCAATATCCTTAACTTCAGTTATCTTAACATTTTCATCTATTAATATTGTAGGTAATTCATTAATGTCATATTTTTCAACAAGCAAATTTACGGAAGGCAAGTCATTGTCTGCTGCTATAGGAATAAGCATAACATCATTGCCTCTTTTTTCTTTTATTTCTTTAAGTAGATTAGAAAAGAAATCCTGTTTTGATTCCTGCTCAATTGTAGGATTATTGTATTTATAAAAATAAACTACATTATGATAACTGGAATTGCATTGCTCCTTTATTCTTAAACTATTCATCCAAAAAAGTGTTCTCAAAATATCAAATCTTTTGTGCTGAAATATTATCTCATTATTAATTCTGTTCGCTTTCTCATATTTTTGTATTTTTAATGCTTCCTGAAAAATTCTGTCTCCGAATTTGATATTCTCCTGAACAAGCAAATCACAATTCAAATTCAGCATCTCCAAAGCATTTTTTTGGGTTATTTGATCTAAAATTTCTGTTTCTGCATCCAAATATAAAGAATTAATTTTGCTAATTCTTGATGACTCCAGCATATACCCCATAAAAATCCCGAAATTAAAAACAAAGATTGTCAAAAGAAGGGCATACAAAAAGATATATTTCTGTTTTTTTATCATGCAAAAATCCTCCAACTCTTCATAATTATCTCCACTTTATTTCTTTTTTAAAATACTTGTATACTGTACTTATCATAATAAAAGGATAAGCAGCGAGATAAACAACTGAATAAAACAGGATATTAAAAATATTTTGTTTTTTCAACACAGTATCTTTCATCACAGATAAAACAAGTATTGTAAATAACAATCCGATCCCAAACAAAATAACTCCTATATAATTCAGAAAGTTGGGAGTTACATAAAGCGTGTCCATAGTTAATACAGGAACTCCCACAGGAACAGAATAAGTTACAAGAAGGTAATTAGATATAAATCTTGTAATAATCAGGTAAAAGAAAATGCCCAGCCCCAAAACACCTAAAAAAAGCTGAAGAACAAAAAAGGGAAGTATAAACATTCCAAGCATTCCTTTTTTCAGGAAACTTTTCTTGTATTTTTTTATGCACTGCAACCCCCCCATATTCCATCTCCTTCTTTGAGTATACCATCCCTTCAGATTATCAGGGACAGTTGTTGTGGCATTTGTTGAAAGGCACATTCTTCTTTCATAACCAAAGTAAGTTAATCTCCAGGTAATTTCTATATCCTCCGTAAGGTTTTTTGAATCAAATCCCCCAACTTCATCCAATGCAGATTTTCTATACATAGCCAAGGGCCCAGGAGTAACATAAATAGCATCAACATACCCTAAAAGCTTTCTTGTAAAAGCGATTACATTATACTCAACTATCTGTAATTTTTCTATGAATTTATTTGCATGCCTTGGAACAAAAATACACGTTGCTGCTCCAACGTCCCCATCATCAAAAAAACCTACCAATTTCTTGAATGAATCTTTTGCAGGATAACTGTCTGCATCTACCACAACTATTAATTCTCCTTTAGCAATTTCAAGCCCCTTATTCAAAGAATCTCCCTTTCCAGTATTTTTCTTGTCAATTAACTTCAGTTTTTTATATTTCTTCTGCAGTTCTTTCACAATTTTTTTTGTTCTGTCAGCAGAACCATCATTTATAATAACAAGTTCTCTAATTGGATAGTCTATCTCAAAAATAGATCCTATTGTTTCCTTGATTGTTTTTTCTTCATTATAAGCAGGAACCAAAACAGAAATATCATATTTTCTTTTTGTTATGGGATACTCAAATAAGTGCTTTCTGTTATTAATATACAAAAATAAAAAAAGAGAAAGAAAATAAATTGATATAAACATGTACACGAGATAAATTATCGGAAGGATTTGCATTTTACTCTTCAGAATTATTTACTTTTAAAGATTTTTGTGTTGAATTCCTCTCCCTCATTTGACTCTGTCGAATGAATGGCTGACTTCCTGTCTGCCTCTTGAAAAGTAAAATAGTCATAAAAATCATCACTAAGAGAAAGCTCCTGTGTATGTCCAGCTTTTTTCTGTTTTAATAATCCTAAATCAAGAAATTTTTTAATGTGCTCATAAGCTTTATTTCCCCTTATCTTTATAATAACAGATTGTTTAATGGGCTGCTTGAAAGCAATTATCCCGAGAGTTTCCTGCTCTGCCTTCGAAAATTCCGATCTTCCTCCTGCCACCTTGTTTATAATACCATAAAATTCAGGACGCACATCCATTTTCCACATTTCATTTTTTTCAATAATTTCAATTGCAGAATCTCCGTTATCATATTTTTCCTGTAATTTTTTAATTAATTCATGGAGTATTATCGGATTTAAATCAGTAAGAGAAATCAGTTCCTGCATGTTAAGAAATCTTCCGCATACAAAAAAAACTGCCTCTAATTTTTTCAAATCTTCTTTTTCGCGGGCTTCATCAATTTCTTCAATTGTCTTGCTCGTATTCATAGAAAGATTAAAAGAAATAACATTTAAAAGTATTATTAAATTCTATACCTCAAAATTGCTCCAATTCCAGAAAGATTGTTGAATTGCTCTCCTTCTGTAGTATCAGTAGAAACGAATTCTACTTTTGCTCCTGTATTTTCTGCCATCTCTGAAAATTCCTTGGCAATTTTTTTATCAAATTTTTTGGAGATAATCAAAGTTTCAACAGCCCCGTATTCCAAAGCCTTTCTTATGTCTTTCTCATTATAATAAGCTAAATCTGATTTTTCTCCAAGAGTTTCAAAAAATTTCTCCAAAATTTTTTTCTCATAAACAATTTCTTGGTCTGCCAAGATATCTCTTGATTTTTCTACCAACTCTTTTAGGCCAGATTCATCACTATCCCCGACATCAATTCTTCCGATAACTTTTTCCCTTAGTTTAGTTTCCATATATTCTCCGTCAAGAAATTCATCTTTTGTAGGAATGGGGCCCCCAACTAAGATTCCCTTAAGTTTAGGCATATCAAAAAAAATCTTTTTCATTTCCTCTGCAATTCTCTTGTAAAAATCTTTTGTAAGTCCTTCTGTTATCCTGTGAAATCTTTGTGAGCTTTGCCCTCCTGCCCTGACTTTGCTTGGAATTCCAGAAGTCATTTTTTGGAAAACCTCTATTCTTTTTCCCTCCAACATCCCTATTGTTGCTTCTTTCCTGTCCATAACTAATAATCCAAAAACCTCAGAAACTTCCAGCATTATTCTCAGGGGTTCCAAAACAAAATCCTTGTCACATCTGTAAAGCCTGGTTTTTAAGGGCTGTGGGGGTTCAATTTCCCAAAGCTTCAAATCACTCTGCCCTTCAACTTTTGAAACATTGCCGCAAAACACAGCAAGTCCGTTTTCAGGAGTTTTCTTAAGACCTTTCAGAAACCGGACAATTTTCTCCAATGCATCAATTACATTGTTTCTTGTTGTAGTTGATTTAATATTTTTTGCAGTAGATTTTTCTGCCTCCAGCTGTCTTTGAACAGAATTAACGTCATAATCTGCAGGAATATAGACAGTTATAAATTCTGTATGTCTTCCTTTATGACTTTCAAGTTCTTTTAGTTTTTCTTCAAGTTCATCCTTAGTTAATTTAGCCATACAGAAAAAAGATAAATCTAATTTATAAAATTACTTATCTTGCAGGTTGTTCAAAATCGCACAGATTTCTTGGAATGCAAATTTCCTTTAGATTAGAATATAAAAATGATTTCTCTCCTTCCTCAGTTTCAAATACATAAGAAACAGCATTAGATTTTGACATAACAGGACTTCCGATAAAATAATTGTTTAGATTTCTTATCACAATACAGGATTTATCAAATTTTCTCATTATTCTTCTCACTCCCTCTATATCTGCCGGCAAGGAAATTGGTTCTGAACTTTTCATAAATTTCATGAAATTATTACAATTAATAGTAACCATTTTCAAAAATATAAAATATGAATTTAAAAGTATTTAGGTAATCCATTATAGAAATTCCACCTTGAATTTTCCTTCTTTTATTTCCATAGCATTTGTAACTGCCCTTAAATCTTCTAATATTTCTTTTAATATTTCTTTTTCTCCTTTGTCAATTGTAAGCCTAATGGAAGAATTCATGGATTTTTTAGCAAAGGTTTTTTCCTGTCTTACTCTGCTTATTATATCCAATAACAAAGAATATACCTTATTGTCATTTCTCTTAATTACTATTTTCATTTCTTCAGGCCAGTCAGATATATGCATGCTGCTGATTTTCTCATATTTTTTATAGTTTTTTTGGTATATTTCTTCTGTAATAAAGGGAATTATGGGCGCAAACATTTTAAGAATTGCCAAAAACATATAATACAGAGTATACAAGGCAGAATCTTTCTCTTCCCCCCCTTTTTCATATACTCTCTTCTTCACAATTTCCAGGTAATTGTCTGTAAAGCCTTTCCAAAAGAAATTTTCAATGTCAGATTTTGCTTTTGAATATTCATATTTCCTAAAATTTTGAGTTACTTCTTTTATTAATTTATTCAGTTCAACCAAAAATATTCTGTCCATTTCATATAAGTTTCTTGGTTTTTTTACAGGAGATTTTATATGCATAAAAACAAACCTGGAAGCATTCAGCAGTTTGGTAATCAGTTTCTTCCCTGTAACCAAATCTTTTTCCTGATAGTCAAAGTCTTCTCCTAACTTTGAAGAAGCTGCCCAATATCTCAGTGAATCAGCACCATATTTTTTAATAACTTCTTGTGGTGTGACAACATTTCCCTTGCTCTTAGACATCTTCTCTCCCTTCAGTGTAACAAAACCAGAAATAACAACATCCTTCCATGGATTTTTTCCAAAGTGCAATCTGGATTTCAGCAGAGTATTAAATAACCAAAAAGAAATTATTTCATGAGCCTGTGGCCTTAAATTCATCGGAAACAATTTCTTTCTTATCTTTTCACTTTTTATTAAGTTAATTGCAATCTGAGGAGACATAGATGAAGTAAACCATGTATTCAAAACATCTGTTTCAGGAACTATTTTATTTGAATTGCATTTAGGGCATTTGCTTACAGGAGGTTTGTCTTTCATTGGGTCAACAGGGAGCTGGCTTTCTTTAGCTAAAATAACTTCTTCACAATCTCCACAATACCATACAGGAAAAGAAACTCCGAAATATCTTTGATTTGAAACAAGCCAATCCCACTGTAATCCCCTAACCCAGTTGTCATATCTATGTTTCATATATTTCGGGTACCAATTAAGTTCTTTCCCCCATCTTAACAACTCCTGCTTTAAATCCAAATATTTAACAAACCATTGTTTGCTTTTAACAAATTCTATTTCTGTCCCGCATCTTTCATGGACATTCACGAAATGTTTTATCGGAGTCTGTTTAACTAAAATTCCTGATTTTTTCAGATCCTCTATAATTTTTTTTCTCGCATCTTTTATCATCATGCCTTCATATTTGCCTGCAAGTCTAGTCATTTTTCCTTCTCCTGTTATTGCAATCTTTATGGGAAGGTTATGTGCCTTCTGCCATTCCATATCTGTCTGATCTCCGAAAGTGCAACACATTACAATTCCAGTTCCTTTTTTCATATCAACTCTTTTATCCTCAAGAACAGGAACTTCAAATTCAAATAAAGGAATTTTTGCCATTTTTTTATTATATTTTTCATATCTCTTATCCTCAGGATGATAGAAAACTGCAACACATGCCGGAAGAAGCTCTGGTCTTGTAGTAGCAATTTTTACATTTTCATTTCCTATCTTAAAAATCAATTCATTGAATATAGAAGCAATTTCTTTGTCCTGAACCTCAACTTGTGCAACTCCTGTCTTGCATTCCGGACACCACATAGCAGGGGCATCTTTCCTATACATTCTTTTCTTTTTATACAAATCTAAAAAACTCCACTGGCTTATTTTTCTTGAATGTGCATCTATAGTTGAATATTTCAAATCCCAATCACAGCTTATTCCAATATTTTTCCAATCCTGCACAAATTCAGGCAATTCTTTTTTCAAAAATTCCATGCATAATTCAATGAACTCTTGTCTGGGCATATTTTTTGCCTTAACATTCTTGTTTTTTTCCACAAGTCTCTCTGTAGGTAATCCATTATCGTCTGTTCCAAAAGGATAAAAAACATTGAAATTATTCATTCTCATAAATCTTGCAATAAAATCCTGTTGGGAATATGAAAAAGCATGCCCTATATGCATTCTTCCTGAAACTGTCGGAGGAGGAGTATCAATAGAAAAAGGTTTTTTTTGACTCTTAACATTAAAATCATAAATTTTTTCTTTTTCCCACATTCTTTTGCACCCCTCTTCAACAGATTTTATATCAAAAATTTCAGCCATCAACTAATAATAGCAAAGAAACTTTTAAAACTTCTTATCAGCAAAATTTTTATACCCTTTTCTCATTAGAAAAGCATGGCAGACAGCGGAATAAATGTGCCCTCTGGATTTGGGGGACTTGTAAAATTCAAAGAAGAATATGAAAGTAAATTCAATTTAAAACCAATGCATGTGGTTATATTCATAATTCTGATAATCGCTTTTAGAATTGCGGTCCCTCTTTTTATAAAGTAAAATGTTTCCAAACTTAAATCCAAAAAGAATGCAGGCTGTTATGAAACAGCTTGGCATGAGTCAGAATGAGATTGATGCTTCTCGGGTAATAATAGAAAAACCTGATAACAGCAAAATAATAATAAATGATCCTTCTGTTACAAAAATAAAAATGCAAAATCAGGAATCTTTTCAAATAACAGGAGAGATTGAAGAAGAAAAAGAAAATTTCTCTGAAAATGATATAGAAGTTGTAATGCAAAAAACAAACTGTAGCAGAGAAAAAGCTGAAGAAACACTGAAAGAAACACAGGATTTGGCAGAAGCAATTCTTAAATTATCTTAATTTCAAAATTCTAAATAACAATTAATTGCAGATAAATATAAAAAGACTTAATGCTTAGGAATTTATAATTCTAAGGGGGTGAAAATTTATGGAAGATATAATTCAGGAAAAAATCAGCGCAGACCACCTTCTTTATGTTAGTCTGAAATATACAAAAACCTGTGATGTAATTATGAATCTTATTCTAAGATGGAAAAGAATGATTGAAACAAGTATAGAAAAAATATTGGAACATGCAAAAAAAAGAAAAAAAATTTCTTCTGTATCTTCCAATCCAATAGGCATGATAGAACAAGTAAAGACATTGTTCAAAAAAGACAAAGAATTTTTAGAGGTAATTGAACTGTATGAGATGTTCAGGAAAATCCGTGAATTGAGAACCGAAAGAATAGGCGAATTCAGAAAGAATGTTACATTAAGGGTTTTTTATCAGGGAAAAGAAATAGATATAAACTTGGAAAAACTTAAGGAATATGCTGAATTATTAGAAAAATTTATAAGCAAAGTAAAGCAATTTCTTCTATCGTAGATTAATTTCTGCACTATAAAATGAAAAAAATGATTATTATAACCTCCGGAAAAGGGGGAGTCGGAAAAACTACAACTGCAATAAACCTAGGTGCAGCTATGAATTATTTTGGTAAAGATGTCCTAATAATTGATGGCAATCTGACGACACCAAACATAGGAATTCACTTAAATTCTCCAGAGGTTCCTATAAATCTCAATCATGTGCTTTCAGGAAAAGCAGATGCCTTTGAAGCAGTCTACGAACATGAATCGGGGATAAAAATCATGCCTTCTTCATTGTCAATAAAAGAACTAAACAAGATAAAACCAGAAAAAATAAAAGATTTTAAGGAAGATTTCAAGAAAGTCTCTGAATATGTCATTGTAGACAGTGCTGCAGGGCTGGGAAATGAGGCTCTTTCTTTAATTCAGATAGCTGATGAACTGATCATAGTAACAAATCCAGAGATGCCTGCACTAACAGATGCATTGAAAGCAATTAAAATGGCAGAGCAAATGAAAAAACCGATTTTGGGGGCGATAGTTACAAGAGTAAAAAAGAATGATATTGAAATGCAGCCTGAAACAGTAAAAGAAATGCTTGAAGTTCCCATATTAGGAATGGTTCCAGAGGATATTGCTGTTCAGAAATCTCTAAGCTTAAAAGATGCAGTTGTTCACACAAGCCCGAAAAGCAGGGCAGCCCGTGCTTACAAAGAAATAGCTGCACGGCTTCTTGACGTTGAATATGATTCAGATAAGGACAGGGAAAGATTCTTTGAACGACTTTTCAGGAGATTCAGAAGGGAATAGATAAAGATTATGGAAAACTAACTGTTTGGGTTATATTCTTAAGACCAAATCCAACATTTCTCATTTTTTCAATTGTACTTTTTAGTCCTTCCTTAGTACCTACTGCGTTTACAGAAACATCGCAAACAGGGTCCATCCCATGTTCCCTTGAATAATAATCCACTACAACAGCTTCAGGCTCAATAATATAAGTTAAAGATGTGCGATCAATAGAGCTTGAACTCTTATACAACCAAGAACCTTCTACTTTTTTCATTAATCTTTCAAAACATCCAGAAATAAAATTTCCAGAATCGTGTCCCTTATATAATCTTATCATTGGCATAAATGATTTTTCTTTATATAATTTATAAAAATTTATATTCTCAAATACATATATTATCTCATTTTATTCCTTTAAAGATTCTGAAGAAAGAGACAAAAGCTAAAATTCATCTCACCTTACTACCAACTTCAACATCGCTTTCAGGACTGAGAAGCACGACTTCTTTCTCATCATCTGTAACTGCTGCTAGAATCATTCCCTTACTTTCAATTCCTTTCAGTTTTCTCAGGGCAAGATTTGCAAGCAGAACAATTTTCTTTCCCTTTAATTCATCTCTTGAATAATATTGTTTTATTCCTGCACAGACGGTCCTTACTTCTTCCCCAATATCAATTGTTAGTTTGTAAAGCTTATCGGCATTTTCAATTTCTTCAACTTCAATAATTTCTCCAACTCTCAAATCAAGCTTTTCCCAGTCTGAAAAATTTATTTTTTCTTTCATACCTTCTTAAATAAAATTTCCCCCTTTTTAATCTTACTGCCTGAAAATTGCTTTGCAATTTTCTCGCTTGTTTCTGGAACAAATGGGAATAACAACTTTGCAATTTCCTTTATGCCTTCAACTAATTCATAAAGAACTTTCTTATCATGAGTTTTCCAAGGCTTCTTTTCCTGGATATACTGGTTGCAAATATCAATAAATGCAAAAATTTCATTCAATGCTCTGTCAAGCTTGTATTCTTCAAAATGCTTCTCTATTTTTTTTAATTTTAATTTTTTTAATAATTTATTTTCACATTTTTCCAAACCATATTTTTCTGCTAATGCAGAGACCCTACTTACAAGGTTCCCTAATTTATTTGCAAGTTCATTGTTATGTCTCTCTACCAATATTTCTTCTGAATAATCAGAATCTTCAAATACAGAACATCTCAAAAGAGAATATCTCACAGAGTCGGTTCCATATTTTTTAATTAGTTCTAAGGGATTTATCACATTTCCAAGGCTCTTGCTTACTTTCTTTCCTTGAATATTCAAATAACTATGAACAAGAAGCTTTTTAGGAAGTTCATAACCCGCAGAAAACAAAATTGCTGGCCAAATGACAGAATGGAACCAATTAATTCCTTTCCCAACAACATGCAAATCAGCAGGCCAGTTTCCATTTGCTCCTGAGATATAATTTATAAGGGCATCAAACCAAACATAAATCTTAAAATTTTTATCAATAGGAGAATCAATTCCCCAATTCAAATTTGTTCTTGAGACACACAAGTCTTTCAATCCTTCTTCTTTAAGCCTTGCCAGAATTTCCTTTTTTCTTGCTTCAGGAATAATATAATTTTTAACAAATTTTTCAATTTGATGTTTGTATTTTGAAAGCTTGAAAAAATAGGCTTTTTCTGAAAGCAAAATCGGTTTTTTGTTATGTTCAGGACACTTTCCATTAACCAAATCTTTTTCAGTTACAAAACATTCACAACCTTCGCAATAAAGTCCCTCATAATTTCCTTTGTAAATCTCTCCCTTTTCATATACTTTTTTAAAAATTTGCTGAACAACTTTTCTATGCCTTTCTTCTGTTGTTTTTATAAAATCATCATTACTTATGTTCAGTTTTTTGCATAATTCAACAAAAACTCTTGAATTCTCATCGACAAATTTTTTCGTGGAAATCCCTTTTTCTCTGGCAGCGAGAACATTTTTTTGCGCATTTTCATCAGTTCCTGTAAGAAACCAAACTTTCCCTCCTTTTTGCCTATGATATCTTGCTATAGTATCAGCTAAGACTTTCTCAAATGCGTGTCCTATGTGGGGTTTTGCATTGACATAATCAATTGCCGTTGTAATGTAAAACTTTTTTGTCATAACAGCATAAAAGATAAATAATATAAAAAGCTAACTAAAAACAAGCGTCTTTAGTTTAGTGGCAGAATACGAGCTTCCCAAGTAAAAACTTTTGGCGGTTTTACAAATCCAGCAACTGTGGAAAAAGCTTGTGACGCGGGTCCGATTCCCGCAAGGCGCATTTTTATATTTTTGCTACCAAAATTATTTAAATGGGAATTTATATGCAATTATACTAATTGTTAAAATGTTTAAAAAGAGAAAATGCACAAAATGCGGAAAGAAAATAGATGACAGATATAGCTTTTGCCCCTATTGTGGCAACAGCATATATTCTAATGAAGATGATGAATTCGGAATGCTAGGAAGAAATGATCTTATAAACCCGAATGAAATTAAACTGCCCCTTGGTTTTAATGCAATATTCAATTCCCTTATGAAAAGCCTAAATAAAGAATTTAAAGAACAACTAAAAAGAAATTATTCCCAAGAAAAACAACCCAAAAATATTAAGAAAGAAGGAATAAGCATAAGTATTTCTACCTTTGGAAATGGCCCCCCAAGGATAAAGGTTACAGATCTTGGGAAGCCAAAGCCAGATATCAAAGAAAAAAAAGAGAAAATAAAATTAAATACTTTTACAAAAGAAAAAATAAAAAAGTTTGTAAGTTTGGAAAGAAAAGAACCCAAAACAACAATAAGAAGGTTATCTAACATAGTAGTATATGAACTTGAAATGCCGGGAGTTAAATCAACAGAGGATATTTCAATTACAAAATTAGAAAGCAGCATAGAAATAAGAGCCCTTGCAAAAAATAAGGCATATGTAAAAATTATCCCGATAAATCTTCCAATAATGAATTATGAACTTTTAGAAGGAAAACTAATTCTTGAGTTGGGAATAAAAAACTAAAAGAAGTTCAAATCTTTATGAGCCTGCAGAACTCGGGCCCACACTCGTGTTTATGGATTAAACTCGTGTAAACTCTCGGGATTTGAATGTTCAAATCTTTATGAGCCTGCACGGATTTGAACCGTGGACCCCTACCTTCCTGAATCTTTAGGATTTAGCACGTGAAATCCTCTCATGTATCAGAGTAGTGCTCTAACCAGACTGAGCTACAGGCTCATATTATAATTGAATAATATGAAATTATAAATTATTCGTT
>CAZDXC010000003.1:88483-138024 GCA_964509675.1 Candidatus Woesearchaeota archaeon
GATAGGAAGGTTAAGCGAAGGAAACTTCGTGTCCTCGCTGAGCTACAGGCTCATATTATAATTGAATAATATGAAATTATAAATTATTCGTTTGTAGCGAATAAATCAGTTTAAACATCCTCAGATAGGAAGGTTAAGCGAAGGAAACTTCGTGTCCTCGCTGAGCTACAGGCTCATAACTTTCCTATCATTAAAGAGTTGAAGAGTTATTTAAAAGTTTTTGCACGTAAAAGATACCAAAGGCTTTTAAACCAATTTTATTTAAAATTAACATGGCACATGGATTTTATCATTATATGAAAAAAGCCTGGAAAAAACCAGATAAAGAAATATTAAGAAAAAGAATGACCGAATGGAGAAAAGAAGGGGTTTTCACAAAAATTGAAAAACCATTAAGGCTAGACAGAGCAAGAGCATTAGGTTATAAAGACAAGAAAGGATTTGTAATGGTCAGGGTCAGAATAAAACGCGGAGGGCACAAGAGAACACGCCCTAATAAAGGAAGAAGAAGCAAAAGAATGCACACCAGAAAAAATCTCAGAATGAATTATAAGGGAATAGCAGAAACAAGAGTACAGCGAAAATACAGAAATCTCGAAGTGTTAAATTCTTATTTAATAGGAAAAGACGGAATAAATTATTTTTATGAAGTTATTCTAATTGATCCAGATAAGCCAGAAATAAGAAATGATAAAAATTTAAATTGGATAATTAAAAAGGCAAATAAAAAAAGAGCACTACGGGGTTTAACAAGTGCAGGCAAAAAATCAAGAGGACTTAAACATTCTTAAAAAACAAAACGAAAAATTATTAAAGTATTTTAAATTCTATACTATATGTTATCTCAATCACCGATAGATTTAAACAAAGTCCAAAAAGAAAATATAGATAAAGAAATTCTCAGATTAGGAATGATTGCAGAACTTGATGCAGTTAGCCTCTATGAACAATTGGCGGCAAAAACAAAAAACAACAATATTAAAAAAGTTCTTTTAGACATAGCTAAAGAAGAAAAAACACATATTGGAGAATTTGAAACATTGCTCTTTCAATTAGATAAAGAACAAGCCATGGAAAATGAAAAAGCAAAAGAAGAAGTTCAAAAGTTAACAAGATAAATATTAAAAACTTCTATTTCTTTTTAGTAAAATGAGATATAAAAAACTTGCAGAATTATATGAAGCTCTTTCTGGAACAACAAAGAGATTAGAAAAAATAAGAATTCTTTCAGAATTTTTAAAAGAATTGGAAAAAACTGACAGGGAGGTCATTTATTTGCTACTGGGGGATATTTACCCTGAATATGAACAAAAAAAGATAGGAATAAGCAATCAGCTTGCTATAAAAGCAATTTCAAAATCAACAGGGACAGAAAAAGATAAAGTCATCAAAGAGTGGAAATCTATAGGAGATTTGGGGAAGGTAGCAGAAAAACTAACCAAAGAAAAAAGACAAAGAACGTTACATAGTCACATTCTTACAACAGAAAAGGTCTTGGAAAATTTAAGAAAACTTCCGGAATTAGAAGGAAAGGGGACAATAGACAGGAAAATAGCATTAATAACAGAACTTCTAACATCAGCAATGCCAATAGAAGCTCTTTATCTTGTAAGAACTCTTATAGGAGATTTGAGAATAGGGATAAAAGAAAGCACGGTCAGAGAAGCAATGGCCCATGCTTTTTTTAAAGACGAAAAAGAACAGGCTAAAAAAATCCAGGAAGCAATTGATAAATCAAACGACCTGGCCGCTGTTTTTGATATTGTAAAAAGTGGAAAAAAAAGTGAATTGGGAAAAGTAAAACTTGAAATAGGAAAGCCGATAAAAGTAATGTTGGCACAAAAAGCCAAGACAATAAAAGAGGGCTTTAAAGCAGTCGGAAAACCAGCAGCAATAGAATATAAATATGATGGTTTCAGGCTTGTAATTCATAAAAAAGGAAATGAAATAAAACTATTCACAAGAAGATTAGAAAATGTTACAAAACAATTTCCAGAAGTGGTTGATTATATCAAAAATTATGTAAAGGCAAATTCAGTTATTCTTGATTCAGAAGCAGTAGGTTACGATAAAAAAACAAAAGAGTATAAACCCTTTCAAAGCATAAGCCAAAGAATAAAAAGAAAATATGACATTGAAAAAATACAGGAAGAATTGCCTGTAGAAATAAATGTTTTTGATATCTTATATTATAATGGGAAATCTCTTCTCAATACGCCATTCAGAAAAAGGACAGAAATAATTAAAAAAATAATTGTAAACCACCCGTTAAAAATAATCCATGCAAGGCAGATAATAACAGGAGATGAAAAAAAAGCGGAAAAATTCTATAAACGTGCATTGAAAGATAATCAGGAAGGAGTAATGATGAAAAATCTCGATGCTTTTTATAATCCCGGAAGCAGAGTAGGACATATGTTAAAGATAAAACCAGAAGAGAGAGATTTGGATTTGGTTATTACAGGAGCAGAATACGGAACAGGAAAACGTTCTGGTTGGCTCTCAAGTTTTATACTCTCATGCAAAGGCGATAAACCGGGCAGCTTTTTAGAGATAGGTAAGGTTGGAACTGGTTTCAAGGAAAAGAATGTCTCGAACGCCGGCGGCACGTCATTTGAAGAACTTACAGAAAAAATTAATCCATTAATAACAGAAGAAAAAGGAAAAACTGTAAAAATAAAACCCAAAATTGTTGTTTCTGTTACTTATCAAGAAATACAAAAATCTCCGACATATTCTTCTGGTTTTGCATTGAGGTTCCCGCGTTTCACTGCTCTGCGTCCGGATAAAGGTCCTTCAGATGCTACAACTCTTAAAGAAGTAAAAACAGATTTTGAAAAACAGAAAAGAAACTGGAGATATGGGTAAAAAACCTTTATAAAGCATTTTTTCTAAATATATTGATGAGTTCAGAAAGCAATTACAAAATACAAAATATAGTTGCTACTGCTTCTCTAGGAAAACCTGTTCCTTTGACAAAATTGGCAAGAACACAGCCAAATACAGAATATAATCCAGAAACCTTTCCTGGCTTGGTTCTTAGAGTCAAGGAGCCAAAATCAGCTGTCTTAGTTTTCTCTTCTGGAAATCTTGTATGCACCGGAACAAAATCAATAGTCCAAGTAAGGCAGGTAATTGATGCTGTCATAAAACAGTTAAGGAAAATAAACGTAAAAATCACAACAAAGCCAAAAATAACAGTTCAAAATATTGTCGCCTCAGGAACAATTAATTTGAAGTTGAATTTGAATTTTCTTGCTTTAGAGATGGAGAATACAGAATATGAACCAGAACAGTTTCCAGGACTTGTCTACAAGTTAATAGAACCAAATGCCACCTTCTTATTGTTCAGCAACGGAAAACTAGTTTGCACAGGAACAAAAAATAAAGAACAATTAGAAAACAGCATGACACAACTTCTTAGAAATGTAAAAGAAGCTCTGAAAAATTACAAATAAAAAGTTTTAAAAATTCTGTTTATTAGTTATAGATATGATAAAGAGAGGAATTCTATTATTTGTAGGATTATCAATCTTATTTTCATTTATAATTTCTTTAATTAGTGCCATGACTATGCATCCTGCAAGCAGTGTTGTAGTTAATATTGACGGAACCAATAGAAATTTAGAATCAGGAGGAGGTTATTTTATCGGCACCCACACTTATACCTCTGTTTCGTCTTTAATAACAGAGCAACATGATGTAAGTCAAATTTGGGTTTCTGTAAAAGATGGAGAAATGACTCTTCTCAATGCTCTAAAATCAACAAACAAACTCTGCCCCAAAAGCACAAAGCCATTGACATATTCAAGTCTAAATATACCCAATCCAAGTCATTTAGCAACAGAAATACAACTCGTTTCTGGGAAAAGCTTGCAACAGGCAATAAATGATGGAGTTTTTTGTGCTTCTTATTATTGGTTCGCTAATGATTGGGGAAGCTGGAGCACTACAAATCAATGTAGTGGATATCAAACAAGAACAGTTTATTGTAAAAGAAGTGTTGACGGGGCAAACATGGGTACAAAATGTGGAGTTTACGCAGGATGTGAATGTTCTAACATGCCTAAAACCACTCAATACCGGATATGTAAATGGTATATTGGTTCCCCATATGTTCCTGAATGTTCTTGGGGTAGTTATTCTTGGTGTGACCGTTATCAAAATACAGCTTGCTCAAGTCCAGGACAAACCACTCTTTGCATATATCAGAGTTGTGGAATCTTTCATCTTTTTCAAACCAAAAAATATAATGTGCGATGTAATCAGTTAATTTATTAATTCTTTAAAATTTTTTTAAAAATTATATCGTAACCCAACATCAAAACAAGGACCACCAATATCTCCAAAAACCCCTGAACTAGAAATAAAACGCCAAGAAAAATCTCCATATAAATTTATCTTTTTGCTAATAAGCATATCTCCTCCGAGTACTGCGACAATTCCCATCCCTTTTTTTTCAGTTTCAAATTCATTATCTCCTAAGAAAGATTTTTCTTTCAAATCCATGATAGTTAAACCAAATCCTGCTCTAAGATTGCCAAATACTGTCGGAAGTACACTATAAGCAATGGTTTCTGCTTGCAAAATACTCAAATCAATATTTCTTTTAGCCCCCCCATAAGGCTGTCCTTTTTTATTCATATACGCAATAGCCTGTTCCAATCTAAAATTTTTAAAAAAATCCAAACCTACCCCTCCCCTTATTCTAAGCATAAAATTATTCAGAAAAGGAAGTCTTGAAAAGTCTTGCATAGGTTCAGAAGTTTCATCATATATACCAACACTAGCAGAAATAAATGGATTAATTTTTTCTTGAGCAGAAGCAGGATTTGCAGTAAACAGAGTTCCAGTAATAATCAAAGGAGTCAAAAATTTTTTTATCAATCCCTTCATATTTAAATCCGAAAAAACAAGTATATAAAGATTATTATACTGAATTTTATACTTGTAGATATCTGAAAACATTAAATTACAATAACTAATTCTTATCATAGAAATTAATATAAAGAAAATTCATCTTTTTTTAATATGGCAGAAGAACAAAAACCCAAGACAGAGGATTTGATAATAGAAGCCAAGAAATTCTTTGATTTTTATAAAAAAGACTTGGGAAAATCTGCAAGAGGAGGAAGTAATGTAGTAAATTTGGATTTTATGAAACTTATAGAATTCTCCAACAAACTCTCTGATGAAATCCTTTCAAATCCAGAAGAAACTCTAAGACTTATAGAAATGGGAATAGAAGAGTCTGGTTTGATAAAAAATGTCAGAGTTCGACTTGTGAACATTCCAAAGGCTCAGGAAATAAAAGTTAGAAATATACGTTCTAAGCATTTGAATGAAATGATAGTCATTGAAGGGATAATAAGGCAGGCGAGTGATGTTCGCCCGCAGGTTGTTAACGCGAAATTTGAATGTCCAAGTTGCGGAACAGTCATGTCTGTACTGCAGATAGAAAAAAAGTTCAGAGAGCCGCCCAGATGCTCATGTGGAAGAAGAGGAGGATTTAAATTAGTAAGCAAAGAAATGGTTGACACCCAAAGACTGGTAGTTGAAGAGGCTCCTGAATCTCTTTCTGGAGGAGAACAGCCTAAAAGAATAAATATTTTTGTAAAAGAAGACCTCGTAGAGCCGAGAATGGAAGAAAAAACAACTCCTGGAAGCAGGATAAAAGCTATTGGAGTCTTAAAAGAAGTTCCGATTCCCCTGCACTCTGGAGGTCTTTCAACGCGATTTGAATTGGCAATTGAGGCAAATAATATAATTCCTCTTGAAGAAACTTTTGAAGAATTAGATATAGGAGAAGAAGATGAAAGGCAAATTTTGGAACTTTCAGAAGATCCTCTAGTTTTTGAAAATCTTGCAAGAAGCATAACACCAAGCATATGGGGTTATGAAGAAATTAAAAAATCTCTTGTATTACAGTTATTTAGTGGAGTTCAAAAAGTTCTTGCTGATGGGCAAAAAAGCAGAGGAGATATCCATATTTTGCTTATTGGAGATCCCGGAGTTGCTAAATCTGTTACATTGGGGTTCATGGCAAATATATCTCCAAAGGGAAGATATGTCGTAGGAAAATCCGCAAGTGGAGCAGGATTGACAGCCACTGTTGTCAGAGATGAATATTTAAGAGGATGGAGTTTAGAAGCAGGAGCAATGGTTCTGTCAAATAAAGGACTTGTATGCATAGATGAATTAGAAAAAATGGATCCAAATGACAGAAGTGCAATGCATGAAGCAATGGAACAGCAGACAATAACTGTAAGCAAGGCAAATGTACAGGCTTGTTATTCTGATGACACAGAAGTTTTGACAAATAAGGGATGGAAAAAGTATAATGAAGTTGGAAATTTGAAAATAGCACAATTTAGTCCAAAAAATAATACAATAGAATTTCTCCCCCATAAAGGCCTTTATGTTTATGATTATAATGGAAAAATGTATCACTTTAAAAATAAAAGAAATGATATTCTTGTAACTCCCAATCATAAAATGCTGGCAAGGGAATTTAGCCAGAAGAAATATCAAAAAATTCTGGCTGAAGATTTAAAATATAATTATATAAAAGTTGTTAATTCAGGAAATTTTTTCGGGAAAGAGGCAGTTTTTTTTGTACTTCCTGCAATAAAGCATAAACAAAATAGAATCCATCCAAAATATTCTCATCAACATTTAGAAAAAAGAATACCAATAAATCTGTGGTTAGAATTTTTAGGTTATTATATAACAGAAGGAGGAATTGAAACGCCCCCCACAATAGGAATTGTTCAAAGAAAAGGAAAAAAAGCAGACAAGATCAAAAGATGCCTTAAAAGATTAACAGGAATCTTGGGGTGTTCATTGTCAGAAATTGATTGTCAAAAATATGTAAGATTTAAAATAACTCAAACTCAGTTATATGAATATTTAAAAAAATTGGGAAAAAATTGTTATGAAAAAAAATTGGATTTGGATTTATCTAAATTTTCAAAGAAACAATTGAATACACTTTATGAAGCAATGATGCTGGGAGACGGCTCATCAGATGGAAAATATTTTAGTTGCACTTCAAAAGAATTAACTGATGAGATTCAGGCGATTGTTCATCTAATCGGAAAATCTGCATCTCAGCATATACATTACTTAGAAGGAACAAGAGGAAAAAGAAAAACTATGTATAGAGTCTCTATATCCGACAGGATAGAACCTTCCATAAGAAAAAAATCAATCAGAAAGATAGATTATAAGGGGAAGATATTTTGTTTTTCAACTCAAACTGGTTTTTTTGTAACAAGAAGAGATGGCAAAATCGCTATTCAGGGAAATACGCTCCGTGCAGAAACTTCTGTTCTTGCAGCGGCAAATCCAAAATTTGGGAGATTTGATCCAAACCAGCCAATTGCCCAGCAAATTGACCTTCCCCCAACATTAATCAACAGATTTGATATTATTTTCACTCTAAGAGACATACCAGACAGGCAAAAAGATGAAAGAATTGCAGAACATGTTCTGCACGAACACAAAAAAGAAGGAGAAGGAATGTTAATACCAAGAGAATTATTCAGAAAGTATGTTGCATACGCAAAACAGAGAATAAAACCAGAATTAACAGATGAGGCAATAGAAGAGATAAAAAAATTCTACATTGAACTTAGAAACAGGCCTGTTGCAATAGAGTCCGGATTGCGCCCAATTCCTATTTCTGCGAGACAATTGCAGGCACTTATAAGAATGTCAGAGGCTTCTGCAAAAGTAAGATTAAGCAAAATAGTAACAAGAGAAGATGCAAGAAAAGCAATAGACATTATGAAATATTATCTTATGCAGGTAGGTTATGATTATGAATCAAAAACATTTGATATTGATAGAATTTCGGGGAAATTTTCAACTTCACAAAGAGGGAAAATATTATCTGTAAGAGATATAATAATTGATTTAGAGAATAGAATAGGAAAAATGATTCCAATAGAAGAAATTGAAAAAGAATTCGAAGGAAAAATGAAAAAAGAAGAAATTGAAGAAGCGCTTAACAAATTAAGCAGCTCAGGAGATATTTTTTCTCCAAAAAAGGGATATATCAGCAGGACGAGTTGATTTTATTCTTCTTTCTCATAAATCTTTAAAAATCTTCTTTAATTTTTTAGAAGATGCCTGAGCAGTTTAAAAGAAATGTTGCATATAAATTCAGAATCGGAGATTTGCTTATGGGCAAGCCGATATTCGATAATGAAAGGTTTTCTTTTTTAGAACTTGGGGAAAAAAAAATAATCAGAGTGAACATAATAGGAAACATAATAGAAAGATATGAAAGCGAAGGAGAAAGAAAATATATTTTTTTAACATTGGATGACGGTTCAGGGCAGATAAGATTAAAATGTTTCGGAGAGGACGCAGATAAATTTAAGAATATTGCCCAAGGACAAACTGTTTTAGTAATAGGCAATTTAAGAAATTTTAATAATGAAACTTATATTTCCCCTGAAATTATAAGAGAACAAGACACCAAATATCTTCTTATAAGAAAACTGGAAATTGAAAAAGATAAGAGCAAAAATTCTCAGCCATTGGAAAAAGAGCAGATAATTGCAGTTAAAGACAAAATTTTGGAAGCCATAAAGGATGCTGAAAAAGATGGCGGGATAGAAATGGATACCCTAATCATGGAACTTAGAGAAATATCTCCTGAAATAATAAATCAGGAAATCAAAAGACTTCTCGAAGAAGGAATTATTTTTGAGCCCCGCCCAGGAAAGATAAGGTGGTTAGGATGATCCATCTCTTCTAACCCTTTGATGTTCAAAGTTGTAATCTACAAAAAGAGGTAAAGTATCTGAAGGAATTATTATTGTATTTTCACCAATATGATTTCTTGGCATTTGAAATAGTGGATTATCTTTATCCCAAAATTTACGAACAACTTTTTCAAAATCTTCTTCTGATAACTTAATTGCACTTAAATTTTCATAAATAGATACAGGATATATCATTTTCTTTCTCATTTAATCCGTCAACCCTAACCATAATCTACATAAGTTCAATTTTATAAACATTTATATACTAAAACTTCAGATTTTTATTATGAAAGAACAAACCTATGAACAATTATTAAATAAAGCATATGAAAAGATAAAACCTCTTGCAACTTCTAGCGGAAGATTTGAAATTCCAAAAATAGAAGGACATTTTGAAGGTAAAAAGACAATTCTCACAAATTTCTTTCAGATTGCCTCTTATTTAAGAAGAAATCCGAGTCATTTTCAAAAATTCATGCTAAGAGAACTTGCTGCATCAGGACAAAGAGAGGGAGACAGACTTGTTCTTAACATTAAAGTTCCAAGTGCAAAAATAAATCAAAAAATAGAACAATATGTAAAAGAATTTGTTTTGTGCAGGGAATGTGGAAAACCTGACACAGAACTAATAAAAGAAGACAGGTTTACATTTGTTCATTGCCTTGCCTGCGGAGCAAAACATTCTGTAAGAAGCAAAATTTAGAAATAAAGAAAGATTAAGCCAAGTGATTTCTCGTGTAATCCATATTCAGCGAAGTCGGGAGTTAAAGAAAACCTTGGTGTCCTCGCATATAAACATTTAAAAGTAATATTAATTTCTAAAAACTATACAGATTCATAGAATTTGTCAATTAAATCCTGCGAGGAGGAAAAATGGTAAAGGCTTATTGCGTGAAATGCAAAGATAGTGTGGAAATGAGGGACGGAAAAGAAACAAAAACCGCAAGAGGTACTAAAATGATGAAAGGCAAATGCCCTAAATGCGGAACTACTGTCTGCAGAATGATGGGTAAGAAATAAATTTATTAACTTCTTTCTTTTTCTTTTTTTATGTTTTTTATCAATATTATAAACTCCTATAGGGATGTTGTGACTATTTGTGATTCAGAATTAATCGGAAAGAGGTTTGAGGAAGGAAAATTTCAGTTAGATACCAAGGAATCTTTCTACAAAGGGAAAGAGGCTTCTGAAGAGGAAGTTCTTGAAACAATTAAAAAACTGTCTGATGAAGATGCAACATTCAATATTGTCGGAGAAAACTCAGTCAGCGCAGCCTTAAAGGCAGGAATAATAGAAAAAGATGGAATAAAAAAGATTCAGGGAATTCCTTTTGCACTGGTTTTGCTTTAGATAATATATACTTTTATAAATAAACTCTATTTTTTATTAAAATGCAGAAAGAAAATAATAGTGAAGAACAAAAAATAAGCAGAGCTCCATTGCCAAAAGGAGAAGAAGTAATTGGTGTTGTGGAACAAAGACTTGGAGGAAATAAAATGTTCGTTGCTTGTGTTGATGGAAAAACAAGAAACTGCCGTGTTCCTGGCAGGCTAAAAAGAAGATTATGGTTGCGCCCCGGAGATGTTGTTATTGTTCAGCCCTGGGAACTGGATAAAGAAAAAGGAGACATAATTCTCAAGTATAAGCCAAACCAAGTTGAATGGCTGAAAAGAAAAGGTTATCTAAAAAAAGAAAAATCTGAATTTTAAATCATGCCCTTTTCTTCTCACTGATTATTTTACATAAATTTTTTTTAGTCGTGTTATTAGAACAATAAAAACAATTGGGAAAATCTGAATTTTTATTAATTTCAAAATTCGCACATCTGTGCATCCAAGGAGTTCTTTCATCAGTAAAATATTCTGGAGAATGGTAATTTTTGCAATTTTCCATAAAATACTCAAACTTATCTATGAGCATTAATAAAATTAATAATCAAATTTTATAAATTTATTGAATCAAAAAACTTAAAACTTATTATTCTTTCATATAATCATGAACATAATTTCTAACGATATTTCAAAAATAATAAAAAACAAAAAGCGACTTGAAAAGTTATTAAATATAAAAATATCGGTTAAAGGAAAAGAAATCTCCATAGAAGGTTCTCCTGAAAATGAATACATTGTAGAAAAAGTTATTGAAGCAATTGATTTTGGATTTCCTGTTTCAACTGCCTTGTTGATAAAAGAAGAAGATTTCCTTTTTGAAATATTAGACATAAAAGAATATACCCACAGAAAAAATTTAAGCATAGTAAGAGCGAGAATAATAGGAAAATCAGGAAAAACTCTTAAAACACTGACAAATTTAACAGAATGCAGTTTTGAGCTAAAAGACAACAGTGTAGGGATTATAGGCTCTCCCGAATGCATAAAAAATGCCCAGAATGCGATTATTTCCCTGATTCAGGGAAGTAAGCAGACAAATGTTTATTCTTTTCTTGAAAAACATCGTGTTCAGCCCATACTTGATTTTGGACTCAAAGAAAGAAAAAGTTCCAAAAGATAAATTATTCTCAACGTCCTGGAGAGGACTCGAACCTCTGACATCGTGGTTCCTGTAACCAGTTCACTGATTATAGCAAATCTGATATATCAGATTTAACAGCCACGCGCTCTACCAACTGAGCTACCAGGACTTATAAACCAAAAATTTTTTTGCTATTTAAAGTTATTCTTTGGGATTTAATTAATTTTATAAATATCTCTCTCCTCTTCTATAAATGGAATTAGACAAGGCAATCCAAAATCGTCATTCTGTAAGAAAATTCAGCAATAAAAAGCCGAACTGGAGAACAATAATAGAATGCATTGACTCTGCAAGATATGCTCCAATGGCAGGAAATAATTACACAATGAAATTTATTTTAGTTGATGATGAAGAAAAAATAAAAAAAATTGCAGAAGCCAGCCAGCAAAAACATGTCGGAGAAGTAAAATTCATAGTTGTAGCATGCTCAAATCCATCAAGGACAGTAAATGAATATGGAAAAAAGAATGGGGGAGTTTGGACAAGACAGCAGGCAGGTGCAGCAATACAAAATTTTCTGTTAAAAATAGAAGAATCAGGGCTAGTAACCTGCTGGGTAGGATATTTTGTGGAAGAACAAATCAAGAGAGTATTAAAAATTCCTGCAGGAATAAATATTGAAGCAATATTTCCAATAGGATATGAATATGAAAAATCAAGAACAAGAAAAGCAAAAATAGACTTGGACAGAATATTATATTTTAATTCTTATGGTAACAAGAAAATGAAAAAATAAAGAAAGGTTGAGATTCCTCAACCTAAAAAAAACTTATCTCCATACTTCTATGCCCAAATCAGAAATTTCTCTGTTAACAGGAGTCTTTGAATCTTCAATATTCCTGCCTAAAACATAAGGAGATTTGACGCCAGTCATTATTGTTATTACCCTAACCTTTCCGGCAAATTCCTTGCTAATTCTGGCTCCAATAATCACCTGTGCCTCTTGACTAAGGTTCTCAGATACAACTCTTCCTATTAAATCGAATTCTTCCAATTTCAAATCCGGACCACAAGTTACATGTATTAAAGCACCAGTTGCGCCTTTATAATCCACGTCAAGTAGAGGATGTGTAAGTGCCTGCTGGACAGCTTCCATAACCTTGTTCTGTGTGTCTGCTTCTCCAATGCCAATAACAGCAACGCCGCCATCTTTCATTATAGAAGAAACGTCTGCATAGTCAAGATTAATCAAACTTGGTAGCGTGATTGTTTCAACAATGCCCTTAACCATTGTGCTTACGAGTTCATTTGCAACAGCAAAAGCCTGTTCAATAGGTAATTGTCCTGCAATGTCAACAAGCCTATTATTGTCAAGTACAATTGTGGTATCTGTAACCTCTCTCAACTCCTGCAATCCAAATTCAGCTTTGTCTATTCTTGCTCTTTCGGATTCAAAAGGCATTGTAACAACACCAATAACAACAGCTCCGGATTCTTTGGCAATTTGAGAAATCACAGGGGCTCCTCCGGTTCCGGTTCCTCCGCCTTCTCCTGCAATGACAAAAACCATATCTGCTCCCCCGACAGCTTTTTTCAATTCAGTCAGGGCTTCTTTTGCAGCCTCTCTTCCTACTTGGGGTCTTCCGCCTGCTCCTAATCCTCTTGTCAATTCCTTTCCAATAAGGATTTTTTCATCAGATTTAGAAACGCTCAAATGCAAGGCATCTGTATTAGTAGCATAGACAGTCGCTCCGTTAATACCCTTATTAAAAAGCCAAGTTACTGCATTACATCCCATTCCGCCAACACCAACAACTTTAATGTTGGCTTTGCCTGCCTTCAATTCATCAAAATTAATGCTGTGAGTTTCTGCATTGTCAATTGCTTCCTTCGCAAAATCTAATACCATCTTTTCTTTACCCCCTTTCAATTAATATTCGTCCTGTGAAACAGGAACTAGAAATGTATACTCTCTCAACGAAATATTTAAATATTTGATACATTTCCATTTATTTAAAGAAAAAGGATTGCCTCATTCAGCAATATTAATTTATTCTACATGATGTCTAAATTAATATTAAAAAAATGAGGCACTTCTCATTTAAAAATATTTTTATTCTTAGAAAATTATTTATTTTTGAAAATTTAGCTGATTTTCAAGTTTTTTTATCCTGTTCCAGCTTTTTTCAAACTTCTTATTTGATTCTTCGACGACAACTTTCAGGAATTCATCACTGACCAAAATCTTTTTATTTTGAATTACAGGAAATTCAAGTTTTTCTGTGCCATTAAGTTCCACAATAAACCCATTCTTCATTCCAATAATTCCAGATTTTTTCCACCCTGCAGATTTTGCTTTATAATAAAGTCTCTGAGCATCTTCAATTGTCCTGCATGCAACATGAAGTATGCATGGTTCAAATTTAAATTTTATTTTTTTTCCTGTTTTAAGGGCAAAATTCAGACCCTCTTTTAATTTTTTTAGAGAAATTTTATTATGATAAACAAAAATAAATAATTTTTTCTCCTTTTTATCCTGACTTATCATTAAAACAATTCTGCCTGAACATGAAGAGGTAGTATAATATTCATCAAAAGCATTTATTTTATTGCATAAGCTTGATATCTTTTTGTCCCATTCATTCTTATTTGATTTATCTAACTTAGAAAGAATGTCTTTTTTTCTTTTATCAAATTTATTCATATTTAAATTCTTAATCAAAAATCAAAATCTTCTCTTTTCCTTTCAGTATAATAAGGCGATTCATTACCTTTGCGGATGTTTGAAGAAATCCTTCTTTTTAATTCCTCAAATCTTTCTTCACTAACAGACTTTCCTCTGTTTAACAATAATCTGTCTGTTTGCCTGTCATAAATAGGGGATTCTGCCCTATAATTGCTTCCAATCTTTTTCATGATGTCACTTAAATTGACTATGTCTTCTGTTTTAAAAGATTCTTTAAACTCAGGCTCTTTTCTTCTTTCTTTCATCTCAGCACAAATATTTCATAATTTATAAATTATTCTTTATCTAAAATTTGAGCATTAATTCCTTCTTCATTACATAATTTCACAAATTCTTCTGCATCTTCCTTAGTTCCGATAATCCCTCCATAATGAATTGGAATAGCCAAGTTAGGTTTGATTAATTTTGCAGCTTCTACAGCTTCTTCTGCGCTCATAGTAAATCTTCCTCCAACAGGGAGAAGGACAATAAATTTTTTATCAGGCTGTTTATGTCCGGTTAATCTTTGCATTTCGGGGATCAAGTCTGTATCTCCCGCATGATAAATAACAAGGTCATTCATTTTTATTATATACCCTACCCATCCTTCTTCTTTAGTGTGAAAAGACTTGTCAATATTATAAGCAGGCAATGTGGAAATCTTAATCTCTCCAAAGTCAATCTCCTGATTTGGTTCTACAATATGAATATCAATTGGAATCTCGGAACGGGTTATTTTGCTTTGAGAGTCAGCAGTAAGGACAATTTTTGTTCCCTCTTTTATTATTTTTTTAATGTCAGAAACACTACAATGGTCATAGTGACTATGAGTTATTAATATAATATCTGCTTTTTCCAAATTCTCTTTTATGTTAAAAGGGTCTATGTAAATAACTTTGTGATTCTTAATCAAAAAACCAGCATGTCCAAGCCATTTAATTTCAATCTCTCCTATTTGCATAATAAAAGAAGTCAAAAATTACTTTTAAAGATTTTTATTATAAATTATCTAATTTTCTGCCTTCCTTTTCCGAAAATTAAGCAATTTTAATATCTTTAACCTAGTTTTTACAGAGAATTTAAATGTAAGGAATCCTCCTATAATCAAAAGCAAGACTGCAGAAAAGACAAATATTCTTGTCTTATTGCTGAATACAAAAGTGAATGGTGCTGTAACAGCACTGCCAACAATGCTCAAAAATCCTCTTCTTGTAGGTGTTGGAGTTTCTGTCTCTGTAGGTGTAACAGTTGTTTCGCCAGTTGCTTCTCCTGTAGTCGTTACTGGTGTTTCTCCACATGGCTGTTCTGTTGGGGGTCTTCCTTCTGTAGTACCACAACTATTAGTATCTGTACATAATCTCTGCTGCACTCCGTCGATGCAATCTGTCCAAACATCATCACACTGCCAACTAGGAGTACATTGTGTTTCTGTCTGAGAAGTTTCTGTAGTTGTAGTTATCTGACTTTCACATCCTGTAGAAGTAGCATAATCATTTGCTCCTGCCTGAGAAGGTAAAATGTTTACTTGAGTACATTGATTATTATTAAACTCATAAAAAGTCTGAGCAAATTCAACTGAAAAAGTTACTGAGGTAGAATTCACATTTCCATGTGTATCACTAACCTGTGCTGTTATAACATGACTTCCTTCGCTAAGAGTTTCACTTGTTGCATTAGTATACTCAGTCAAGTTTCCATTATCTAAAGACCAAAAAACAGTACCTTCAGCAGTAATTTCTACAGGAACAGTTTCATTGCTATAGGTAGTATTTTGAGGGCTCACTATACTAATAGGTAAGTTCAAAGGCGTATGATAGCTTACAGTTATCCCATAAAGCTTAGGAGAACTTGTAGAAGTTTCCATTTCTACTTTATACTGAAAATACTTTCCCATAAGAAGCACATTAGAATCAGAAGGAATAAATTCAGCAGTGCAGTTGACTAAAACATCACAAGTCCTGTAATAAAATACTGCACTAGAAGTTGAAGGATTTAAAAGAATATTCTGATTAAGAACTGTCCAGATTACTTCTGTATCATTGGCATTAGGAACAAAAAAAGGACTCATATAGCTTCCGTTAAGCAAAGTCAAATTATCCAAAACAACAGCATCTATTCCATCAAATTTTGTATTCTGAAAAAGACTGTCGTTATCTGCAAACTCATTAAGAGTTGCAGAACCGTTAAAATATTCACTGGTAACAAATCCAGTGAAAGTTAACCTTGAATATAAAAGAAAAATTCCTACAGCGACTAATAATACCAGTAAAAACACAACCCTCAAACTTAGTTTTTTTTCTACCATCTCTTTTAACCCTTATTATAAAATAAAAAACTACTATTTAAATATTTATCTGTTGATGTTCAATATATTTTTTTTGAATTTTTCCAAATCTTTTTTCATAAATCTCGCTCCTGATGCCTTGAAGTGTCCTCCTGCGGTTGCATTTTCCAAATCTTCTATTCCTTTTTTCATCAATAAATTTATATCTTCTTTTCCCCCCTGATTTCTTGCACTTACTTTGACAAACTCTGGATTATTATCAACATCAGAAACAAATACAAAAGTCTTATCTCCATTTTCTACAGACAAGATTGTTACTACAACCGAAGTCATACTGAATTTAGGGGTATAGTAATAAAAATATAAATTTTTCTCTGGATAGAATTCTGCATTTTCCTTAAATTTTTTCACAGTATTTTCAATTTCTTTCTCGATAATCTTATGATATTTTCTGAATTTCTTTATTTTGTTCTTCAGCAATAAATGAAAAACCTTTTTTTCTTTTCCTTTAAAATAAATCAATGCAGAAGCAATCTCCTTTGATACTTTTCCTGGAACAGAATCATTAATATTCTCCTCTGTCACTTCAGGATAACTCTTCTTTATAAAATTAAAATTTGATTTGTCATTATAAGAAAATTCAGAAATCATTGTCGAGCAGACAAGCCAATTCCATTTTTTTAAATCAAAAAGTTTTTTTGCAACTTCATAAATAACAAAAGCAACACAATCTTCTGTTTGTGTTTTTATTATATTTTTTCCTTTTATTTCTGAAGGATGATGGTCAATCAAGAAAATATCAAATTCATTTCTAAGTTCTTCAAATCCTTCATAATCTGAAGATACATTTATGTCAAGAATAAAAACCTTGTTTATTTTTTTATTAACTAAGTTGCTATGAAGTTCTTTTAACATTCCTCTTTTATAATTAATAAAATTTAAAGATTTAATTTTCATTTTCTTAAATTTTAGAATTTCACTAACTAATAGAACAGAAACAAGACCGTCCAAGTCATTATGAGAAATAATTGCAATTCTGTCTCTCTTATTGACAGAATTCAAAAAATCAATAAAATCTGCTTTTTTACCAAGAAGAAATTTCATTTTAACTCATTCAACCTTTCAAAACTTCTCGCTATCTGAAACATTTTCTGTTCCTGAAACTTTTTGCATATAATCTGCATACCTGCAGGGATTCCATTTATATTTCCAACAGGCAAGCTCAAAGCACAATCTCCTGAGAGGTTCACAGGAGAAGTCAAGGCATCATACTGAAACATTTCCTGAATAGAAATTTTTTCTCCTATTTTATGCGGCAATCGTGGAACAGTAGGGCAGATTATGCAATCAAATTTTTTGAAAGTTTTTCTGAATTCTTCCTCAATTAATTTTTTTGCTTTTAGTGCAAGATAATAATATCTTCCTGCATATTCTACCTTGCTTATTTCGCTTCCTGCGATTATTCTCCTCAAAACCTCGCTTCCGCAAACTTCTTCTATTTTCTTTCCGTATTTTCTCCCATCAAATTTTCTCGTTGCTGAAAAAAACTCTACATACACAATAGGAAAATAAGTAGCAACAGCAAAATCTACATAATTTAGACTTATTCTTTCGGCTTTCCAGCCATATTTGTCAGTTGCTTCTTTAATTTTTCCATCAATTAATCCCTGTATCCTTGAATCATTTATTTTAAAATCCAAAATCCCTATCTTTAAATTTTTAGGAATTTTTTCTATCTCCTTAAGATTTATCCTACTTCCTATGCTAACAGCATCCCTTTCGTCTTTTCCTGTAATTACACTGAATAACAAAGCAGCATCAGAAACATTTTTGGCTACACTTCCTATTTGGTCCAAGCTCATAGACATGTCAATTAACCCATACCTGCTTACAGAGGCATAGCTTGGCTTCATTCCTACAACCCCGCAATGGCTTGCAGGAACTCTGATGCTTCCTCCAGTATCGCTTCCCAAAGCCACATCACAAAAATCAGCAGCCACACTCGCACAGCTTCCACTTGAACTTCCTCCCGCAACATACCCTAATGCCTTAGGATTATTCGTTGCTCCAAAAGCACTCGTCTCTCCGCTCCAGCCACAAGCAAATTCATCCATATTCGCCATCCCAATAATCAAACCATCTTCTTTTTTAATTGCTTTAATAACACTCGCATCATAAGTGCTCTGATAATCTTCAAGTGTTTTGCTTCCGCAACTTGCAATCATTCCAAGAGCATTTATATTTGCCTTCACGGCAATAACTTTTCCTGCAAGTTTCCCTTTTTTCTTTTTTGAATCAATTCTTCTTGCTTCTTCAACAGCTTTTGGGTTTAGCTGAAGAAATGCATTTATCTTCGCGCCTTTTTTGTCATTTTTTTCAATTTCTGCAAGATAATTCTTAAGTCTTTCTTGTGTATTCATATTATTTCTCCTTTTTCAAATAAAAATTTAATATTTGGAGCAACAGAATAATTTTTCTCTGACAAATCAGTTATTTTAATCCATCTAATCTCATGTCCATCATATATAAATGGTTTATAGTTTTTTATCTTACCTATTAATTTACATAAATAATGATGCAATTCTATTTTAATGCTCTCTTCAGTTCCTGGTTTCTTACTCAATCTCATAGTTGAGAGTTTCTTTATAATTTTACATTTTAACCCTGTTTCTTCATGAAATTCTCTCAAACAGGTTTCTTCTAAACTTTCTCCTTCGTGAATTTTCCCTCCAGGAATTTTATAAAAATCATCCTTACCGTCATTACTAACCAAAAGTCTTCCGTTTTCAATAACCACCGGCCCTGATGCAATAATTTTTTCTACCATTTCTTCTTCTCAGCAATAATAAAATCTTTATTTTTTTCAGGAGCATTTTTGAACATTATTTCTCTTGAAAATGTCTCATCTTCTTTGTCTTCTCCTTCTTTTCTCTCGAATTCCTCTCTTTCAATAAAATTTTCTCCAATTTTTCCATCAATCTGTGAAAGCTTCTCTGAAAAAGACTGCAAAATAGAATTCACTTGTTTTCTTATCTCTTCCTTCTCTTTTTCTGAAAGTTTGTGGAATAGGAAATCCATAAAAGACATAAGAATAAAGTATATAAAAAGTTAGTTATTCCTCTGAAATATTCCCGCAATAATGTGGAGGAAGAAAGATAATACCCTCTTTTAATATAAAGTCATTCGCCTGTTCTGGTTTAAGTGTCTGGATTAAATGAATGGGTAACAATCCCTGAACAATGAATCTAAGCCCATGATGGCGTGGTGGATGTGGTTGTGGAACTGGTTGTGGTCGTGGGATTGGTGGTTTTTGATCTCCTCCATCATACCCAAACCAATCAAAGTCTCTTTGATAACCGCTCATATCTCTTAATCTTTGCCCTGCTTCAGAGAATATAAGTTCATTTAATGTTATGTCAATATCAGAACCATTAGAAAAATGAGATTTAGACCTACCTCCTACCAGATAGTGTGCATAACTTCCAGTAATAGCAAAATCTAATCCATTCAGGGTTTTGGAAACAAGATATGCAGTTCTATCGGCTTTTGTTAGAATATCCGTATCTAAATCCATAAAGCGGATTATGAATAAATACTTATAAATCTTCCTATTTATTAACTAAAAAAGAAAAAACTACGGCGTCAGTCTATCCCTATCTCTGGGAAACATTGTTGCCTCTTTTATATTATCCAATCCGCAAATCATTTGTGTAATCCTCTCCAAGCCAATGCTCCAACCAGCATGAGGAGGCGCCCCATATCTGAATGAATCAATGTAATCTTTGAAATTTTTCGGATTTAATCCTTTAGCTTTCAGTCTTTTTATAAGCAGTTCAGGAAGGTGAATTCTTTGCCCTCCACTTGAGATTTCAACTCCGAGATATAAAGCATCAAAACCCTCGCTGTACTTTGCTTTTGGGTTTTCGTCCTTAGGCATAATATAAAAAGGTTTTATTAAACTTGGCCATGAGTGAGTAAAAACAATATCTCCTTTATGCATATTACAGAGTTTTCTTTCCTGTTCTGGAGTGAAGTCCTCTCCAAGATTTCCATGAACTTTTTTTATTGCTTCTTCATAACTCAAATAAATTCCTTTTGGAATTTTCAAACTCTTCACATCTAAAATTTTTAATTCCTCTTTACAATTTTCCAAAACTCTCTTGACAATATATTTCACAACCCCCTCAAGTTCTTTCATAACTTCCATTTGATTTGTAAAAGCCATCTCAATATCCATCTGTCTTATCTCATTAATGTGTCTTGGAGTGTTATGTTTCTCTGCTCTCCAGACAGGGGTTATCATAAAAGTTTTTTCCATAGAACATGCAATCATTTGTTTATACAGTTGAGGAGATTGCGCGAGGTATGCCTTTCTTTCAAAATATTGAACAGGAAAAAGTTCTGTTCCCCCTTCGCTTGCAGCAGAGATAATGCAAGGAGGTTGCATTTCCAAAAATCCTCTCTCATAAAAATGTCCTCTAAATGCATTTGCTATTTCACTCTGAATCCTAAAAATTGCCTGTGTTTTTTTCCTGTGAAAATCCAAAAATCTGAAATCAAGCCTTTTCGGAAGTTCTGTTTTTGAGCTTTCAGAAGTGTCAATAGGCAAATCTTCTGCTCTATTTAATACAATAATGTCTTTAGGAACAATTTCTTTTCCTCCAGGAGCTTTTTTTGAATCTTTAATTTCTCCTTCTACAAGGATAACAGATTCTCTTGGAATCCTATCAAGCATTTCAAAAACTCCTGCAGCAACTTTTTCTTCAGAAGCAGTTATTTGTATCTCGCCTGTCGCATCTCTTAAAACAAGAAATTTTATCTTTCCTAATGCTCTTGTATTTTTAACCCATCCAACAACTTCTACTTTTTTATTTTTCTTCTTGAAAATATCTCCTATCAAAATTCTGTTTTTAAAATCTAACATCTCACTATCAGGTTCTTTACTTATTTAAAAGTTTTTTTATAATCTCTCTCGCTTCTTTTCCGCTAATTCCCTTAATTTTTTTCATCACAAGCCCCATATAAGCATTTTCAGAAAGTCCTGGTTTGTTTTTTATTAATTTCATAACTTCCTCCTCTACTATATTCACGTCATGCTTTTTGAATCTAATTGCTTCTTTTATATTCTCCCCCCGAACAACTTTTCTTAAAATATTTTT
The DNA here is from genome assembly GCA_964509675.1 of Candidatus Woesearchaeota archaeon. Lineage (GTDB taxonomy): Archaea > Nanobdellota > Nanobdellia > Pacearchaeales > GW2011-AR1 > RBG-13-33-26. Next base: position 109,898 of record CAZDXC010000003.1, read on the forward strand.
AATCTGTTCCTTAGAAATTTCCTTTTCCTTGAGTTTTTCGACAATAAAAACAATAACATCTCTGCTTAATCTTTCTTCTATCTCCTTTATTGCCTTTTTTTCATGACTTGCAATTTCTTTTGGATAAACCAATAGAATCTTCGCAATGAGATTTGGTTCATTTAATATATTCAACAATTCTTTGAATTCCTCTATCTTTTTTTGTTTAAACAATAAACTAATCATCTCTTTATTAAGCCCGATTCTTTCCAAATCTTTCTCAATATCTTCTCTTAACTTAGGTAAATTTTTCTTTGCATCATTAATCAAATTTCTTGATATTTTTAATAAGAGCAAATCTGTTTCAGGATACATTCTCGCTGCTCCTGGCAATGGTCTCAGAAATTCAGTATTTCCGTTAGGAAGAGCATTTCTTACTTCTTCTTTGATGTATTTTCCTTCTTTCAGCAATAATAATTGTCTGTTAATCTCATTGTCAATTGTCTTAGTCATTATATCTGGATTTTGAAAACCTTTAATTTCAATTCTGTTTCCCTTTTTAATTGAAAGATTTATATCCTGCCTTATAGTTCCAATTCCCCTCTTAACCTTGCAACTTCTCAAAACTTTCCCGATATACATAGCAACTTCTTTAACATGCTCTGCACTTTTCATATCAGGAGCAGTCGCAATTTCAATTAATGGAATTCCAAGCCTATCTAACCTAAAAACACTAAAATCATTTTTTTTCTCTATAATTCTTGCTGCATCTTCCTCCAAACAAATGCTGTCTATATTTACTCTTCCGGATTTTGTTACAATCCATCCGCTATGTGCAATCAAAACACTCCTTTGAAATCCAGAAGTATTGCTTCCATCAATAACAGTCTTCCTCATTATCTGAGTTATAGGAAATATCTGTGCATTCAATAAAACAGCAATCTGCAAAGCAATTCTCAAAGATTCTTTATTTATCTCATGGGGGGGTTCTTCGTCCAATTCAACCAAACAAGTAGTATCATATCCTTGATAAATAAAATTTCTTTCTTTTTCAGATTCATGCTTGGCAGCGACATCTATCTCTCCGCTTTCTCCTGCAACAACATGCAATTTCCTTTTAACAATAAAATCTGGCTTATCCTGTCTCAGCAAAGAAGGACAATTACAGAATAATTTTTTTGTATCTAATTGCTGATGGATTTCAAGCCCTGCCTTAAATCCCAAAGATTCATAATCTGGCGCTTCAAATTCTTCCTGCATGAATTATAAAGCAAGAAAGAGTTTATTAAATTTTATAATTATTCTTCAAGAGCCAAACTTAGAAATTTCTTAAACTCCTCAGAATAAATTTTTTTATTATCCCTTCTGCAAGAATCTATTACTCCCGCTATGTCATAAAAATCTTTTGTTATTTTGTATCTATCTATTTCTTCTATTATTTGATTATAACCATATCTTCCTAAGTCTTCTACAGTTTGATTTCTAATTCCCCCAATTTTCTTTAAATCTTCTTCTAATTTATTTGTATCAACATAGTCAAATTGTGCATCAAGAAGTAAACTTAAAATATATTTTTGATTAGAATCAAGGCCAATCTTGTTCTTTTCTAAAATTTTAATCCTTCTTATTTTATTTATTATAACATCAATTGGTGAATGACATCTCAGATTTTTTCCATTAACCTCAATCATTTCTGCCCTTTCATATTCTCCATCAATTTTCTGTTTATGTCTGCTAAAAAAATTAGGACCAAAACAATCAAGATGAATAATAAGGTCAGGTTTAAAATTACTAAATCTCACTTCAGAACCATACCTACTTAACCCCCCCTTTGCCAAATGCCCCTTATTGGTTATTCTTTCTTCTAAATTTTTAGCCCAATTTTTCCTTTGATTTTTGGTAGTAGGCATATTGCTTATGATATCAATATCAGTAGTCGGTCTAAGCAAATGTGGAGCATCTCTCATATTTAATTGAGAAGCAGTTCCCCCAACAACCATAATTTTTCTGTTATCATCAAAAAAGCATTCGCTATCCGAACTTTCAACTATTCCATATCTAAAAAGAGGGTCATTCAGTGTATAAAGTTCTCCCATATAATATCAACATCTTCATATCTTTTAAATCTTACTAATTGTAACCCCTATTAAGTTATTACGCTATAAGGAATAATCAAAGGGTAAAATTTATAACTATCTTTTAATAAATAATATTATGCCCAAAAAAAAGAGAAAGAAAAAAGAGGAACAATTCTTGCATCCGTCATTGAAAGTTCAAAGAACTTTGGGACAAAAAGCTGCAGATGGATTAACAAGGATAGCAGGAAGCTGGGGGTTCATTTCTGCAATATTCATTTTCTTAATTCTGTGGATGTCAATTAATGGATATGCATTGATTCAGTATGAAAAAGGACAGCCTTTTGATCCTTATCCTTTCATTTTATTAAATCTCATACTTTCTTGTTTGGCAGCAATACAGGCACCAATAATATTAATGAGCCAGAATAGAGAGGTCCAAAGAGACAGATTAAGAGCAGAATATGATTACAGAATTAATAAAAAAGCAGAAGAAGAAATAAGAGACATAAAAAGACTTTTAATGAGAAGAGTCAAAAAAGATTAATATATATTTTCAACTTCTAACCTGTTATTTAATTCATGAGCAAAATTTTCCAGCATTTTTTCTTTTACAATATTTTTATCTTTCTTCCATTCCTCATGCCCAAGCACATAGCCAAGCTTTACAAGAGCAGTCTCAGCGAGCATGTCTTCCAGATAGATAACACCAGTTTGCAAAATTTCTCTTCCATTGCTGTAAACTAAAGGGTCAACTCTCCCGTAAATGCATTGTGAGACAGCACATACAACAACACCCTTGCTTTGAATTTCTTTCAATTTTTTTGTCCATGAATTTCTCGCTCTTTTAGTCGGAGCATGTCCCAATCCAGAAAGTTCCAATACAATTCCCTTATATTTTTTCTTAACATAATAATCTAAAATATCTGCACTCTGCCCAGGGTAAATTTTAACCAAGGCGACTTTTTCTTCGAATCTCGCATCTAATTTTGCCTTGCTTTTATTTCTTAATCTCCAATCAGAAATTCTCTCTATTCTATCAGGAAAAACTTTCGCAAAAGGCTTGGCATTAATTGTCTTAAATGCATCCCTCCTTGAAGTATGAAGTTTTCTTACCTTGGTTCCAGGCATTGCATAACAATAATCATCATTTAAAGAAGCATGCCCAACCAAAGAAATTTCTGCAATGTCAGAAATCGCCACTAAAGCAGAACACTGCAGATTTAGATTTGCATCACTGCTCGCACGGTCAATGCTTCTCTGACTGTAAGTAAGAACAACAGGCTTGTTTAAATCTTTTATAAAAAAACTCAATGCAGCAGAAGTATAATGCAAAAAATCAGTTCCATGCGTGATTATTACTCCATGTATACTATTATCATTCAGAAGATTAACTACCACTTTTGCGATTTTTTGCCAATCCTTGAAATCCATATCTTCGCTCGCTTTCATAAATGGGACTTCAACTCTCGTAATGTTTACTCTTTCAAAAAGTTTGGGATAGAATTTAAATAAATCCCCAGGGGAAGTAAGCCAGTCAACTCCTCCTTTTTTTGGATTTAACCGTGCTGCGATTGTTCCTCCTGTAATTACGACAGCAATATTTTTTTTCTCACTATCTTCTTTTATTTCAAATCCTTCTGGTTTTTTTTCTTTTTCTTTTTCCAACAAAACTATCTTCAAAATATCTTTTTTATTAAATCCAATATTATATCCAGAATCAAGTTTCAAAAGAACAATTCCTTTTTCTGTTTCAGGAGCCTCTAACAGAACACCCTCATAAATCAGCTTTGTCAGATGTATTTCAACATAATCTCCTGCCTGTGCTGGCAGAGAATGGATTTTTTCATTCATATAAAAAAGAAATAGGAAATCTATAAAAAACTATCTTTCTTCTCAATAGCATGCCAAAAATCGGGTTAGAAATTCATGGATATCTAACAACTAAAGAAAAATTATTTTGCACTTGTAAATCTCAACATGGATTAAAATTTGCAAAACCAAATACAAATATCTGCCCAATATGCACGGCCCAGCCTGGCAGCAAACCAATGCTGCCTAACAAAGTTGCAATAGATAAAGCAATAGAAATCGCTCTTATTTTAAAATGCAGAATGAATTCAAAACTTATATGGCAAAGAAAACATTATGATTGGCCGGATTTACCAAAAGGATATCAAAATACAATATCAGGAACTTATGCAGTTCCTTTTGGAAAAAATGGAAAATTTTTGAACATAAGGATAAGAGAAGTCCATCTTGAAGAAGACCCTGCTGCATGGAATCCGAAAACAGGAGAAGTAGACTACAACAGGAGTGGTCTCCCTCTCATAGAAATAGTTACAGAGCCTGATTTTTTATCATCACAGGAAGTTGTTGATTGGCTGAAACAATTAATCACGACTTTAGGATACATAAAAGCACTAGATAAAAATGCAGGAATAAAAGCAGACGTGAATATCTCTCTGCCAGAACTTAATGGCAAAAGAACAGAGATAAAAAATATCAATTCATTAACCAACATAAAAAAAGCAATAGAATCTGAGATTCAAAGGCAAAAACGGGATATACCAAAAAGTCAGGAGACAAGAATGTTCGATGAAGCAAAGGGAACAACAATAAAGATGAGAAGCAAAGAGCTTGCAGAAGATTATCGATTTATTTCAGATCCAGACCTGCCAACTATTATTCTAAAAAAATCAAGAATAGGAAAATTAAGTTCTTCTATTCCAGAGACTCCCCAGGAAAAACTCAGGAAGCTAATTAAAAAATACAATATAGAAAAAAAATCTGCGGAAATTCTGACAAAGAAACTTGAAATAGCTGAATTTTTTGAAAATATAATACCAAAGATAGACAAGAAAGATGCAAAACTGGCTGTACGTTGGGTAACTGAAGAATTACTCAGTGTTTTAAATTACAACAAAAAAGAGCTTGAAGATGTCGATATTAAACCAAAACATTTTACAGAATTAATTAATTTAATCAGCAAAGGCAAGATAACAGAATTAAAGGCAAAAGAAATTTTAAGAGACTGGAAAGAAAAATCTTATTCCCCAAAAGAAAAAGCAAAGAGACATATTCAAATTTCTTCAGAAAAAGAACTTGAGAAAATTGTCAAAGAAATAATTAATGAAAATCCAAATGCAGTTAAAGATTATAAAGAAGGAATAAAAGAATCTCTTAATTTCCTTATTGGAAAAGTTATGCAGAAAACAAATAAAAGGGCAGATTTCAGAATAACAAAAGAAATTTTGGAAAGATTAATGAAATGAGCCTGCGAGGATTCGAACCCCGATTAACCGGTATCTTCGTTAAACTTCCATTTGGTAGCGGGAACTATTAAAACCCGCGGAGGTTCTTACGCCGAAGCCGATTGTGCTGTCCATTACACCACAGGCCCATAAAAAGAACAGAAGTTAGGTTTTTATATGTTATTTGTTTTATAAAAAAATGAAATTAAAGAGGCACCACAAGATAATAATAGGAAGCATAAGTACACTGCTCGTTCTTTTTATGTTAACAAGCAGTATTTTCACTTACATGGTTTTTGTAAAACAGAATATAAATTACAATATATTAAATAACAAAATATCAAATTTACAAACAGATACACAATCAAAACTCAATGAACTTACAGAGAGCGTAATAAAAACAGAAAATGAGTTAAATACTCTCGGTTCTCAAATAGGTTCAATAGACCAAGAAATAACTTCATTAAAAACATCAACAAGCACTGATTTCTCTGGGATAATAGAAAACGTAATAAAATCTGTTGTCACAGTAAGGACTGATATTTCTCAGGGTTCTGGTTTCATAATTGCTGATGAAGGTTATATAGTAACAAATGCGCATGTGATGGAAGGAGCAAGAGCAGCAGGAATTATAACTTATGATGGAATACTGCATCCTGTTTCTGAAGTAGGGCAAGATGATACTATGGATATAGCACTATTAAAAATAAGTGGTGCCAATTACACGCCATTAACTTTACAAGATTCTGACACAGTGCATATAGGACAAAAAGTAATTGCAATAGGAAACCCTCTTGGTTTGCAATTTTCTGTTTCAGAAGGAATAATTTCGGGAGTAAACAGAAAAGGAGCAAATGGACTGGAAGCCTATATTCAGACAGATGCTGCCCTAAATCCAGGGAATTCTGGCGGTCCTTTAATAGATATTAATGGAAAAGTAGTGGGAATAAATAATTTCAAAATAGGCGGCAGTGAAAATATTGGATTTGCCCTTGAATCCAATTATATAAAAACGGCTGTAAATAAAATATTTCAGGCAACATATGGAAAAAACCTTATATAATAAATAAAGGATAATAAAGTCATGAAACAAAATTCGCAGGAAGGACTAACAGTAAAAAAAGAAGAAAATTTTTCAGAGTGGTATACCCAAATAGTTCAAAAAGCAGAACTTGCTGATTATACTTCTGTATCCGGATGTATTGTATTCAAACCAACAGCATGGGCAATATGGGAAAAAATAAGAGATGAAGTTGATAAAAGACTCAAAAAAATGAATGTGAAAAATGTAAATTTTCCTTTGTTTATCCCAGAACATTTATTATCCAAAGAGCAGGAACATGTAAGGGGATTCTTTCCTGAAGTAGCATGGGTTACAGAAGCAGGAAACACAAAATTATCTGAAAGATTAGCAGTCCGTCCAACAAGTGAAGCAATAATGTATGATTCTTTTTCAAAGTGGATTAGAAGCTGGAGAGATTTGCCGTTAAAATATAATCAATGGAGTAATGTAGTTAGGTGGGAATTCAAGCACCCAATTCCTTTTTTTAGAACAAGAGAATTTATCTTTAATGAAGGACATACTGTATTTGCAACAAAAAAAGAGGCAGAAGCAGAGGCAATGCAGATAATAAACATGTATAAAGAAATCTTGGAGAAGTTTCTGGCAATTCCTGGAATAATCGGAAAAAAAACAGACAAAGAAAAATTTGCAGGAGCAGAATATACAATGACAATAGAAAGTTATTTGCCGAATGGAAAGGCGATTCAGGGCCCTGATTTTCATCACAATGGACAGAATTTTTCAAAAGCATACAACATAAAATTTCTAAATAAAGATGGAAAAGCAGAATATGTTTGGCAGAATACATGGGCAATATCCACAAGGATGATAGGAGTAATGGTTGCTCTTCATTCAGATAATAAAGGGCTGGTGTTGCCTCCAAAAGTTGCTAAAAACAAGATGGTTATAATTCCTGTAAAATTTGAAAAAAATAAAGAAGTTTTGAAAGAGGCAAAAAAGATTTTCAAACTTTTGTTAAAGTATGAACCAATCTTAGATGAAAGACTGGAAGTAACTCCAGGATACAAATTTAATGAGTGGGAGTTAAAAGGAATTCCCTTAAGGATAGAAATAGGCCCAAATGACTTAAAAAAAAGAGAAGCAGTAATCGTCAGAAGAGACACAGGGAAAAAAGAGAATGTTAAAATCAGGAATATCAAAAAAGAAATTGAGAAATCACTCGGAGATATTCAAAAAAATTTATTTAAAAAAGCTGAAAATCTCCTGAATAAGAACTTAGACAAAGCAAAAACTTTTGAAGATGCTAAAAAAAAGATTAAAGAACAAAAATTAGTCCTGGTTCCGCTGAAGAATTCTGTTAAAGTTGAAAATATTTTAAAAGAAAAGATGGTGGGAGTTAAAACACTTAATATTCCCTTAAAACAACCAAAATTGAAAAATGAAAAATGCATAATTTCAAAAGAGCCGGCAGATTATTGGATTTATATTGGAAAGAGCTATTAATTTGAAGAATGGAAAATATTAATTAATAGTGAAAGATTCTGTTTCTTAAAAAGAGCTAATCATAATCAATTAAATTTAATTCATCTTCCAGCTTTATAGTAATCTCCATTAACTGGCTCAATTCTTTTTCCACAAGCTCTTTTTCTGAATTCTCTATTTTTTCCATTTCTCTTTCTTTTTCCCAAATAAATCAGAAAATCTTTTGTCCCGAGTGTTAGAAAACCAACCCAATTCAACTCAGGACAAAAGCTCTGAATTAAATCAGGAATTTAATTGAAGTGTAAACTAAACCACATATTCTGGGATTGCCCTTAGACATATGATTTAGTTCCATCTCCATAAAATAAAAAATAAATAACTCTTTTTATACTTTTCTGTATACAATATTTTCTATGTTTTCTCTGAACTTCTCCAAATCTTCAACCTTGACTTGAGCACCAACGGCATCCTCATGTCCGCCGGCAGTTGCGCCTTCAATTCCTTTTATTGCTTTCAAAATTATATTTCTTACACTTTTCCCTCTTGTAGAGACGTTTCCTTTAATTCCATGAATATAAACTACCACAATTATTTTTTCTTTGAACATATAACTTAATTCATTTGCTAAATCCGCACTTATGCTCAAATCTCCTGCATACTGAAAAAACAAAATTCTTTTCTCATCTGCAATTGCCTTTGCTTTTTCTATTAATTTTTCATATTTTCTTTGTATCTGATTAAATCTTAAATGCATTTCACGATTTTTGTTTGTTTCTTCCAGCACATCATAGGGACTTTTAACAGAAATCAAAAATTTAATCATCTTAACTACATTGCTTGTCCTGTCCTTAAGTGCAAAACAAAAAATCTTGACAATTTTTCCTATTGATGATTTATAAAAAATATCGAACGCATCTTTTGAATTTATTGACAAATCAGGATAGAGTTTAATAAAGTCTGAATAAAAGTCAGGGATAAATCTGTCAAAAATACAACCTATAACAGCGAGCCACAAATCTTCTTTTTTTTCGGTTATTTTATAACATAAATAAGTTACAGGCTCATTTTTTTTAAACCTATTAAGAGTGGTATTGTAATAATAGACAAAATCAGGTATCTTTGTTTGTACTTCATGATGGTCAATCCAAACTATCGGAATATTAAAACTCTTAGCTTTATCAAAAAATTCCTCAGAAACAAGGGGTTTATCGAGAATAAAAATATAATCAGAATTTAATTCAGTTACTCTCCTAAAATATTCTTCTGTCATTTCCGGGAAAGATTTTATTGCGATTCCTTTCCCCCTCTTTATATATCTGCGCAACAAGAGAAATGAACATAAACCATCGGGGTCATTATCAAAAAAGAAAATTGGATTTTGCGCTTTTTCAAGATGTTCTTTAATTTCTCTTATCTGTTTTTTGGTTAACATTATTTTATTCCTTGACTGAAGCATATATTAAAGGCAATGCAATTGTAGCATCACAAAAAACATCAATGAATTCAGCATTTTTATTCATTTTTCCCCAGGAAATTCCTTCCTTTAATGGAGCTCCGGAACTTCCTCCTGCTTCTGTTCTGTCTGTAGTTATCTGAATTCCATAATCTGCACCCTTTGAAAACTGAAGAGATTGTTGTATGAAATTTTTGGGCACTCCACCCCCAACATAAATAACTCCTCTCTTCTTTGCACTCCATGAAATGTCAATTATCTCTTTCATATCTCCAAAGGCATTTACGTTGGTTTCTTTTCCCTGAACAATTCTTCCCCACATCATCAAACCAATTCCTGAATCAGAAATAGCCGGGCAAAAAATCGGAATTTTTTTTTCAAAACATTTTTTTAATATTCCTTTTCCAGGAGCAAGTTCTCCCATCTTCCATAATAACTCTTTAATAGATTTGCATTTTTTAAATTCCTCAAAATTTCTTTCAAAAAAATCCTCGAGTTTTTCATACACAGAATTTTTCATAAAGACATTATAGATCCGGTCAATTCCTTCGCTGTTAAGTTTTTCATCATTCGCTAAATCATCTCCTTGATAATGTTTTTCTCCAAGAGATTCTATCAAATCATGGGTTAAATTAGCTCCTGTGCTCACAAAAACATCTGTTTCTTCAAGTAAATCCATTATAATCTCTTTCATTCCGGCAGGAACCATTGCTCCTGCAATTCCCAAGAAAATGACACAATCTTTATCATTAAACATATTTTTCATTATTTTGCCTGCTTTCCCTATTCTTCCTGCCCCAAAACCAGCTTTTTCCATTTCTTTGACTAACTCAGAAGTTTTCATGTCTTTTCCTATCTTAATGTGTTCTATTGGTTCCATGATATTACCTTTTTATTTTAATTTAAAAATATATTGTTTTGCATAATAAAAATCTTTTTAAATAGAGAATTTATAGGAATACAATGAATAAATGGCTTGAAATTTTATTAGGATTGATCTTTCTAAATGGAGCAATTTTTGTCTGGTGGAAGGTCCCTGTTATCGGAGCTGCAGCATTAAGTTTCTTAGAAGGCGGATTAGTTTGGCTGATAATCCTGATAGGATTTATTCTTATTATGTTAGGGATCAGTGACCTTAAAGATTAATCATTTAATCAATGTTATAAGAGTTCCTTCTATAATTCCTGCAAGGATAAGCAATGGAATAATTATCAATAAAAAGATTTTGAATGAGCTAATAAAATAATATTTCAAAGATTCAATTTTATTCTTCTGAAAGATAAATGTGCCCAATCTAGCCCCCAAACCCAAAGCAATAAAAACAGCAGGTAATTCAAAAACTCCATGAGGAAGAATTCTCCATAAAGAAGAAAATCCTTCGCTGTTAACACTTATTGAAGAAACAAAACCAAGCAAATATCCGTTTGTTATTGAATTAATAAGAGGAAAAATTCCGAGAATTATTCCTAAAAGAATACTAAAAAATGTGCTTGTAACGTTATTAGAAATAATAAACCATATCAATCCAAAAGGAGGCAGTCCCTCTGTTTTTCCTAATAATTCTTTTATATATTCCATTATCTTTGTATAAAGCGGCTCTGGAGCAGAGATAAAAAGTCCAATAAAAAAGAAAATGAAGAAAATTATTGCCATAAAATAAATAAATGTCTTTGATTCCTTTAGATAATTCCAGCTATTTTTGTATTCTTCACCAAGATTAAAGTTTTTTTTCCTGCTCTTTTTTTTCATTTTAACTGAACAATCTGTTAATGTAAGTTGCTTTTCTTTTATATTTCTTTTTAAGATAAAAACCATAAACCAACCCTATCAAAAATCCCCCTAAATGAGCGGTGTTTCCAATAGGAACATTCCCAAGAATAGAGACAAGCCATAACAAAATCAAAATTGCAGGAGCAGCATATTTCATTTTGATTGGAATTGGAATAAACATTATATAAACAGGAAGATTAGGAGTTAATATCATTAATAATCCAATCAAGCCAAAAATAGCTCCTGATGCCCCTACTGCATAAGTATTAAAATCTCCTGAAAAGCCAAAAAAACTTTTCATAATCCAGGAAATCAAAACAAAAAGAACTCCTGCAAACAAACCAGCTAAAAGATAAAATGAAAAAAATCTTTTCTTTCCTATAATTCTCTCGATTAAATTCCCTATAAAGAACAAAGAAAACATATTTACAAATAAATGAAAAAAACCTGCATGCATGAACATGCTTGTAAGAAAAGTCCAGAAATAAAAACCATTTGTTATATTAGATGAATTTATCACATTTGAAGGTTTTAGAGCAATATAATCAACAATATTTGGATAAATAAACTGGGCTAATAAAACAATAAGGAAAATTATAACATTTATTATAATCAATAAGAAAGTTACATTAAAATTAAAAAAACTTTTTCTTCTTTGAATTCTGTAAATTTCGCTCATCGTTTCTTTTTTTTCTTTTTCTTGGTTTCTTTTTTTCTGGAAGTTTTCTTTTTAGAAACTTTATTTTTTACTTTCTTTTTTGTCTTTTTCTTTGTTTTTGTTTTGGTATTAATTTTTTTCCGATTTTTTGCAGATTTCTTTCTTGCCTCTTTTTTTAATTTCTCTTCTCTTCTCATTTCTCTCGCCTTGCTTCTCTCTAATCTTTCTCTTTCTCTGCTCAATTCCTCATCCACGATTGTTAATTCCCTCTTCAATCTATCAAGTTCCTTGTTATATTCTTTTATCAGTGAAGTATTATCTTTTCTCGACAGAACATTTCCGCATTCCGGGCATACAAAATTATGGATAAGGGCATTTTCTTCTGTAAATTCAATATGGCACCTTTCACAAACATAAAACTCCTTTGTTTCCCTGCTCTTTATTTGATAATTTATTTGTTCTATTTTTTTAATCAAATTTGATTTCAAAAATTCCAGACATTTCAAAATTTCTATTTTCCAAAAATAAGTATACCATCCCTTTCTCTTATCTTTTTTTCTTATAAAAGAAACAAGTCCATAATCAGAAATTTTATATAATATATTCCGTGTCTGATTAATTGTAAGGTTTAATCTCTTGGCTATTATAAATTCATTTACATATTTTTTTCCTTCAAGCAAGTTGACTATCTCCTCTGCCTGTTTTCCTGCAATTGAAACCATGATTTCTTTTAGAAGTTTTTCGAGCATTGGATTATTAAAAAAAAGTTAAATAAATATCTTTCGGTTTAGATTACCTGAAAGACTGAAAAAAAGTTTTTTTATTAAGTTTTCTTAGAAGAAAAATAAACATTTTTAAACCTATATTGTATTTTATATATTATTAAAAAATAACTAATAAAAGAGATGGGATTGTTCAAGAAAAAAGAAAAAAAAGAGAAGACTTCTGAAACTTCCAAACCAGAATTGCCGGAATTGCCTCCATTACCAGAATTGCCGGAATTGCCTGAATCAAAAGAATATTCAAAAGAACAAATTCCGCAACTCCCAAGTTTTCCAAATGGTTCTTTGGGAAATAAATTTTCACAAGATACTATAAAAGAAGCAGTGACTGGGAAAGAAGAGGTAGAAGGGGATAATGCAAATGAATTTGCAGACGAGGAAGAAATGCAAAAGATGCAGAAGCCCCTTGCAAAAGAAAAGACAAAAGAGAAATATCCAAAATTTGGGGGATTTGAAAAATCATTTAAAAAAGAAGCAGAACCAATTTTCATTCGTATAGATAAATTCGAGGAAGGTTCACAGATTTTTGAACAGGTAAAGAAAAAGATTCTGGAAATAGAAAAAAATTTTGATGATATAAAAAAGATCAAAGAAGAGGAAGAAAAAGAATTGGAATTCTGGGAAGAAGAGATAAAAAAAATAAAGGAAAAAATTGAAAAAATAGACAAAAATATTTTTTCAAAGATAGAATGAAAAAAATTTCAAGAAAAAAAGAAGTGAGTCCAAAGCCGAAGAATGAGAACCCTGTTTATCTAAGATTGATGTATAATGAGTCTCTCGGTTCAAAAAAAGCTCTTTTATCTTCTGAGATTTTGCTTTTGAATATAATTAAAATAATGAAAAGATATAATGCATTGAGAATGGAAGAATTCATGGTAAAAACAGAAATGTACAAAGCAATAAGACAACTGGAATCGCTGATGAAAAAAACAAAGTCCAGTTTTCCTTTTCTAAAAATTCCTGAAAATATCCAAAGAGAAAAAATAGCAAAGATGAAAAAGAATGTTGAAAAAACAATGCCCAGAAAAATTCTGGATGAAGATTTAGAATCACAACTCAGGGATATTCAGGAAAAATTAAGGTCTATAGGATAATTATAAAAGTTTCTTTTCTAACCTGCTTTTAATTTTTTCTTTAATATTATCCATCTCCAATTTTAGTTCTTTTTCTTTCCCCCTTGTTATTTCCCCCTTGTAAATTATATATGGAATTTCTTTTTCGTCAAGAAGCTCAAGGGTTTTTTGATAAGAAAGTTTCAGAAATCTATCATAAAATCTTTTGGCTTCCTCAATAGGCACATTAAAATTACGGGGAGTAGTGTGCCTGTCAATCAAATAAGCAATTTCTCCTTCTTCCAAATGCCCTATTGCAAAATTTCCCTGAGGCTCATGCAAATTTGAGAAATCCTGCACTTCTACGTTATTTGCATATCTTCCAAAATTACTTTTTATATAGGATTCTAAAAACCATTTTAAATTAGTCCTGTCCTTCAAGTTTGGGGAAATAATCACTATCCGTTTCATAAGACAGTTCTCAGCGAGGTTATTTATAAAAATTTATATCCTAAAAAATAACAAACAATTTTTAAAATGCTGCTTCTTATTTTTCTAATGATAAACAGAAAGGAACTAATAAGAAAATATTTGGATTTCTTTGGTTTAAAAAATCATAAAGAAATTAAAAATTCAAGTTTAATACCGGAAAATGACCCCACGGTTCTTTTTACAACAGCAGGAATGCATCCGCTTGTTCCATATCTTCTTGGACAAAAACACCCTCTTGGAAAAAGATTATGCAACGTTCAAAGATGTATAAGAACAGGAGATATAGATAAAGTGGGAGATGAAATACATCTGACTTTTTTTGAGATGTTAGGAAACTGGAGCCTTGGAGATTATTGGAAAAAAGAAGCAATATCTTATTCTTTTGAATTTCTGACAGAAGTATTAAAAGTTCCTGTAGAAAAACTAGCAGTCAGTTGTTTTAAAGGAGATAAAAATGCCCCAAAAGATGATGTTTCTGCTAAGATTTGGCTGTCTTTGGGAATCCCAAAAGAAAGAGTATCCTTTCTCCCAAAAAAGGAGAATTGGTGGGGGCCTATTGGTAAAACAGGATTATGTGGTCCTGACACAGAAATATTCTATTGGATGGATAATTCAAAACCCCCAAAAAAATTTGACATAAAAAATAAAAATTGGGCAGAGATTGGAAATAATGTTTTAATACAATATGTAAAAAACAAAAAAGGAAAGTACCAGGAAAGCAAACAAAAGAATGTTGATTTTGGAGGAGGCGTTGAAAGAATAGTCTCTGCTCTGAACAAACAGAAAGACGTCTATTTAACAGAACTTTTCTTTCCCATAATAAAAAAAATAGAAGAAATATGCGGGAAAAATTATGAAGAGGATAAAGAAGTAAAAAAAGCTATGAGAATCATTTCTGACCATATAAAAGCTTCAGTCTTCATAATTGCAGATGGAATAACTCCAGGTAATAGCGAACAAAGTTATGTCCTGAGAAGACTAATAAGAAGGGCAATAAGATACGGAAAAGAACTTGGAGTGAAAAATTTTATACATGACATAGCAATTCCGGTATTTGATATATATAATGATTATTCCAATTTAGAAGATAAAAAACAGCAAATTTTAAATGAATTAAAAAAAGAAGAAAAAAAATTTCAGGAAACATTGGAAAAAGGAATAAATAAATTCAAAAAATTCGCAGTAAATAAAAAAATATCTGGAAAAGAAGCATTTCTTCTTTATCAGAGTTATGGCTTCCCTGTGGAGATGATAGAAGAAGAATGCAGGAAAAACAGAATAAAATTCAACAAAAAAGACTTTGAAAAAGAACAGGAAAAACACAAAAAAATTTCAAGGACAGCAACTAAAGGAAAATTTAAATCTGGGCTTGCAGACACTTCAGAAAAAACAACAAGGTTGCATACAGCTGCACATCTGCTTTTATCTGCTTTGAGAATTGTGCTTAAAGATAACAATATAATACAAAGAGGAAGCAACATAAATCCAGAAAGACTGAGATTGGATTATTCTTTCAATCGTGCATTGACATTAGAAGAAATAAAAAAAATAGAAGGTTTAGTCAATGAAGAAATTAAAAAATCCCAGGATGTAATAAGAGAAGAAATGTCTCCGCAGGAAGCAAAAAAAATTGGAGCATCAGGAATATTTGATTCAAAGTACGGAGAAAGAGTTTCTGTTTATACAATTGGAAATTTTTCCAAGGAAATTTGTGCTGGTCCGCATGTAAAAAACACCAAAGAAATCGGACATTTCAGGATAATCAAGGAAGAATCATCATCTTCAGGAGTAAGAAGAATAAAAGCCACAGTAGATTAAAAGCTGTAGGAATTGTTAAAACTCACCAATCCGTATTTCTTCTTTAATTTTCTAAATTGAAGGTGCTGAATAAAATTTATTGTCCCATATGTCTTCATAGTTTCTCTTATGTTAATCAAACTTTTAGCATCTCTGTATTCATACAAATTTTTTCCCAAAACTATCCCGTCAGAAGTTATCATAATCTGCGGATTAGAATTTAATTGCCTTGTAGCTCCGAAATAATCGGTTCTGTCATCAGTAATTATTGAAGGTCCTGTAGTTTCTATAAAACAATATCCGCTTGGACTTCTTTCATCAAGACACTCTATTCCTGCTGCCTCATGATTTTCTGAATTATAATAAAGAAATGCCGTCCCATAACCGATTTCTCTAAGCAAAAAAACCAACAATCCCGATTTTTCACTGCAAATTCCGCTCATGTCATAAAGAACTTCATAAGGATATCTGTAATATTCTGTTTCTGTATTTCCAATCTTGAGACTCCTGGTAGAATTTCCAAAAGGAATGTTCTGAACAATACTTATAGCAATTCTTGCCTGGTCGGTTTTATCTCTTGTCAGATTTTCTATTTGTATGACAAGAGGAAGCAACAGCTCTTTCTGGTTTTCTTCATTTAATGTCTTAAGCCTGAAATCCAAGAGTGTGGGATTCTCACTTGAATTAATGTATCTTGGAACCTCAGAAAGATAATCGGCTAATTTCTTGTAAACAGTAAAATTAATTTCTCCTTCCTTCCCTCTCAAAACATAGTTAAGTGTAATATTTTTTGGATTTATCTGAAATTCAGAAACACAACTATCTTTGTTGGCTTTTGAGATATTTTCACATCCGCAAAAAGAAGCATTTTCTCTTAAACCTTCTTCTGAGCAAAAATAGGGCTTTATTTTAGAACATTCGTTATATGGTGTCTCATCATTGCAGGTTTTAATATTTCTTCCAGAGAAAAAAAATAAATAAGAAAACAAAATTAAAAGCAAGACAAAAAAAACAAAGCCTGCTAATAACCTTCTTTTCATGAATTAAAAAAATAAGAGAATTATAAAAATCTAACTATTCAAGGTAAATAGCAGGTTTTCCTGGCTTGGATTTTCTTGCTTTGCCTTGGGGGTCATATTTTTCCCTATCATTTACAGAAAAAATAAAAACATCAAGGTTTATTTTCTTCCTTATCATATAAAGAGAATTCTGATAAATTTCTTTTTCTTTTGGAATAGAATAAACATAGACTTTCTTTTTTGCCCCCACAATTTTCAAAACATTATTTATATCAGATATTAATGCTTCAACTTTCTTTTCTTCTTCCTCAATTTTTTCATTTATTTTAGATTCATCTGCAACAGGCCATTTAGCCAAACTTACAAACTTTTTGTTCCCTAATTTGTTCCACAATTCTTCTGCAATATGGGGGCAGAAGGGAGAAACTACCTTTATTATTTTTTCCAAATCATTTTTTGATATTTCTCTTTCCTCAGACAACGAATCAATCAATTGCCTGATTTTTATTATTGCAATATTATATTCCAATTCTTCTATATTCTCTGTTATTTCTTTTATCGCTCTGTTAATTTTACTTTCGGCTTTGAGGGATGATTTTCCTCTTTTAATTCTGGAAACAAAATTAATAAATTTATTAATAAATTTGTGCATGCTTTCAATTCCTGTAGGGCTCCATGAAGAATCTTTGTCCAGAGAAGCCATGGAAACCAAAAAAATTCTCAATGTGTCGGCGCTGTATTTTTTTATAATATTTAGGGGGTCAATAACATTCCCCCTTGATTTTGACATTACAGCTCCGTCTTCTCCATGGATCATTCCCTGATTAAATAAATTATATGTAGGCTCATCCAAATCAGTCAATCCAATGTCCCTTAAAAATTTAGTATAAAATCTAAAATAAATCAAATGCATACAGGCATGTTCTGCCCCGCCAATATACAAATCAATTGGCATCCAGTATTTCGTTTTTTTTACGTCAAAGATTTTTCTCGAATTTTTGGGATCACAATACCTGAAAAAATACCACGAAGAATTTACAAAAGTATCCATTGTGTCAGTCTCCCTTTTTCCCTTTTTGTTGCATTTTGGACATTTTACATTGACAAATCTTTTATTATCAATCAAAGGATTTTTTCCGCTTGTAAAACGTATATTTTCAGGAAGCCTAACTGGAAGGTCTTTTTCAGGAACAGGAACAATGCCGCATTTATCGCAATAGATAATTGGAATTGGCGTTCCCCAGAATCTCTGCCTTGAAATAAGCCAATCCCTCAACTTATAATTTATAACTTTTCTTCCGAGTTTATTATTTTTAAGATAAATGCTGATATGTTCTTTTGCCTCTTCATTGGATAATCCATTAAAAGCCCTTGAATTTACTAATTTTCCCTCTCCTGCATAAGCTTCTGTCATTCTTTCTGGAGCTAAATGTTCATTAGGTTGTATGACAACTTTCATTGGGATTTGATATTTCTTAGCAAACTGAAAATCTCTCTCGTCATGAGCAGGAACGCCCATAACCATTCCGCTTCCGTAATCTGCAATAACAAAATTTCCAGCCCAGATAGGAATTTTTTCTTTTGTCATTGGATTAACGGCATAACTCCCTGTAAAAACTCCCTCTTTTTCTAATTCTGCCAGATTTTTCTCAGAAGTAGAATTCAATTTCCTAAGAAACTTTTCAACCTTCTTCTTTTGCTCTTTCGTCACGAGCCCCATAAGCTTTGGATGTTGGGCAGAAACTACCATGAATGTAACCCCAAAAATAGTATCGGATCTTGTAGTGAAAACGGGCCACCTATCTTTATTTACCTCAAAAAAAATTTCAGTTCCATGTGATTTCCCAATCCAGTTCCTTTGCATTGCCTTTATGCGTTCTGGCCAAAATTCCAAGTCATTAATCTTTTCATAAAGTTCATCAGCATAATCAGTAATCTTAAAAAACCATTGCTCAAGATTTTTTATTTCAACTTTTGTATCAGTATGTCTCCAGCAAAACCCATTATTAACTTGCTCATTCGCAAGGACAGTTCCGCATTTCCTGCACCAATTAACAGAAGATTTTTTCTTGAAGGCCAAACCTTTCTCATACATCTTTAAAAAAATCCATTGGTCCCATTTGTAATAATCCGGCTTGTGTGTTTCAACCATCCTGCTCCAGTCATAGCTGATTCCAAGCGCTTTTTGCTGCTTTATGAAATTTGCAATTGATTTCTCTGTAAAAACTCTTGGATGAGATTTTGCTTTTATGGCGGCATTTTCTGCAGGCAGTCCAAAAGAATCAAAACCCATTGGATGAAGAACATTAAATCCCTGCATAATTTTAAGCCTTGCAATAATATCTCCTATAATGTAATTAAAAGCATGTCCAATATGCAATCCGCTTGCAGAAGGATAGGGATACATTTCAAGAACATAATATTTCTTTTTGTCCTTTTCATTGACCTTAAAAATTTTCTTTTCTTCCCATTTTTTCTGCCATTTTTTTTCTATAACACCAAAATCAAATTCCATTACAATAAGTCGTTTAAGTTGTTTAAAATATTTTTGATAAAAGCATATTTTTAAATATTATTCTTTATTGTTATGATTATGGATAAAATAGAGGCATACCTTGTAGGGGAAATTGTCCTGAGTGTTGATTCAGATGCTTTTTCTCTTTATAAAAAAAGCCATTTTGGAGAACCAACAGACAACAAAATCCAATATTCTATTTCAGAAGCATTGTTTCTTCTTGAAAAAGAAAAAATGGAAATATTTTCTAAAACAAAAAAATTATCCAAAAAAGAATTTATTGATAAATGCAGAAGAATCGACAAAAAAATTCAGGTAAAATATCCTGTATTCAAGGATTTGAGAGGGAGAGGATATATAGTAAAGACAGCATTGAAATTTGGAGCAGATTTCAGAGTTTATGAAAAAGGAACAAAGCCGGGAGAACGCCATGCTAAGTGGATTGTTTTCACAGAACATGAAACTAAAAGACTAACATGGCACGAATTCTCTGCTAAAAATCGTGTTGCACATAGCACAAAAAAGAACTTGCTTTTGGCAATTGTTGATGAAGAGGGGGATATAAGCTACTATGAAATAAAATGGTTAAAACCATAAAAAATATTTTTTACAAGAAATGCTAAATCATAATAAATTTTATTAATCAAATTAATTTTTCTTTCATATGAATGAGGATATCACACAGGTAAAAGAAAAAATACTTTTAATATTGAGAGAAAATGGCCCGAGTCTTCCGGTTCACATAGCAAAAAAAACTGAACTAAGTATCCTTTTTGCATCAGCCTTTCTTTCTGAATTATTATATGAAAAAAAGATAAATATAAGCAACATGAAAATTGGAAACTCTCCGTTATATTTTCTTTCAGGACAAGAGCCCCAATTAGAAAGATTTGCTCAATATTTAAAGAGCAAAGAAAAAGAAGCTTTTCTCTTATTAAAAGAAAAAAAATTTTTAAGAGATGAAGAGCAGCAACCGGCAATAAGAGTTGCATTAAGAGAAATAAAAGATTTTGCAATTCCTTTCAAAAGAAATGAAGAAATATATTGGAGATATTTCACAGTATCAGAAAGCGAATTCAATAAAAAAGAAAAAATTCAGAAAATCTCAAAACCACTAATTATAGAGAACCTGCCTGAAAAGACTAAAGAAAAATTAGATATATTTGATAAGAAACCTCAAAAACAAAAAAAGAAACCAAGAAGAAAAGGCATAAGAAGAAATGAACAATTCTTCAATAAAGTAAAAGAGTTTCTTTCAAAGAAAAATTTAGAGATAATTGACATTCAAAGTTTTAATAAAAGTGATTTGATTTTTAAGGTAAGAGAAAACCAAGAAGAAAAATTGTTAATAGCATATAATAAGAAAAGAATAAGTACCGAAGATTTGATAAAAGCCCACAAAAAATCCTCGGAAATGGATCTTCCTTATATAATTTTGAGCCGGGGGGAACCGTTAAAAAAAATCAAAGATTTAATCTCAGCAATAAAGAAACTTTCCGATATAGATAAAATTGAGTAATTATATAAAAGAAAAGCTTTAAATAACAAAAAGGTGAAAAATTAATATGGGCAAAATAAAATCAAAATTAATAAGAAAGGCTGCAAAAACCTTGAATACAGAAAATGTAGAACTTAGTAACAATTTTGAAAAAAACAAAAAAATATTGAATGAATTAGGAATGAGTAAAAAATTAAGAAATCAGCTTGCAGGATTAATAGCAAAAAATAAAAGAGAGAAAAGGGCAGAAAGCCAATAATAGGTAAGATTTCTACAGAAAAATTAAAGAGAGATTTTTGCAAATGTCTCTGTCAGAAAATAGGAAATTTTCTTGAGAGCATTTCTTATCTGATTCGAAATGTCTCTGAGGAGATTTTAACTCCTGACCTCTGCCTCATGAGAGCAGCGCTCTGGACAACTGAGCTACAGAGACTAAATTAAAAAAAATTAAGAGTTTAAAAGACTTCCCTCTGTAGCGTCTAAATCAGTTTAAACAATTAGGGAAGATTAAGCGAAGGAAACCGCAGGTGTCCTCGCTGAGCTACAGAGACAAAAATAAAAGAAAAAGATAATTTAAAAGTTTTTATCTTTTAATTTTAAGATTAAGCAATCATGTTTATTCCGTCTTTTTCTTTTCTTGGAAGAATGTGAAAATGGATATGTTTTATTACTTGTCCTGCTGACTCAAAATTGTTATTTACAATATTAAATCCATTTGCATTATATTTTTCCATTAATTTTAGAGAAGTATTTTTAATGCAGTTTAAAAGTTCAGTTCCCACGCTTTCAGGAAGTTCGAGTATGTTCTCAAAATGTTTTTTTGATACAATTAAAGCATGTCCCTTAATTTTTTGATTAACATCTAAAAAAGAAAAAAAATTCCTGTTTTCATAGATTTTATCAACAGGAATTTCTTCCTGAGCCATCTTACAGAAAATACACTCATCCATAAACCATTTAGAAAAATGGCTTTTAAAAATATATTGAAAATTAACAACAATTTTGCTAAATTACAAGAAGAAAAATTATTTCTTCTTTTTTCTCTTCTTGTTTGGCATAGCTGCTTTTCTAGCTCTGGGGCTCATTGTTTTCCATTTTCTTCGAGCCTTAGCAAGATTTTTCCTAGCCGCAGCTTTTTGCTTAGCAGTTGTTCTTCTTTTAGCTGGCATTTTTCACCTCTAATTTTTAATTAATGTTATTAACGAAACCATTATTTATAAATTTTATGTAAAAAAAATTTTAAAAGAAAAAATTTATCGTCGAGAAATTATTTTATTAATTTTCCTGCTTTTTCAAAACGAATTTCTTTGTTAATTAATTTTTTTAAGATATTTTTTAAATTAGAAATATTTACTCTTATTTGTTTTTTTGTGTCTCTGTCTCTTATTGTAACATCTTTATTCTTTAGGGATTTCTCGTCGACAGTTATGCAAAAAGGGGTTCCTGTTTCATCATTTCTTGAATACCTTCTCCCAATGCTCCCGGATTCATCATAGATAACGTTCCATTCCTTTTTAATCTCATCAAAAACTTTTTGTGACAATTTTTCAAAACTTTCCTTTTTTACTATTGGAAAAATTGCTGCTTTAACCGGAGCAATTTTTGGATTTAATTTCAATACAATATTTTTTCTTTCATTGTCATAATAATAAGAATCAAACATAAAAACTAAAAAAGCTCTTTCAACTCCAAGACTTGGTTCACAAATAACATGCGGGAGAATTTTCTTTTTTGAAGTTTCATCAAAGATTGTTAAATCTTTTTTGGAAAATTTCTGATGCTGGCTTAAATCATAATCGCTTCTATCTGCAATTCCTTCAAGTTCCTTCCAGCCAAAAGGAAACCGGTATTCCAGATCCCAGCAATCAGAAGAATAATGGGCAAGCTCATCTTTTCTGTGCTGCCTAATTCTGAAATTATCAGAATTTGCCCCAAGGTTAATAAACCATAAAAATTCTGTTGCAAGCCAATAAGCATGCCAATCTTTTTTGATTATTCCCTGCTTTAATGCATCAGAAACTTTCATTTTTTGAGGAACGAGGTTTTTTTCCTGTGCTTCTGCAGAATAAATCAAAATTTCTGCATCAGGAATACCATAAACACAGTTGATGTTTGGAGCAATAAAATATTCTATTTCCATTTGCTCAAATTCCCTGCATCTAAACAAAAAATCCCTCGGAGCAATCTCATTCCTGAATGCTTTCCCTATTTGTGCAATTCCAAACGGAAGCTTCATTCTTTCATTATCATAAACAAATTTAAAATTTGTAAAAATCAATTGGGCAGTCTCTGGCCTGAGATAAGCCTCTTCATTCTCCCCGACATTTGTTTTAAACATGAGTTTGAATTCCTTGGCTGTTTTTTCATCAAATTCCCCCCCGCACCTTGGACATTTAACTTTCCTCAAATCCTCCCTGTCAATTTTCTCAGGTTTTTTACATTTTTTGCATATAACAAAGATATCACTAAAACTATCAACATGCCCTGATGCTTTCCAGACAAGCGGATGAGTTATTATGCTTCCATCAATCCCCCTCATGTCATTTCTTTGCCAAACATGAAAATTCCACCATTCTCTTTTTATATTATTCTTTAATTCCACTCCTAAATTTCCAAAATCCCAAAAACCTGCAAAACCCCCATAAATTTCTGCTGATTGGTAAACAAACCCTTTTCTCCTACAAAATGTCGCCATATCTTCCACAGAGATTTTTGTGTGCAATTTTTCAGATTTCTCTTCTACTGATTCTTTATTTTCATTTTTCATTTTTTTTAAAATAGTTTTTGCTTTTTTTTCAGCTTCTTTTTTTGTCTTTCCAAGATACGCAATAGTCTTGGTTTTAACTTTCCCATCAATTCTTTTATTTTCATTAAGATAATAATAATCCTTATTCTTTATTGTTTTCTTGACAATAAAAGCCATTATAAAAAGATTTAGGCACTACAATTTATAAAGATTTGGAAAAGCGGAGGGTGGGACTCGAACCCACGAATATTCGCTCTCTGCTCCTAATGAAAGGAGATGTCATAAGAAGGATCTTAGTCCTTTTTATTCTGCAGGCGAATGCAGTAGCCGCTGTGCCACCTCCGCATAATCTCTATTATAACAAAAAGAAAACCTATTTAAAACTATTTCTTAATTTTTCTTATTTTCTTCACAACTTTCCTCGCAAAGTTATCCTTTAAGGATAAAGCATGATGAGGACAAATTTCAATACAGCAAAAACATCTTATACATTTTTTCTTGTTTATTTCTGGAAAAGGTTTTAAAGAAATAGCCTTCATAGGACATTTTCGCGTACATAAACCACATTTCACACATTTATTTTTATTGACTATTATCTCTTCTTTTGTAACATCAAGCAAAGCTGCCTTAGCCATTGCTCTCTTAAATCTAGAAGGCTTTTGGAATTTTAGATTAGGAATCTCCTTCAAATCTCCAATTATTTCTATATTATAATTCCCTAATTTTCTCTTAACTGCTTCATTAATAAAAAAAATATCTCTTACTTTATATCCCATCAATTTGGCTGCAACTATATCAAGGGAAACTGCATTTTTACTAGCCAATAATAATCCCACTTTCTTTGGCTTTCCTGAACTGGGTCCTTCGCCTTCCATAGCAATAATAGCATCCATAATATTTAATTCAGGTTTGATATTTTGATAGATATCGACTAATAAATTAGAAAATTTCTCTTCTCCTCTTGCCTTTCTGTGATAAAGTTGTTTAACTCCTCCCGGAATACATCCATAGAGATTTTTTATGGCCCCTGTCATTTTAACCAGAGTATGTGTTTTTAATTTAGGGACGTTTATGATTAAATCAGTTCCTCTTATAATTTTTGGAATATAAAAATGTTTGAGTATTTTTGCTTTGTTATCTTTAATTTTAATTAATCTTTTTTCTTCTAAGACAATTGGTTTTAATTTCCAATAGCCGGTTTTTCTTAGGTTATTCTCTGTATCAGTAAAAGAACTCTCTCCAATAACAGCCTTTTTAAATTGTTTAAGTAGGGATTTAACAATTGAAGGATTAGTTATAATGGCATTTAAATTTTCTTTATAATAACCAACTACATTGGGTTTGATTAAAACTTTTTTGTGCTTAAACTTTTCTGAAGGAAAATCCAACAATTCCAAAAGTTTTTTTATTGCTCTATCAATTTCGGATTGTTCGTAACTCTTACATCTTACTATCGCAACTTTTTCAACACTCTTTTTCATTTTTTAAATGCTCCAGATGATTTCTTTGAAATCATCGCGCATCTGACAATTTTATTGTAACTTGTTTACAAGTTAAGATGCCCCCGACAGGATTTGAACCTGCGACCCTTAGCTTTCTTCCGCATTCAGCGTCTCGCGAAGTGTTGTTTTGTCTCGCAATGCCTACGCGTAGTGGCTATGCGTAATGGCTAGAAGGCTAATGCTCTATCCAGGCTGAGCTACAGGGGCTTTATTTAATCAAGAAATAATCGTATTTAAAATGTTTCTATTTAATTTCCATAATATCAAAATCTTTTACTAAAACAGAATTCCTGAAAATCTTCCTTGCTTCCTGTAAAATCTTTTTAGGATTTTTGCTATATCTCTGACTGATGTGAGTAAGAACAAGTTTTTTTGATTTGGATTTTTTTGCTATTTCTGCAGTTTGTTTAACATTTAAATGCTTGTATTTTTCTGCCTGTTCTTCCAATTCAACTCCAAAAGTAGATTCACAGATTAATAAATCAGAATTTTCTACAAAAGGAATAATTCTTTTATTAAAAGAAGTGTCAAAAACAAAAGAAATTTTTTTCCCGCGTTCTCCGAAAGTAAGATTTTTAGCAAGATATTTTTTTCCTTGATAAATAACATCTTCCCCCAATTTTAATTTTTTAAGAATCGGCCCCTCAAGGTTTGTTTTCTTCAGTTTTTTCTTATCTATTCTTAGCCTGTCTTTCTTGACAAAAGTATAAGCATTGCAGGAGGTTCCATGTGTCATTTTTTCAGATTCTAAATAAAAATCGTCATTCTCAAAAAATCTGCCCTTGACTTCTTTAACACTGATTTTATATTTTCCCTGAAAAGCAAAAGTCTTTAGTAGAATTTTCATAAATTTTTTTGTTCCTTCAGGACCATAAATAAAAAGAGTTTTATTATAACCCCTAAAACTCAAAGTTTGTAAAAGTCCCGGAATTCCTAAAACATGGTCTCCATGCCAATGGGTAATAAGAATTCTTGTTATTTTGCAAGGATTTAGTTTCGCTTTTCTGAATTGTCTCTGTGTTCCTTCACCGCAGTCAATCAGAATTGACTCATTTTTATATTCCAATAATATAGAAGTGTGATTTCTTTCTGCCGTGGGGATAGCATCGCTTGTTCCAAGAAAAGTAATTTTAATTTTTTCTGGCATAATTTAAAGAAGAAAAAAGAATTTATAAATTTGTTTAAATTAATTTGGGATTCTAAAATTACTCTCTCTTTAATGCTGTAGAAGCAGGTGAAATACAGATTATTGTATCTCCTCTTAGAAAAGTCAAACCAAGATTTCTCTTAACTTCATTGTTTTGCATTTCTTTTATATTATCCAAAACAAGATTGATATGAATATCAAATGCAAGAAGTGTCCCAACAAATTGTTTATCTCCTTTTAAGTAAACTAAAACCTCTTTTCCTTTTGAGTTATTCAGTAAATCCAAGGGTCTCTCAATACCGCTAACCATAAATTAATTCATTATTATTCATTTATAAATATTTCGTAACAAAAAGATATTTAAATCAATTTTTTCACCTAGTCTAATGAATAAAGGGAAAAAAATATCCGGAGGAAGATATATTCGTTACAGGAAGAAAAAATTGTATGAAATTCCAGGACAAAAAAGAACAATAAAACTTGGAGCAGAAAAAAGAAAAACAAAAAGAGTAAGGGGGAGTAATAAAAAAATATCTTTGTTTGGAGCTAAAATAATTAATGTGCAGGACAAAGGAAAAAGCAGAAAATTAGAAATAAAAAATGTTATAGAAACTCCTTCAAACAGATTTTTAGCCAGACAGAATGTTATAACTAAAGGAACTATTGTTGAAACAGAAATCGGAAAAGTAAAAATAACAAACAGGCCAAGTCAGGAAGGAATAATAAACGGAATTTTGGTTAAGGATTAAAAATAATAAATTTAGAGGGTTAAATTTTCACTATTCTATCATAGCTATAAAAATAGAAAGATTTATATAAGGGAAAGCTTTATAAATGTTACTTAAATCTCCTCTCAAAAAAAAATGAGTTTTGTAAAAAAATGTCCTGAATGCGGAAGTATAAGCCTAACTTATGATTCTCATCTTGGAGAAATAATCTGTAATGATTGTGGGCTTGTGATAGAGGAAAAAATGGCCGACAATGGAATGGACCTGCAAGGTAAATTCGACAAAGATGAGAAAAAAGGAAGAGGCGGAGCTCCGATAAGTATGCAGAAATTTGACAAGGGACTTACTACAAATGTAGGAGAAATTTCTGATATTTACAAATTAGAACCAGGACAAACCAGAAAATTCTTAAGATTAAAAAAATGGCAGGAAAGAGTTTCAACATCTATTGAAAGAAATCTGAGACTTGCCATGGCAGAATTAAGAGTTATCGCTTCTTATCTTAATCTTCCTAACGTAGTAAGAGATGAAGCATCAAGAATTTATAATTATGTCTTGCAGAGAGGACTTGTAAGAGGAAGAAGCATGGAATCAGTAATAGCCGCATGTTTATATGCTGCATGTAGATCATATAACATTCCAAGAACATTAGATGAAATGGCAACTGCTTCTGATGTGGAGAGAAAAGAAATTGGAAGGACTTACAGATTCATAATAAGAAAACTTGGAATTAAAGTAAAGCAAAGTTCTCCAAAAGATTACATATCAAGATTTTCTTCTGTCTTAAAACTTTCTCCAAGAACGCAAAATGATGCATTGAATGTTCTGAAAAATGCAGAAAAAGTTGAATTAACTTCAGGAAGAGGGCCTGCAGGAATTGCAGCTGCTGCCCTATATGTTGCAGCATTGATGAATGATGAGAAAAAAACCCAAAGAGAAGTCGCAGACATTGCAGGAATAACAGAAGTAACAATAAGGAACAGATACAAGGAGTTAATAGAAAAACTAAAACTTGAAGACAAAATAAAAGAAAAAGAACTTATTCAAAGATAAAACAATTCTAAAACTTTTTATATTAAAGATTAATTGTATTTCTAATTGCGGAGTTGCCGGAGTGGTCAAACGGGACAGGCTTAGGTGAGCGATTTGATGTT
>CAZDXC010000004.1:0-15833 GCA_964509675.1 Candidatus Woesearchaeota archaeon
CTGCAGGCTGTGTTGGAGATACTGTCGGAACAGATTGGCTTTCTGTCGGTGCATTTCTTATCACACCTCCTCCACCGCCAGGATTTACTGTATAAGTCGCTGTAGCAGAGCCGGTATTTCCTACAATGTCTGCAAAGGTGCATGTTTCTGTGAATGTTCCTGATTGGGTTGTAGAAGGATTCGGAGTATAATATGTCAAACTACTGTTAATTCCTGAAAATACATCACTCGGAGTGCATGTACATGTAACTGTTCCTCCAATAGTAACTGATGATGGTGTACATGTGAATACTGCTGTTGGATTTATAGTATCTATTGAGAGTTTTGCTAAAAAGATATCACCCGGGATTCCAACCCCACCCGAACCATAAATATCTCCTGTAGATGATTCTATTACAATATTTCCCGCAGAAAAATTAGTAGTACTAATCGTACTATTCCATAAATTGCTTCCTGAGGAATTGAATTTTCCTAAATACAAAGTTCCACTATTTATAAGAGGGGGATGATAACTTCCATAAACATAGATATCTGAATTATTATCTACTACGACCCTGTTACCATAATAATAAACACTTGGACCACCAATTGTTGCATTCCATAAATTGCTTCCAGATGAATTAAACTTTCCTAAATATAAATCATCAACAAAAGAATCCCAACGAACCCTACCGGTAACATAAATATTTCCTTGTGAGTCTGTTGCAACCCCATATCCATAATCCTCGCCATTCATTGCCCCCCCAATTGTAGCATTCCACATATTAGCACCATTTGTTGAATTGAATTTTCCTAAATAGATATCATAATTCCGAGGATCATTTGGAAGATAATTAAAAATTGTACCAACAACGTAAATATCTGAATTATTATATACTGCAATTCCCTGACCAGAATCACTCTGATTCCTAAGTCCATTAACTGTGACATTCCATAAATTGCTTCCTGATGAATTGAATTTTCCAACATAAATATCAGAATAAGAAGCAAAGTCCCAAATAGAAGAACCAGTAACATAGGCATTTGAATTATTATCCACTGCTATCCCGTAACCTTTGTCAGTATCATTTTGAAAACCTTCAATTGTTGCATTCCAAAGATTGCTTCCTGATGAATTGAATTTTCCAACATAAATATCATAAGTTCCACCACTCCAATTAGAATATCCTGTAATGTAAATGTTTGAAGTATTATCTAATGCAATGTCATAACCATAATCATCTTTGTTTTGAGGACCATCCAATGTAGCATTCCACATATTAGCACCATTTGTTGAATTGAATTTTCCTAAATAGATATCATAATTTGATGAAGAACTCCACTGAGACTGTCCTACAATATAAATATTTGAATTATTATCTAATGCAATTCCTCTCCCATAATCATCTTTGTTTTGAGGACCATTAAGTGTAATATTCCAAACTGTAGTTGCACGGTTTTCTGCAACAACAAAAAGATAGAAAAAGGTTGCAATTGCAAAAAATAGAAAAATGAATATTATTAACCTCTTTTTTTGCCCCTCTTTTATTCCCTTCATAAAATATAGAGAAAAATTAAGTATAAAAATATTTCTTTTTTATTATTATAAAAAGCTTTATAAATCTCCTTTCTCTTCAAATTTTGTCTGACAGATTTAATAGTAGCTGTTCTAATTCCGTAGACCTCAATAAATTTCGGTCTCACTCGTCAAAGCCGAGTGAAGGGAATGATAATTTACAATGAAGAAAAATTCAGTTTATGAAATGAACCCACAGGAATACAATTTAAAATTAGCAACAGCCTTGAAAAGCATTCCTGAATTTAAAGAACCAGGATGGGTGAAATTTGTAAAATCTTCTTCAAGCAAAGAAAGGCCAATAGAAGATGCAAATTTTTGGCATAAGAGAGCAGCAAGCATATTAAGACAAATCTACAAAAAAAGAATTGTCGGAGTTAACAGGCTTAGAACAAAGTATGGAAGCAAAAAAAACAGAGGCTATAAGCCAGAAAGGTTTGCCAAGGCAGGAGGGAAAATCATAAGAACAATAATGCAGCAATGTGACAAGGCAGGCTTTACAGAAATAATCAAGGAAGTAAAAGGGACAAAAGAGAGAAAGCCAGGAAGAAAACTTACTGAAAAAGGAAAAGCATTTTTGGAGAGCATAGAAAATGGGCATTAAAAATCAGCAAAAAAAGGCAAAACTTGCTGTGAAAGCGAGGCGAACTAAATGGGCACCTGTTTGGGTAGTATTAAAGAAATTTGGAGCAGGAAAAAGAATACATCCTTCTTCAATAACAAAACACAGGCGTTCATGGAGAAGAACAAAACTTCACATTAAACCAAGAAAGATAAGAAAATCTCATTTAGGATAATAAGATGACAAAAAAAACTGAGACTCAAACAGAAAATATTGAAAGTAAATATAAAATTTACATTCAACCTTATTGAAGATGACAGAAAAGATAGACAATAAAGTTGAAAGAGAATATGTCATTCCACTAAGACACAGATGGAGAATTGTTCCGAGATATAAAAAGACAAACAAGGCAATAAAGGCTGTGAAAGAATTTTTGGCAAGGCATATGAAAATTAGAGACAGAGATTTAAATAAAATAAAAATTAACAAATATTTGAATGAAACTCTTTGGCTGAGGGGGATAAAAAATCCTCCTGCAAAAATTAAAGTACGTGCAATTAAAGAAGGAGACATTGTGAAAGTAGAAGCAATTGACCTGCCTAATAATATAAAATTCAAAAAACTCAGAGAAGAAAGAACAGAAATGCAGGCAAAGAAAATTGCAGAGAAGAGAAAAGAAGAAAAAAAAGCCGAGACTGAAATGCCAAAGGCTGAAGAAACTGAGAAAAAAGAAGAAGAACAGGAAAAGAAAACTGCAACAGTAGAGGCAGGAAAAGAAATGGAAAAAGCCGCAGCCCAAAAAGAAAAACATACTACAAAAGTCAAATCTCCAAAGCAACAAAAAAATAAGAGGATAGGATATAATCAATCAAGCAGAGGACATTAAACTTTTTATACAGAATTCTGTTTTTTAAATCATGATAAACATTGAAAAACTCAAAGAGAAAAAAACTCTCAAAGAGCTTCTTGAATTTGGAGTTATAGTTTTCGATAAGCCAGCAGGAATGACGAGTTTTGATGTTGCTGAATACATAAAGAAGAAACTGAACCTGAGAAAAACAAGCCATTTCGGAACCCTTGATCCAATGGTAACAGGAGTTCTTCCAATAGCATTAAACAGGGCATGCAAACTTACTGGATTTTTTCTTGGAGAGGACAAAGAATACACAGGAACAATGAGAATTCATGAAGAAATTTCTCTTGAAAAGATTAAGGAAGCAATTAAAAAAAGATTCACTGGGAAAATAATACAACTTCCTCCTGTAAAATCCCGCGTTAAGCGCCAAGAAAGGGAAAGAGAAATAAAAAAATTTGAGATACTTGAAAAGAACGGAAAAAATATTTCTTTTATTGTTGAATGTCAGGGCGGAACCTACATAAGAAAATTAATTCATGATCTTGGAGAAGAGCTTGGAATTGGCGCACATATGACAAAATTAAGAAGAATAAGAGCAGGAATTTTCAAAGAAAAAGAAAGTGTAAAAAAAGAAGATTTTGAAAAAGCGGCAGAAGATAAAGAAAAATTAAGAAAAATGATAATTCCTGCAGAGATTGTCTCTGAGGTTTATCCTGTTGTTGAAATAAAAAAAGAATTTGCAGACAGGCTTTTACATGGTTCTCCGATGGATTACAATTTTTTATTAAAAAAAGAAGAATTTGAAAAAAATAAAATTGTCTGTGTATTTTCAGAAGAACAATTTATAGGCATGTATAGAGTAATAAATGAGAAAAATATTTTTGCAAAATCAGAATTTGTCCTGCAGCCTTTTATATATAAGCTTAAGTAAATTCTTTTTACTGATATCCCATCTTTCTTTGTCTTTATTAAATTTCCTCACCGCTCTTAATTCAATTTGAGATATTCTTGCTCTCGTAAGATTCTCTTCCTTACCTACTTCTTCCAAGGTCATTCCACTAAGTCTTCTTAACACGATTGATTTTTCTCTTGGAGACAATATAGAAAGTTTTTCTTCTAATGAGATTTTTCCAATGATTTCTTTTTCTGGAGAGTAACGTTCATCTGCTACAGTATCCATTAACTCTGCTTTTTCATCACTAAAAACAGGATAATTTAAAGACAAAATCTTATAAAAATCTCTTTTGTGTCTCACATTTTTTATGCGTTTAATGTTTATATCAAAAAAATCAGCTAATTCTTTATGTGTTGGGTAATGTTTAAACCTTTTTTTAAATATATTTTCAAAATATTCTATATAATTATGTTGTGAAGAAATAACCGGAAGCCTTATAGCCTTGGTTTCATGAAGGACTCTTAATATATAAAATCTTATTTCCGGCACTGCAAAAGTGGGAAATCTAATCCCCATATTCGGATTATATTTTCTTATTGCTTCCAAAATTCCAATCTGTCCTTCTGATACCAAATCATCATGATTTGCTTTCCTAAAAAAGCTATAATATCTCTTAATTGTATCATATATTAAGCCAAAATTATCTTCCCAAATCCTGTTCCTTGCTTCTATGGCAAGTGTTTTTAACCTTTCCAAAGGTCCATCTGAATTTCTACAGACTGTCGGGAAATTTCTGAAATCTAAAACTGAAACACCTCTTTCTTTCCATAGAATATTGTCAGCTTTTTTCAGAGGGCCAAAAAGGCAATGATAAGAACCATTTTGTCTGTTTTTGTTATAATATTCTTTTAATGCGCTGTCAAGTTCTTCCATGACAGAAATATCCATATAAATAAAGATAAAAGAACTTTTTTTAAAGATTTGTATATTGGGTTTTCTAGAAAAAATTTTAAAGAAGATATTTCTCTTTTTATCATGAGACATTTTGTATATTTTTCACAGAGTGCAAGAACTTCTGGAAATTTCAACACGAATGAATTAATGAAAGCAGGAAGAATGGACATAGCAATTCATGTTATCATTTCTGCCTTTTTTTTATCACATGATGTAAGGAAAGATGTAAAGTTGCATTTAGTTTTCTACGGACAACCAGATCCCCCAAAACATATTGAAATTCAGGTTACTCCCAACTTAGATATAAGCAAAAAAGATATTGCAGGACTTTTGAAAAGAATTTTATATAAATATAAACCAAGGAAAAAAACAGAAGTTTTTGATGGATGTTTTATTGAAAAAAAGAGTTTTCTTGATGTGATTGAACAGTTGAGAGAACAAGGAAAAGAAATATTTCTGCTTGACAAAAGCGGAGAAGACATAAGAAAAGCAAATATAGGAGATGATTGTGTTTTTGTGCTCGGAGATCATAAAGGACTTCCAAAAAAAGAATTAAAAAGGCTGAAGAAAATAGCAAAGCCTGTCTCTATTGGAAATAAAATGTATTTTGCAAGTCAGGTTGTTAGTGTTGTTAACAATGAGATTGACAGGAGAGGAATTTATTAAATATTTTATATCAAAATCTTTAATAATACAAAACGAGTTATTCTTATATGAAGAAAGCAGTAAGACTGTATATTGAAGGAACTGTGCAGGGAGTTTTTTTCAGAAAATTCATAAAAGAAAATGCAGAAAGATATAATGTCAAGGGATTTGTAAGAAATCTTGAAGATGGAAGAGTTGAGGTTTTTGCAGAGGGAGGCATTGAAAATGTTAACAAATTAATTGAATTGTGCAAACAAGGGCCAAAACACTCACAGATAGAAAATGTGGACATAAGAGAAGAAAAATTTCAGGGCTTCAAGGAATTTAAATTATTGCATATTTGACATGATATATACAAACTCAGATGGTGGAAGCAGAGGAAATCCAGGATTAGGAGCAATTGGAGTAATTGTCAGAGACGGAGAAAAAATTCTCAGCAGATACAGTGCAAGAATAGGCACAACCACAAATAATATCGCAGAATATGAAGCATTGATAAAGGCACTTGAATTAGCATCAAAGCATACAAAAGATGAACTGACTTGCTTTCTTGATTCTGAATTAATTGTCAAACAACTTCTCGGAGAATACAGGGTAAGAAAACCAGAATTATTAAGGTTATTTTTAAAGGTACAAAAATTGCAGGAAAATTTCAAGCAGATAAGATACAAACATGTCAGCAGGTGGAACAAATTTCAAAGAATTGTTGATGAGTTACTGAATGAGGAATTAGACAGGAGATAATTTATCTTAACAGTTTGTACACTAAAAAAGCAGGCCAAACAAGAGCTTTTAACACACCAAGAACTCCCTGCCAGAAAGTAGCAGATTGCTGGATGTAATAAACCAATGCTCCTATAAGGCCGAGAAAATAAAATCCGCCGTAAGTGCATTGTTTTTTCATCTCTTTCCTCTTTTTATTTTTCCAAAATTTTTTCATAATTCATTAAACAAAAAGGTAAGTTAATAAATCTTTTTAATTAATAAACAAAATTTATAAGAGAGAAAGTATTAAAAAATTAATGAAAGAAAAACATTGGGCAGATGAAATTGCAGAAAGATTAATTGCTTCTAATCCTAAAAAGAAAAAATTTGTTTGTGCTGCAGGAATTTCTCCTTCCGGAACAATTCATATAGGAAATTTCAGGGATGTCATTACAGTTGATTTGGTTTCAAGGGCATTAAAAGAGAAAAAGAAAGAAGCAGAGCCAATTTTTTCATGGGACGAATTTGATAAATTGAGAAAAATTCCCGCAAATGTTCCTAAGAATTTTTCTAAATATCTTGGAATGCCTTTATCAGAAGTTCCTGACCCTGACAAATGCCACAAATCTTATGCTAAACATTTTGAAAAGCCTTTCGAAAAAAGCCTGCCTGAATTGGGAATTGATATTAGATTCATTTATCAGGCAGAAATGTATGGAAAAAATAAGTATTATGAAGGAATAAAAATTGCTATGCAAAAAAGAAAAGAAATTGCAAAAATCCTTTCTAAATTCAAAACACAGGGAATGACTGAAGAAAAAATAGAAAATTATTACCCTCTTCAGATTTATTGCACTAAATGCAAGAACAGCCTAAATACAAGAATTATAAAATACGACGGGGGAAATTTAGTAACATATTACTGCAAATGCGGACAAAAAGAAACAGCAGATATATCAAAAAAGAATATTGGAAAATTAGACTGGAAAGTTGATTGGGCAATGAGGTGGAAGTATGAGGATGTTGCCTTTGAACCCGGAGGGGAAGATCATGCAGCCCCTGGAGGAAGTTATGATGTTTCAAGTGTTATTGCAAAAGAAATCTATGGAACCAAGCCGCCTTTATTCCAAGCTTATGGATTTGTCGGTATTGAAGGAATGTACAAAATGTCAAGTTCAAAGGTCGGCATGAAAGTTTCTCCTAGAGATTTATTAGAAATTTATGAACCCGAATTATTAAGATGGATTTTTACAAAAGTCAGACCATTAAAACCTATAACTCTTTTTTTTGATTCACAGATAATAAGACAATATAATGAATTTGATGAAAAAATAAAAGAATATTATAAAAGAAAACTTTCAGGAAGAGAAAAAAGAGAAATAGAACTTTCAAAGGCAAAAAGACCAATAGCAAGAACAAGAATCCCCTTCAGACAAATAGCCTCTTTTGGACAGATTGTTCAGGGAAACTTTTCTGAACTGAAAAAAATGTATGACAGACTTCATGAAAAATATGATGAAAAATTGCTAAAAGAAAGACTGGAAAAGTCCCAGGCATGGGTTGAGAAATTTAATCCTGAAATGAAAATCAAAGTAAGGGAAAAAGTGAATGAAACTTATTTCAGAAAATTAAGCAAAGAAGAAAAAGAACAAATAATAAAATTAAAAGAAGCAATGAAAAAAAAGTTAAATATTGAAAAACTTACTGCTATTGTTTATGAGATTCCAAAAAAACCTGGTATGAGCGACGAAAAGAAAAAAACAGAACAAAGGCGCTTTTTCAGGAATGTTTATCAAATGCTGATGGATAGTGATACAGGACCAAGATTAGCAACATTTTTATTAGCACTTGGAAGCAAGAAAGTTGAAAAAATTTTGAATGTTAAATAAGATGACATTAATCATTAAATCAAACATAAGAAAAGCTGTTAAAGAATTGGACAAAGAAAATGCAATTTCAAGTGTTGCAGATGAAGTCGAAACCGCATTGGAAAGAAAAGTGGAAAATATTTTGGATGAGGCTATTAAAAGGGCAAAGGCAAATAAAAGAAGAACGCTTCAGGCAAGAGATTTATAATTTAAATGGTATGCAAAAATAAAGTTTATATTGAAGAACAGGCAGAAAAACTTTCAGCAGAAGAACTTGAAAAAGATTCGCGTATTGGATGTTTGAATTGCAATCTTGATTATTGTGTTGATAGAATAGATATAAATGATGAGAAAGGAATAGAAGAAATAGTAAAGGGTTTCAATTATAAAAAAATAAAATATAAAAACCCGATTATTTTCTTTTTAGAATGAAAAACAAAAAAGAGAGTGAGAAAGTTCGAAGAAAGGGAACTTCAAGGAATTTTGTAATTGCACTTTCAATTGTAAGCATAATTGGTTTTTTGAGTATTGTTCTTGAAAGTCTTTTTTATGTTAAGATAGGGGATTATATTGAAACCCTGTGGCTCATTACTCTGGGAGTTGGATTGATTCTTGAAACATCATTAAAAGAACTGAAAAAGATTAAGAAAGCGGGTTTAACTCCTGAAATTCTTGGCAAGATTACAATGATAATTGTAGGAAGTATTGCAGCAATTGCAGGAATCTTAAGCTTACCCCAAATAGAAATTCAAAATCCTTCTTTTTTGGCAGTAAAGGGAATAGTAAGCATTCTTGCAATAATATTCATAATTTTGCAGACATGGGTTGCAGAAATGCAGTAAATTTAAAAATCCATTATTCCATAAGATATAAAAGATGGTGGCAGTAATAGAAAAATTTCTTGAATCTTATAACAATATGTTATATAGCATGCCTGAACATCTCAGGATTATTCCGCCGTTATTTTTTATTGCAGTAGTAATCGCGGTTTATAGTTTATTTGTATGGTTCTTTTACAGATCCCTGGCAAACAGGGATGTGCTTAAACTCAATTTAGCTCAATACAACAGACAAGAACATTCTGGCTGGGTAAAATTTTTTGCTGTTTTGCTTTACATAGTTGAATTTATAATAATAGGCCCCATTGCAATATTTTTTTGGTTTGCTGTGCTCTCTATTTTTCTTATAATCTTGGCAAAGGAAATTGAAGTAGGAAATGTAATATTAATCTGTGCTGCATTAATCTCTGCAGTAAGAATAACTGCTTATTTCAGGGAGGATTTATCAAAGGACCTTGCCAAGATGGTTCCATTTACACTTCTTGGTGTCACGATATTAACTCCAAGTTTCATTGATATAAGCACGAGTGTTGAAAGAATCACGCAGGTTCCGCTTTTTTTTAATAATGCACTTTATTATTTAATTTTTATAGTTGCATTAGAAACCGTGTTAAGATTATTTTTCCTGTTTATAGAAATCTCTGTTTCTATGAAAGAAGAATAGCTTAAGTTTACAAAAAAATATAAAGTTATTTCTGTAATTAATTTTATGTCTGTAAAAAAAGAAAGCAAGAAAATTCAGGGAAAAAAAAGCCGTGCAAAGGGGGGAAGATTTGAAGCAAAAGTCAGACAACATCTAGAAGAAATGGGATGGACTGTAGCGAAATGGACAAATACTGTTGATTATGACAGGGAAGGAAAAATAGGAAAAGTTGTTCCTGCGAAGAGAAAATACAATCCTTTTCTGAAAGCATTAAGTATCGGAACAGGATTTCCTGATTTTATTTGTTTTAGGAAAAATTTAGAAAGATATGAAGTTATCGGATTGGAAGTTAAGGGAAACGGATATCTTGATGCAGTGGAAAGAGGAATGTGCATATGGCTTTTAGAGAACAAAATCTTTTCAAAGATACTCATCGCAAAAAGAGCAAAAGAAAAAGGGAAGATAGAATACATTGACTTTATAGAAAAATATGGTGAGAAATATAACAAAGAATAAATATCCTTTTTTGTTGTTTATTGTATGATTAAAGAATTGGTGATTTCAATATTAATCATATTTCTGCTGTTTGATGTTTCTGCGTTGAGAATAAACGAGGTTGAATTAAACCCAATGGGAGATGATTCAGGAAATGAATGGGTTGAATTTTATAATGAAGAAGAAATTTCACTTGAGGGATATAAGATAATTAATAATGACGGAAATGAAATAGACTTGGGTGGAAATTTTAGTGGTTATTTTGTTTATACTTTTACAAAACAATGGCTTGATAATTCTGATGAAGGTATTTTTCTGTATAAAAATTCTGAATTAATTGATAAAACAGATTTATTAGGTGACTCAAAAAACAATGATTTAACATACCAACTTTGTGATTCCTCATGGATATCTTTAAATTCAACAAAAGGAAAAGAAAATGATTGTTCTGAACAAACTGACGAAATCACCAATGAGATTGAACAAACCAATGATATTCCTGTAACAGAAACGCAATCACAGGATAGTGCCATAGAAAAAAGTTCTGAAGACAAAAAAGATGATACTTATACCTCAAAAGATATTTCAAAAGCAGCAAATGAAGCAATAACATTAGATACAATAAATCTGAATTCAAAAGATATAAAAAGCGAAAATAATAAGGAAATTTTGAAGAAAAATTTGGCCCTCGGAGGAATTATTACCTTCTGCATAGGATTTGGGGCTTTATTTTTATTGAAATTAAACAGGAGAGAGAACAAAAATGAATTCAGATGAAAAAAAAATAAACACCATGTTTATATTGGAAGTAATAGGCAGGCCTGCAGAACATCTGACTGAAACACTTGAAAATTTATCAAATCAAATAGCAGAAGAAAAAGGAGTGAAAATAATTGAAAAAAAGATTAATGAACCTGCTTTAATGAAAGAACAAAAAGATTTTTACAGCAGTTTTATGGAAATTGAGATTGAAACAGACAATATTTTGTATCTTGCCATACTTCTGTTTAAGTATATGCCTGCACATGTAGAGATTATTTCTCCGCAAAATCTCACTCTATCAAACTCGGGATTTAATGATTTATTCAATGAACTGACAAGGAGATTGCATGGTTATGAAGAAATAGCAAGAATCTTGCAGACTGAAAAAATGATTTTGGAAAACCAATTAAAAACAATCATAGAAGGAAAAAAAGAAGAAAAGCAGGAAGAGAAAAAAGAGGAAACAAATAAACCAAAAAGAGCAAGAAAGAAGAAATGACTAACATAGTAACTCCTGTGCAATATACTGGGTATTTTCATGAGAATATCAGAAAAATTCTGGATGCAGGAAAAGTTGCTCCTGAATCAGAAGAAGTGAGAATTCAGAAAATTTTGGAAGAAGAAAGAAAAAAAGTTCAGCCTATAAGAGAGTGCAAAATAAATATACTGGTTTGATTATTTTTTCTTTGCTATTTTTAATAAATCAACAGGCCTTTTTGCCTTTTTGTATTTTTTTCTGTAAAACCATATCAAAGCAAAAATTATAACGGCAAGAATAATTATTGCTATTATTGTTCCTGTTGAATTTTTTTTTGCAGATTCACATTTCCCCAAGCAACAAACATTGTCTTTTGCATATGCTATTTCCTGGCTGCATTTTTCTGAAGAACTGCATACAATCCCAGGAATGTCTGCACAATTCATTGTTATATAAGACTGTTTGCTTTCATTTACAAGAATGTAATTATCAAGAAATTTCAGGGAGATTTGTGAATAAAGCATTTTTTCTCCGTTAAGATTTGCTTTTAAATTTCCATCTACTTCAATTTCTCCGGGAGAGAACAACAGCAATTCAATCGGGGCATTGCTCTTTGCTTCAAGTTTATTAATATAATACTGTGAAAGGTTAACAAAAGGCTTTATTTCGTCAGACAAAGAAAGAGAAATATTTCTCATTTCACTATCTCCTGTATTATAAAGATAAATTGTCTTTTTTGTAATTGATTTCGTTGGAATTGAAGAAACCAGTTCCGAAGGTTCTAATCTAAAAACAGGCATTTGTTCTAAAGCAGTCAGAATATAAACAGGAAGCTCATATGTTAGGTTTTCTGTTTTTAATTCAATTGTTTGAAGAGAAGGATTTCCATTTCCAAGCCTAAAATATATTTTTTTTATTTCTCCTGACTTTACTGAGACAGAGGCTTCTTTTGATGTTACACCATTCTCAAAAAAAAGAATATCTCTTTCAGAATTATTTGATGTTGGTGCTTTTACATTTATTATGATTTGCCTGTCTTGGAGATTTTGAACTTCAACAAAAAAGTCCCCCGAAGCAACAACAACTCCTGGTTTCAAAGAAAAATCTGCTGTTTCATTAATTATTGAAAAATTTCTAACTAAATTGCCTTTGATAACTTCTGCTCCTTTCATATACTGAATGTTTTCTATAGAAATAGAATAATTTCCGGGTTCTTTTCCTGAAAGAAGGGAATAAATGTAATAATCATTATCTATTTTTGCAATTCCATAATCCACAGGAATCCTAACATGTCCCCGATAAAAGAAAACATTTTCTCCAGTTATAGGTGTGAGAAAATTTCCAGAAATTTTTGTGATTATTGTCTCACCTTCCTGAAAATTTTCCCTTAAATTGAATTCAACTGCAGAAATTAATGGAAACAACAAAAAGAGCAAGAATATGAGAAGAAAAAATTTTCTCATCTTATTTTCCTATCTCTTTTAATTTTTTAAGAATCTCATCGAATTCGCTTTTTCCTCTGCTTATCGGACGTCTTGCAGGAGCTCTTGTTCTTGGAAGAATCCTTCTTTGAATTGCTCCAGGATAAGTTCTTTGCGATGATGTTGGAGGGAATCTCGGTCCTGTTGTAGGTTTTTTGCCTTTTCCTTTTCCAAATTTAGATTTTAATTTAAGAAAAAACTCTCTCAATTTTTTTCTGAAAATTATGCCCATTATAACCAATACTATAAGGATTGAAAGGATAATAATCCATAGGCTATTTCCTTTCTTTTTTGTAATACAACAGTTTCCAGAAGGGCAGGAATAAGAAGCATATTGTTCTCCGCTGGAACAGGTGCTCTTGCAAAACCCGCCATAAGATTCGCATTCCGACTCTTCCTGAACCCCGCAAATTCCTTCTATACAGCAACTTCTTCCTCCTGAAGCATCAGATGAACTCACAGTTGTTCCTCCCAAACATTTTTCATCAGAACCACACAATTCTCCTCCCTGCTGAGAGCAAGTCTGCAATTGCTGCTGCTTGCTGCAACAAACATTTGTAAAACATCCGGTATAATCTGAGAGCACATCTCCTCCTGCATCTGAGCAGGCTGCACTTGACATACAGAAATATCCTGAATTTTCACAATCATTTTCAGAAGGTACTGTTGTTTTTTTAGGCCACAACGAATAAAGTATAAATGCTGTATTTCTTATATTTCCCTGCCAGCATCCATCTTCTCCCTGAACTTCTGTAAGCCATGCTTTTGAATTTGTTTTTTCTGTCGGTTGTTCATTCTGAAAAGGAAGCAGTGCAGCAGCAGTATCATAAAATTTGTCTCCTGATGCCAGCCACCATTTATTTTCTATTTGTTTAGCAAGCAATTCTGCCCTGAAATCATTAGTGAGAGTATATAAAAAAGATTCTGGAATGTATTTTGTATTCTCATCAGCCATAGTAACCAAGTAAGGAATGTAAGAGGAAACGTCATGTCCTCTTGACTTTA
Source organism: Candidatus Woesearchaeota archaeon (assembly GCA_964509675.1). GTDB lineage: Archaea > Nanobdellota > Nanobdellia > Pacearchaeales > GW2011-AR1 > RBG-13-33-26. The sequence continues at coordinate 13,744 of CAZDXC010000004.1, forward strand.
AAACAATTGCAGCCCATAGACTGCCTTCATAATTACAATAGCCTCCTTCCCTAAAACATAAAGAATTTACTTTTTCTGTTGTTGTTCCTTCTCCCGGAGCAGAATTTGTTTTTGGCGAGACATAAAGAGTTGTGGATGTTTTTTTCTTATATAAAAGAGAAGTCAAAAAAGAATCTTGACATGAAATTTTAAATTCATAATCATAACATGACGGAGAAATCTTTAGCCAATAATTATTATATACTGTCAAACAGCTTCCAGCACTACTTACTGTCTTATCTTCATTTACAGTGAATGAAAAAGAACTTCCTGAATAAGTCGCGGTGCATGCAGTTTTGCTTCCTGATTCAACCTGCAAAAGCCAGTCTATGTCCGGAAAATTCATTGATTGAGATAATAACCAGTTTTCTGCTGAGGTAGTATCTGCATTAACATGCCTCAGAGCAAGAATTGCCTGTGCTGTTGTTTTTACCTTACATCCTACTTCAGGCCAACATTCATTAGCTAATGCATCTGAAAGAAGTTCTGTCTTGCATCTTTCAATAGACAAAAGAGAAAAGATTTTTTCTTCTGTAGAAAGAGTTGAGCATTTGCCTGTAACTTTATTTTCAAGGCAGGAATATGCTTTGGTATCTGTATTAGTTTGATTTGCCGCTGTAACAAGAAATGCTGACAAAATTAATGAAAGCAATATTACAAAAAATACCCCCTTCTTTTTCATAATTAATACAATCAATTGTTGTTTTTAAAATTATCTCAATTTTTTATCTTTTTTTCAGTTCTATACGATGCATATGTGCTTTTGGATTTATCAGACTGAAAATTACGTTTTACAAGATAATTGACAGGATTCTTTATTAGCTTACAAAGTTCATCAGGAAAACAAATGCCTATTCCCTGATAAAACTCCATGCAATTTGGCGGCATCAGGGGTTTTCTATTTACTGCATAATTAAGTTGTGATTTAATATATCCCTGATGGAGTTTTGGGTTATTTTTCTCATTCCAAGAGTAAATTATTTTTTCAAGTTCGTCTTTTTCAGTGTTAATTGAACGGAAAAAGTTTATTAATGCAAATAAAGCTCTTTTTTTTCCATCGCTAATTCCCAAGAGAATTTTTTTGATGCAGGGGGGATAATTCTTCTCAGAACGGTTTGTAATTTGGATTGGTTTGTATTCTATGTTTTTTTTGCTTTCCTTTTTTGAAGCATCCTCTTCATCCCAATCAAGTGCCTGCATTAAAAGTCTGGTTGCTTCTCCTTGTTGGCATTCAGGAAGGAAATTTTTTATTTCTGTTTTTAACGGATCTGCATCTGTTAATTGAAAATCAGAAACCTTTTTTTTGTCTATGACAACACTTGCCAGTGCAGTTTTTTCATGCAGAGAATAAGGCATTCTAAATAAATGTCTTGGAGAAACGAGAATTAAATCAGGCATGACTTCTTTTGATGCAGAATTGTCTCTTACATATTTATTCTTGGAAGAAAGTTTGGTTACTTCTTCAATTAGATATTTTCGTGTTTTATCCATTATGTATTTTGTTAAAATTCTTGCCCATTCAGGAAACATGTCTTTTGTTTGGACGCCGTTAATTTCTGTTGGAAAAGCTTTCCATGGAACTATTATATGAAATCCTTTACTCCCTGAAAATTTTATTCCTATATTTCTTACTCCGCTAAATTCTAAAAAATCAATTATTATTTTTGCATAAATTTTACTATAATCTATGTATTTGCTGTCAATATCCAAAATCAAATCCCATCCTGTTCTTAACTGATTTAATTGTTTTTCATCCATATTTGTAGAAAGGCTTAATGGCTGAGACCAAAGTTCCTCTGAACAATGGAAAGAAGTTGCACCTCTTTTCACAAGCTCAAAAATGTCTGATTCATACTGCAAGCTGTCAGGACGCTTTCCAAATCCTTCAAAATATCTCGGACACACTTCTCTGTTAGAAGAAAAATCAAAAATCGCTTTTTGAATCTTTGGCTTGGAATAATAGACATGGGTAATTTTTCTTATTCTCTCTTCTCTTACAGATGAAGAATTTTCCATAAAATTGGAAAGTTGGAAAGTTTAAATTGTTTGTT
>CAZDXC010000005.1:0-279 GCA_964509675.1 Candidatus Woesearchaeota archaeon
ATAATAGCAACTATCAGCGTTGGAATACTGATAGGCTTGTATCTCGGTTTGAAAAAGTTTTTTAGAAAAAGAAGAAAAGAAAGAAATTTCTATAAAAAATAAAAGACTATAACAAAAAAACTTTATAGAGTTCACTAAAACTCAGTCTATAACTTATTCAAAAGTTGAAAAACCGAAGAACTTATAAAGCATTCTTATCTAACTAACCCATCCGATGAAGAGTTTTCAGATGACGATACTCATTTCTTCGGCAATTTAACATGACAGAGCCATTACGCA
>CAZDXC010000005.1:379-4626 GCA_964509675.1 Candidatus Woesearchaeota archaeon
TAGGCATTGCGAGACACAACAACACATTACGCATAGGCATTGCGAGACACAACAACACATTACGCATAGGCATTGCGAGACACAACAATACTTCGCGAGACACTGAAAATGACAGATATATACAAGATAATTGAAAAAGCAAGAAAAACAGGAAAAGTAGAAAAAGGAACAAATGAAGTTACAAAGGCAATTGAAAGAGGAACTGCAAAACTCGTTGTTTATGCTGCTGATGTTGAGCCAAAAGAGATTGTTCAGCATATTCCGATTTTATGCAAAGAGAAAAAAATCTCCTGCAAAGAAGTTGACAGCAGGCAAAAATTGGGGATTGCTGTAGGTATTTCTGTTCCGGCATCTTCTGTAGTTGTTATTAATCCAGGAGAAGCTGAATCTGATATTAATTCACTGAAATAAAATGGCTAAAACACAGAGACAAAAAGAAAGCAAACAACCGTCTTCTAAGAAAAGTGATAAAATTTTAGGGGAAGTTGTTCCTGCAATTGTTGAAGAAATAATAGGAAGAACAGGGTTCAGAGGAGAAATAACTCAGGTTAAAGTTTTAGTGCAGGAAGGAAAAGACAAAGGCAGAAATATGAGAAGAAATGTGAAAGGCCCCATAAGAATAGGAGACATTTTAATGCTCAGAGAAACTGAAATCGAGGCAAGAAAAATCAAGTCAAAAGTGACAAAGGGGGTTTATACATAAATGATATTTCAAATAAATAAAGGGAAATTGACGGTCAAGAAACCGTAGGTGTCTTACCATGCCTAAATGCGTTTATTGCGGAAAAATGTATGAATTTCCGAGGGGACTTACTCTTGTCGGTAAAGATGGAAGTGTGAAATATTTATGCTCTTCAAAATGCAAAAAAAATATGGCTATGAAAAGACGGAAAGTCAATTGGATTAAAAAAGCCAAGAAATCCAAGGAGCAAATTAAAGCAGAATTAAAAGAGGAAAAAGAAGAGAAAGAATCTTCCTGATTTTAATTTTATCGTCGGTAAAATGCCTTTTTAAGGCAGAAAAGTTTATAAATAAATCACTCTTTTTTTAGTTATAAATTAGCAGAAATCTGGCAAAAAGATTTAGGGGAAATTGATGAGTTTTAGCCAGAGTTCTCTTATTAAGAAAATGGCAGAAACATATAGCGCAGAGTCAATCAAAGTGCTTGAAGGACTGGAGGGAGTAAGAAAACGCCCTTCTATGTATATAGGAAGCACCGGAAAAGAAGGATTGCATCATCTTATTTATGAAGTTGTTGATAATTCTGTAGATGAAGCTCTGGCAGGATATTGTAAAGAAATAAAAGTTTTCATAAATAAAGATGGAAGCGCAACAATAGAAGATGATGGGAGAGGAATTCCAATTGATTTACATTCTGTTTATAAGATACCTGCTGTTCAGATTGCTCTGACAAAACTGCATGCAGGAGGAAAATTCGATAAAAAATCATATATGATTTCCGGAGGATTGCACGGAGTCGGAATAAGTGTTGTCAATGCGCTCTCAAAAAAACTAATAATCCAAATAAAAAGAGATGGAAACATATATGAACAAGAATATTCAAGAGGAGATGCCAAAACTAAGTTAAAAATTATAGGAAAATGTCCAAAAAGTGAAACAGGAACAAAAGTAACTTTCTGGCCTGATGAAAAGATTTTTTCTACTGTTGAATTTGATTATAAAGTCCTTGAAACAAGGTTCAGAGAAATTGCATTTTTGAATTCAGGACTGAAAATAATTCTTCAAGATAATATAAAAAATAAAAAAGAAGAATTTATGGCAACAGGCGGATTAATGGAATTTGTCAAATGGTTGAACAAATCAAAAGAACCATTACACAAGCCGATTTATTTCAAAAGAGAAATGGATCATACTATAATAGAAGTTTCAATCCAGTATACTAATGGGTATCAGGAAAACATTTTCGGTTTTGTTAACACAATAAACACTGTTGAAGGAGGAACTCATGTTTTTGGGCTTAAAACAGCATTAACAAGAGTCATTAATGATTATGCAAAGAGGAAGGGAATATTAAAAAATGGAAATTTTTCGGGAGATGATGTCAGAGAAGGATTAACAGCAATAATAAGCATAAAAATCCCTGACCCTCAATTTGAAGGACAAACAAAAACAAAACTTGGAAACAGCGAAGTCAAGGGATTTGTTGATTCAGTTGTAACTTCTGCATTAAGCGAATTCTTTGAAGAAAATCCAAGTATAGCAAGGAAGATAGTCTCAAAAGCAGAAGCTGCTTCAAAAGCAAGAATGGCTGCGAAAAAAGCAAAAGATTTAGTGAGGAGAAAAAATGCATTTTCTCTTAGCGGACTTCCGGGAAAGCTGGCTGATTGTTCAAATAAAAAATCAGAAAACACAGAATTGTATCTTGTGGAAGGAGAAAGTGCCGGAGGAAGTGCAAAAATGGCAAGAGATAAAGAAATGCAGGCAATACTTCCATTGAGGGGAAAAATATTAAATGTCGAAAAATCAAATCCTGTAAAAAGTCTTTCAAGCGAAGAGATAGCAAACATGATAACTGCAATTGGAACCGGAGTTGGAGAACAATTCGATATAGAAAAACTGAGATATAACAAGATAATAATAATGAGTGATGCTGATGTTGACGGAGAACACATAAAGACCCTTCTCCTGACTTTCTTTTTTAGATTCATGCCCAAGTTAATTGAAAATGGAAATGTTTATGCTGCTTACCCCCCATTATTCAGGGTAAGAAAAAATAAAGACCATTATGTTTATTCAGAAGAAGAATTAAAAAAGATTATTACAAAACTTGGAAAAGTCAGCATTACAAGATTTAAGGGATTAGGAGAAATGTCTGTGAATCAACTTTGGGAAACAACAATGAATCCAAAAACGAGGAAGATAAAAAAAATATATATAGAAGATGCTGTTGAAGCTGACAGGACATTTTCAATGTTAATGGGAAGTGATGTTGCATCAAGAAAAGCTTTCATATCAGAAAATGCAAGGAAGGCTAATTTGGATATATAATGGAAAAGATTGAAAAAATAATAAAAGAAAATCTTGAAGTTAACAAAACCTTAGTCAGGCAAATAGACTATATTTATCTTGCCTCTGGAAAAATAAGTCAAGCATTCAGCAATCAAAACAAACTTTTAATTTTTGGAAACGGCGGAAGTGCTGCTGACAGTCAGCATATTGCAGGGGAATTGGTTGGGAGATTCAAATTAGAAAGACATGCCCTTCCTGCAATTGCATTGACAACAGATAGTTCTATCTTAACTGCATGGGCAAATGATTATGATTTTAAGAGCATTTTTGAAAGGCAGATAGAAGCTCTTGCAAAAAAAGATGATATCTTATTAGGGTTGTCAACATCAGGAAATTCTGAAAATGTAATAAGGGCATTCAAAAAAGGCAGAGAACTTGGAACATATAATATCTCTCTAACAGGCAATAATGGCGGAAAATTAAAAGACATAAGTGACTTGAATATAAATATAAATTCAAACAATACGCCAAGAATACAGGAAGCCCACATGTTAGTATATCATACTATTTGTGAATTAGTTGAAGCAGAATGGAGGAAATATCATTAAATGGGAAAAATAAAAACACCAGACTGGATTTTGAAAGACAAAGACTCGTCGAGTTCAGAGATGCGAAAAAAGAAATCTAATGAAAAGGGTTTCAAAATTAGAAAATGCCCCAAATGTGATAGTTATGAAGTCAATGTAATATTGGCAGGAGGACTGGAATCAGAGATTCCGTCTGACTCGTCTGAAGAAAGCCAAGTCAAAGAAGGAAAAGCAACGGGGGAATGGGAATGTAAAAAATGTGGCTGGCATGGAAGGGACATAAAAGAAGAAAGGCTAAATGAAGAACAATTCATGAAATATCTTGACGAGAAAGGGGAGGCAGTGAGTTAAAATGAAAGAAGAAAAACAAGACGAAAAAGGAACTATCAATGTAGAAGTATCTGAAGAAATGAAAAAGGCATATTTGGATTATGCCATGTCTGTCATTGTTTCAAGGGCAATTCCTGCAATCGAAGATGGTCTTAAGCCTGTTCAAAGAAGAATTCTGTATTCAATGTATCTCATGGGTTTGAAGCCAGGAAGCCAGACAAAAAAATCAGCAAGAGTTGTTGGAGATGTTATAGGCAAGTTTCATCCTCACGGAGATTCTGCAGTTTATGATGCCTTGGTGAGAATGGCACAGGATTTTTCCCTTAGGTACCCACTTGTTTTTGGGCAGGGTAATTTTGG